>JAIXUV010000132.1 GCA_027483345.1 Verrucomicrobiales bacterium | reverse complement strand
CGGCACCAGGTAGGGCTTCAGTTCCCCGAACGTGTTGCCGACCTCGGCCACCGCGCAGATCGGGGAGCCGTCGGTCGCCTCGCAGAAGTAGAAGCTGACGGGATTGAAGATGTATCCAGCCACCCGCGTGAGAGTGATGAGGAAGATGCGTGCGTCCGCAGGCAGGGAAACGCCCTGCGTCTGGAGCCAGGAGGCGAGGGAATCGCGCAGGGTCGCGCCGGGGTTCTCGGCGGGGAAACGCAGGTGGTCCGAATCGCGGAATTCGTAGGGTCGCCCCCGGTTGTGTCCGAAGAACCGCAGGGATCCGTCGAGCCGGCCCAGTTCGTCGAGGTCGACTCCGACGAGGAAGACCCCGTGTTCGAACCGGTTGCGCCGCGGGATCCGACGCTGGTGCATCACGCGGCACTCGTAGAGGCACGAGCGGAGCGGGACTTCCTGTTGCGGTTCCGGGACGGACATCGGACCCCAAGGCTGCCACACCTCCCGCGGATGTCGAATCCCCCGGGATGAAAGCAGAGAGCGGGAAGCAGGGAGCTGCGATTGGCTTCCGCCCTTCGACCCTTCAACCTTTCAACCTTTCAACCTTCCAACACCCCCACCAATTCCGCCGGCCATACCAAGGTGGCGGTGCGGCGTGGGATGTGTACTGTCCGCGGCCTCGTGAATGAAGGAGTGCTGATCTCGGCCCAGGAACTGGTCCTCAAGGTGAACGACCGCGCCCTGCTCGACCGCGCCACGCTGGCCATCGGAGCCGGCGACCGCATCGGGCTGGTCGGTCGCAACGGTGCAGGCAAGTCGACCTTCCTGCGGATGCTGGCGGGGGAGTCCGTGCCCGACGACGGGGAGATCGTCCGCCGCCGCGATCTGGTCGTCGGCTACCTGCCGCAGGCGTTCGAGCTGGATCCGACGCTGACGGTCCATGCGGCGGCCCGCAGCGGCGCGGCCCCGGTGCTGGCCCTGATCGAGGAGTTCGAGAACCTCCCCGGCTACACGAACCGCCATGACGAACTCGAGGAACGCATCGTCCAACTCGACGGCTGGACGGTCGACAACCGGGTGCGCACCGCACTGAACCAGCTGGGTTGTCCGCCCGACGACCGCGTGATCGGGACGCTGTCCGGCGGTGAACGTCGCCGCGTCGCCCTCGCCCGGGCCCTGGTGGCGAAGCCCGAGCTGCTCATCCTCGACGAGCCCACCAACCACCTCGACACCGAATCCGTGGAGTGGATCACCGGCTACCTCGCCGGCTACCCGGGCGGACTGCTCGTGGTCACCCACGACCGCCACTTCCTCGACCAGGTCGCGACGCGCATCGTCGAGCTGCGCAACGGCGTCTTCGAACGGTACGAGGGCAACTACACCGAGTACCTCTCCCAACGCGCGGAGAAGCTCGCCACGGAGGAGCTGGTGGAACACAAGCGCCAGATGTTCCTGCGCCGGGAGATCGAATGGGTGCGTCGTCGTCCGAAGGCGCAGACGAGCAAGAGCCAGGCGCGGCTGGACCGGTTCCAGGACGCCCAGGAGGACGCGCCACCGCCGTCCGAGTCGGAGATGGAGCTGGTCATCCCGCCGCCGCCACCGCTCGGCAACCGCGTGGTCGAGGTCGAAGGCGTCGGCATCACCCTCGGCGGACGTCGCCTGTTCTCCGACCTCAGCTTCAACTTCGCCGCCAAGACCCGCATCGGGGTCACCGGCCGCAACGGCCTCGGCAAGACGACGCTGCTCCGGCTGGTGCTTGGGGATCTGGCGCCGGAAGCGGGCGAGGTGCGCATTGGCGGGCTCACGCGCTTCAACTACGTCGACCAGGGACGTCTGCGCGTGGACGAGAACCGCACCGTGCTCGAGGAGGTCTCGGACGGCACGGAGTGGGTTCAGTGGGGTGACGACAAGCTGTCGTTGCGGGGCTACCTGAAGAGGTTCCTCTTCACCGACGACCGCATCACCACCCAGGTGCGCCACCTGAGCGGCGGCGAACGGAGCCGTCTGCTGCTCGCGCGGGTGCTCAAGCGCGGCGGCAACTTCCTGATCCTCGACGAGCCGACGAACGACCTGGACCTCCAGACCATGCGTGTCCTCGAGGAGGCGCTGGTGCTGTTCCCGGGATGCGTGCTGGTGGTCAGCCACGACCGCTACTTCCTCAACCGCGTCTGCACCGGGATCGTGGCCTTCGAGGGCGAGGGCCAGGTGACCTTCAGCGAGGGCAGCTACGACTACTACCTCGAGAAGCGGCGTCGCGCCCGCAACACCGCCTCCGAGCCCGATCCCAGGGCGTGGACGGCGGCGGCGAAGGTCCCGGCCGCGGTGGTGCCCCAGGCGAAGCCCGCGCCCAAGGGACGCAAGCTGAGCTTCAAGGAGCAGCGCGAACTCGACGGCATCGAGGAGGCGATCCACGTGGCCGAGGCCGAGGTCGCGGAGAAGGAGGCCCGCTTCCTGGAGCCGGACTTCCACCGCAAGCACGGTCCCCGGGTCGCCGAACTCACCGAGGAGATCGAGTCCGGGAAACGCAACGTGGCCCGGCTCTACGCCCGATGGGAGGAGCTGGAGGCCATGAAGGGTTGAAGGCGGTGGAGAACGTCGGGCCATCCGACGGCGTACGGATCGCGGTCGTCGGCGGAGGTCCCGCAGGACTGCGGGCCGCGGAGGTTTCGGCGGCGGGCGGAGCCGACGTCACCGTCTTCGACGCCAAGTCCTCGGTCGGCCGCAAGTTCCTCGTTGCCGGCCGCGGCGGCCTGAACCTCACCCACGACGAGCCGGTGGAGGACTTCCGGCGACGGTACTCGGGTCCGGGCCAGCCGGCCCAGGCCTGGGATTCGTTGCTGGCCGACTTCGACGCGACGGCGCTCCGGGCGTGGGCGTCCGGACTCGGTGTCGAGTCCTTCGCCGCGTCCACCGGGAGGGTCTATCCGCGCGAGATGAAGGCGGCGCCGCTGCTCCGTCGCTGGGTCGAACGGCTGCGCGCCGCCGGCGTCCGGTTCCGTCTGCGCCACCGCTGGACGGGACTGCGTCGAAGCGGCCCCGCCTGGGATGTGGACTTCGAGCACGAGGGCGCCGTCCTTACGGAGACCTTCGACGGGATCATCCTCGCGCTGGGAGGCGGCTCGTGGCCGGAGACCGGTTCGGATGGCGGCTGGGTCGATGGGCTGGCCCGCCTGGGCGTCTCGGTGGCGCCCCTGGCCCCGGCCAACTGCGGATGGGAGATCGCGTGGCCTGCGCAGGTCCTCGAAGTCGCCGAGGGAAAGCCGCTGAAGAACCTGCGGGTGCACGCAGGCGCGGAGTCCGTGGACGGCGAGTTGCTGGTGACGCGGTACGGACTGGAAGGCGGCGCCGTGTATGCGCTGGGTGCGGCGCTGCGTGCGATGCCCGAGCCGGAGATCCGGATCGACTTCAAGCCATCCGTCGCCGCCGAGGTGCTGTCGCGTCGGTTGGGTGTGTGCCGGAGGAACTTCCTGGCGGAGGGAACCGTCCGATGGCGTCTGGGTCCGGCTGTTGCGGCGGTCGTGGCCCACGCCGCCGGTGTTCGGGACTTCCAGGACGCCGGACAACTCGTCGCCGCGGTGAAGGGGTGCCGGCTGCGCCTGGAACGTCCGCGACCCATCGCCGAGGCGATCTCCTCAGCGGGCGGCGTCCGCTGGTCGGAACTCGACGGCCACCTGATGCTCCGCAGCCACCCCGGGGTCTTCGTTGCCGGCGAGATGATCGACTGGGAGGCACCGACCGGCGGCTACCTGATGCAGGGCTGCTTCGCGACCGGCACGCGGGCCGGCCAGTCGGCCGTGGATTGGGGTCGGAGACGTTGAAGCGTTGAAGCGTTCCATCGGCGGCCATGGGTTTTCCCCGAAAAGCCCAGTGCCATCTCCCACCCAGCCCTTCAGCCCTTCAACCATTCAACTTTTCAACCCCACCTCCCCCTCCGGCAGTTTCGCGTTAACCCGCGGGCGCGATTCAGGCATCGTCCGCGGCTGCATGAGTTGGTTGTACCGAACCTTCGCCCGCCCGTTCCTGTTCGCGCAGGATTCCGAAAACGTCCACAACCGGACCCTCGGACTCCTGTCCATGGCCAGCCGCATCGGCGTGGCGCGCGACCTGATCTCCTCGGTCTATGAGGTTCCGGACTTGCCGGTGACCGCGTTCGGACTCCGGTTCCCCAACCCGGTCGGACTGGCCGCGGGCATGGACAAGCAGGCCGCCGCGGTCCCGGTCTGGCGTTCGATGGGGTTCGGCTTCAGTGAACTCGGCGGGGTCACTTGGCACGCGCAGCCCGGCAACCCGGCGCCAAGGATGTTCCGGTGCGTCGACGACGAGGCCCTGGTCAACCGGATGGGCTTCAACAACGGCGGTGCCGCCGCGTTGGCCGATCGGCTTCGCGGTTGGCGCGCCAAGGGCCTCTGGCCGGCGCATCCCGTGGGCATCAATCTCGGCAAGTCGAAGGTCACGCCGATCGAGTCCGCCGCCGAGGACTACACCGCTTCCTTCCGCGCCTTGTGGGGACTGGCCGACTTCTTCGTGGTGAACGTCAGTTCGCCCAACACCCCGAACCTGCGTCAGCTGCAGGACCGCGCCGCGTTGGACGCCATCCTTGAATCGCTCCAGGCGGTGAACGCCGAGCTCGCGGCGGGCGGCCCGACGAAGCCGATCCTGGTGAAGGTCGCGCCGGACCTGACCTTCGAGGCGCTCGACGAGATCGTGGGCCTGGTGGAGCCGCGCCGCCTCGCCGGCCTCGTCGCCACCAACACCACCATCGCCCGTCCGTCCGTCCAGGACCACCTCGCCCAGCGCGTCTACCGCGAGACGGGCGGATTGAGCGGACGTCCCCTCGCTGCGCGCAGCACGGAGGTCGTCCGTCACCTGTACCGCCAGACCTCGGGTCGGGTTCCGATCCTCGGCGTCGGCGGCGTGCTCGACGCCCAGGACGCCTGGGAGAAGGTCACCGCCGGCGCGACGCTCGTGCAGGTGTACACCGGACTGGTGTACGAAGGCCCCGCCCTCGTCGGGGACATCGTCCGCGGACTTTCCGAACGGCTGGCTGGCGGCCGCTGGGAGAACGCGGTCGGGAGCGCCGCCCGCTGAGGTCCGAAGATGGGTGCGATTCCCGCCATCGTGCTGGTCGGCCTGGCGGTCCTGAGCTTCGGGATCGTGGTCTGGCAGTTCCTTGCCGCCCGGCGCTTCCCGCTGCATCAGCGAGTGGCGGACCACCGGGACGCTCCGGGCATCACCCTGCTCAAGCCGCTGAAGGGGTGCGACCAGCACACCCTCGAGTGCCTCGAGAGCTGGATGTGGCAGGTGTACGCGGGGCCGGTCCAGGTGCTGTTCCTCGTCCAGGATCCCGCTGATCCGGTGTGCGAACTCGTCCGTGGACTCCTGGCGCGTCATCCGAATCGGGACGCGCGCCTGTGCGTCTTCCCCGAGCCGGTCGGCGTCAACGCCAAGGTCTCCAAGCTCGCCCAAGCGGAGCGGTTGGCCACGCAAGACCTGATCCTCGTCAGTGACGCCGACGTCCGGGTTCCGTCGGACTTCCTCGCCAACCTCGTGGTGCCGCTGCGGGACCCAGCCGTGGGCCTGGTCAACGGCTTCTACCGTCTCGCCAACCCGGTGACCGCGGCGATGCGCTGGGAGGCGGTGGCGGCGAACGCGGACTTCTGGAGCCAGGTGCTGCAGTCCCGGATGTTGGCGCCGATGGATTTCGCGCTGGGTGCGGCGATGCTCGTGCGTCGGAAGGCCCTCGAGCAGATCGGTGGATTCCGGTCGTTGGCCGACCACCTGGCGGACGACTTCCAGCTAGGCCATCGGCTGGCGAAGGCCGGGTGGAAGATCGAGCTGTCGCCGGTGGTGGTGGAATGCCTCGACGCCCCGTCGGGCTGGGCTGCGGTGTGGGCGCATCAGGTTCGCTGGAACCGAACCATCCGCGTCTGCCGTCCCGCGCCCTACGCGGCGAGCATCCTTTCGAACGGAACGCTCTGGCCCCTGCTGGCGGCGGTGGCGGTGTGGTTCACCGCGGCCATTCCGGATCCTTGGGCGTTTCGGCTTCTGGGCCTGTTCGCGTTCTTCCTCCTCGCCCGGTCCTGGATGGCACGTTCTCTGGCCGAGAGGTTGGCCGCGATCCCGGGCCGCCCGCCTTCGACCGAAGGCTGGGTCTTCGCGATGGCGGTGCCGAGGGATCTGCTGGGCGTGGCGGTGTGGGCCGCGGCGCTCTTCGGGGACCAGGTCGTGTGGCGGGGCATCCGCTACCGCGTTGGCCGCGACGGCCGTCTCACCCGGGAGCGTTGAACCGGGGAAAGGATCGAAAAGCCAGGGTGGCTTTGCTCGGCGCCTTGCTCGGTCGGAGGTTGCGGGCCTGAGGGCGAGAGACTCCTGACGTCGTCTCCTACAGGTGCAGGAGACTCGGCGACGTTGTCGCAATCGTGACGTTTTTCCGGAGCGGTTTCCGGGTTAGCATCCTGCCCATGTTCCGGATTGGGTTTCTTGTTCGGGTGCTGTTCGCCCTGCTGTTGCTGGGGTCGTTTCCCCCTGTCTGCCTTCGGGCCGGATCGGGTTCCGGTGGCCTGCTGGATGGCGGTCTGCTCGGACACTACTTCGCCAATGCCGACCTCCAGGGCGAACCTTCCTTCGATCGACGCGACGTCCGCCTCGACTTCGATTGGTCCCCCGGCATCCGGCCCGGCGGCTCGGCCTCGCCCCGTTTCGCCGCGGTGGGTGCCGAACGTTTCAGCGTGCGCTGGTCCGGCAGGTTCATGCCGCGCAACTCCGGGGTCCATCGGCTCGTGGTCGAGGCCGACGACGGCGTCCGCTTGGATCTGAGACGCGAGGGCGAGGCGACGTACATGCGCCGGATCGACGCCTGGTCCACGCCCGGTCGTCACGTGGCGGAGGTGACCCTCGAGGCGGGCGTCCGGCACGAGCTGCGGATCGAGTACCGCCAGGACTCGGGTCCGGCGCGGATGCGGCTGCTCTGGAGCGGTCCGGGGTTCGCGGAGGAGCTCTTGGACGTGGCGTCGCTTGCGGCGTTGAACATGGATACCTACGCCGACGAGATCTGGGCCAACGCGATGGATGGGGCCCGCGACGAGTGGCGTGACCCGGGATTCGGCGAAGACCGGGCGACTTGGCCGCAACGGGACCCCGATGGATGGCCGCGGGGCGACGGGGCGATCATCGTGTGGGAAGGCGCCGAGCCGGCGTCGGTCGCCGGGACCTACCGCCTCAGCTTCGAGGGTCGGGCCCGGGCCACGTTCCAGGGTGTGGCCGGGGAGTTCTTCGTCGGCGGACGGAGCGTCGGCAACGTGTTGCCTTTCGGTGTGGGCTGGGATGCCGCGTCCAACCGCACCGTCGCCGAGGTCCGCATCCAGCCGTTGGACATCCTCTTCCTGTACCTCACGGAGACGCGGCGATCGCCCTCGGACACAGCCGCGAGCGGAGTCCGACGGATCGCGTTGGAGCGACCGGAGTCGGTGGGATCGGCCATCCCGCAGCCGGCCGGGAGCCGGTTCGACGTCCGTGCCCTGCGCGCGTTCGGGCGTTATTCCGTCCTGCGTTGGATCAGCAACTTCGAGACGGAACGCACCTGGTCGGACCGCATCCGTCCGGCGTACTCGACGCATCGCGACGTGGGTTCGCTGCGCCACTGGGAGCTGATGGTCCAGCTGTCGAACGAGACGGGGAAGGACCTGTACGCCTGCATTCCCCACCGGGCGGACGACGACTACGTGCGGAAGGTGGCGCGCCTGATCCGGAACGGATCGGACGGCGTGGATCCGTATGACGCGCCGCGGGTGGATCCGGTGCATCCGCCGTTGAATCCGAACCTGCGTGTGTACCTGGAGCGGGGGAACGAGATCTGGAACTTCTCCTTCAGCCAAGGGCCTGAGAACGCGGAGGACGGCAGGCGGGAGGTGGTGTTTGGAACGGAGGAAGGCCGGATCCTCGACTTCGACGGCATGAATCCGACGGGTGACTCCTTCTACCGGTGGCATGCGCTGCGTTCGTTGCGGATGAGCCGGATCTTCCGTTCGGAGTTCGGTGACGGTGCGATGGGGACGCGGGTGCGTTTCCTGTTGGAGTACCAGTACGACAACTTCCAGGGCACCGCGGAGACGGCCTTCGACTTCCTCGACCGGTACTTCAACAACGCGGACGGGGTGGCCCACGTGGCGGAGCCCCATCCGGTGCGACGCGACTTCTGGGGTGGCGGTGGTGCGGTCTACTACAGTTCGGGCAACCCGCAGGGGACACAGTCGCACACGCCGGTGGTGGACGGCGGCTTCGAGGCGCCGGTGTTGGCGGACGGCGCGCCGGTGGCGATGCCCGCGGGATCGGGGTGGAACGCGCAGGGAACGGCAGGGTTGTTCGGTCGAAGGTCCGCCCCGTCGGCCTTCTCGGTGCAAACGTTCGGCCCGGTGATCCCGGCGCCGGATGTCCGGAGGCTCCTGGGACTCCGTTTCACGACCGGCGCCACGCTGTTGGCGGTGTACGAGCTGGGTCGCCGGATCCCACACGGACCGAAGCGGGACCACGACCTCTGGTTGCTCCGGGCGTCCGACCGGTCGGTCGTGGCCCAGGGGCGGACTTCGACCGCGGATCCTTTGGTGGACGTGAGCTCGGTGGTGAGGCTGGCAACTCCCGCGCTTTTGGAGCCGAACACGTCCTACCTGCTGTTGAGTTCCGAGGATCAGGCCGGCGACACCCTGCACGGCACGAACACGGTCGTGACGGGGCTGCACGGGATCACCATCGACGGGGCGGTCCGAGCGGAATACGGCCAACCGGACTGGGATCCGGCCACCTGGACCGTGCATCCCGAAGGTCCACCGGGATCCAGCTACGGACCGTTGGTGATGGGGGTCGTCGTGGCGGCGAATCCGCCCTTGGCGGGATTCCCGCCGGATCCGCCGCAGGGGACGCAGGGCCTGTGGTTGGCCGGGACGAGTTCGGTCAGCCGTGTCGTGAACTTCGCGTTGCCGGGAACCTATGCGCTGCGCTTCCAGGCGGCGGCCCGGCCGGATCGGGAGACCGGGGTGTTCTTCGAAATCGACGGCCGCAACATCACGCCGCGCGCGGCCTCCCATGAGGGACCGGTCGGGGAACACTGGGTGCCGGGAATCGGCTTCAACCGGGATTCCCGGCGGTTCGAGAACAACGGTTCCTTCGTCTTCGAGGTCGCCGAGGCCGGGCCGAAGACGCTGCGGATCACCTCCACCGGGTATCCGAGGTACTTCAATCCGTTCGAGGTGTCCGTGGATCCGGACCGGGCGGTGTACTTCGACGCGTTCGAGGTGGTGTCGGTGGACGCCCTCTTCGCCGGGGGAATCCCTTCCGGTGGCGAGGCGAACGGGCAGCCCTCGGAACGCCTTGAATCCCACGCCGCGGCCGTGGCCTCGCAGGCCCGTTATGCGCAGGCCTTCGGGCTGGAGGTGGTCGCCTACGAGGGCGGTTGGTCGTTGGGCGGCGACTTCGGCGCCGTGCCGATCCAGAACTGGGCGAAGTTCCGGGATCCCCGGGCACGGCGGACGGCGGTGGACTCGATGGACCTCTTCGCGCTCTCCGGCGGCGCCCTCTACACCTGGGGCACCTACACGACGTGGCCCCGGGGTTCGATGCAGGACGCCGGCCTCTTCCCGCTGACCATCGGGGTGGACGAACATGGATCCTCGCTCCCGCCCGAGCCTTCGAACGGCGTCGATGTGCCGGCACGTTTGACCACTTCGGCGGCGCGCTGGGCGTTGTCCGCGGAGCCGGCCTCCGGCCGGATCTCAGGACCCGGGGGCTGGTTCGGCTGGAACCTCCTGGCGCGGACGGCGGGCGAATACCGTTTGGAAGTCGCGACCACGAACGTGGGGCGGCTGCGGGTTCTGGTGGACGGCCTGACCGCGGCGGAAGGCGTCGAAGCCGGCGGAATCGTCGTCCTGCCCGTCCGTTGGGGGCGTGGGCTCCATTCCGTCCGCGTCCAGGCGCTGTCCGGCGAACCCGTCGTGCGGTCGCTCGACGTCGCCCTGGACGGGACGCCGGACTCGCCGGCGCTCCGCGCCGAGGACGGCGATGGCCGGATCACGCTGCGTTGGTCGGAGCCGACCTCGGGTCCGGTTCCCACGAACTACGAGGTGCGGTTCGGCACGACCTCGGGCAACTACCCGAGATCGATCGATGTGGGGGCGGCTCGGGAGAGCGTGGTGACGGGACTGTCGAACGGCGTGCCCCACTACTTCGCGGTCTTCCCGCGCAACGCGGTGGGGCAGGGACGCCGCTCGGCGGAGGTGTCCGCGACGCCGTTCGCCGATGGAGAACGGGTGGGTCTGGTGGCGTTCGAATTCACCGGCGCCATGGGGAACGAGGTGTCCTTGGCGCCGGGTCGGAGCTCTTCGCGCGTGGTTGCGGGTCCGGTGGTCCGCGGTCCCGGACTGGTGCCGACAACTTATCTCGACCGCGCTCGGAACACCTTTGGAAGCGAGGCGAGAGGGGACCGCTACGCGCAGGACCTGGCCGCGTCGATGGCGGCTGGACAGCACTACGAATGGACCGTGGCCCCGGCGGCCGGACGTCGGCTCACGCTTGAGGCGCTGAGGTTCCGGCCCTACTTCCAGAACGTCTTCGGCGGCGAGACGGATCCGAGGAGCGCGGGCGTTTCGGTCAGCACCAATGGACGGGACTTCGTGGCGGTGGCGGCGGCCGGAACGCCGACCTTCGACGGGAACGGCGAGTTCGTGGCGGACCTCGGCGCCCTGGGGTTCCTCGTCGCGGTGGCGGACCCGGTGTTCCTGCGGATCCATCTCTATGGGAACGGACCCTTCGAGTTCACCGGCCTGGGCGGCGTTGGCGACGACGTGGTGTTGGAGGGAAGGGTCGGATCGCCGGCGGTCGTCCCGAAACCGCTGTTGGCGGCGTCGCTCGAAGGAACCGGCGTCGTCCTTCGGTTCCAACCCCGCCTGGGAGTGGACGAGGTGCTCGAACGTTCGGTGGACCTCGGTGCCTGGGTTCCGGTCTCGACCGGGGTGCTGCCGGATGGCCGACGGGAGTTCCGCGAGACGCCGGGAAACAGTCCGGGATTCTTCCGTCTGCGGCCCTGAGGCTAAGGAAGGGAGCCTCACGCGGAGCCGCAAGGGCGCCAAGGGAACGGATGCCGCGATTCGTACACGGATTCCCACGGATCCCACGGATTTCTGAATCGGACGCCCGAGGTCTATCGGCTTCCACTTTGCTTCTTTGCCTGAGGTCCCTTCTTGCGGGAGGTGGGGCGCTTAGGGACGCAGCATCGCGAGCGTCCAGGCGGCTGCTGTCGTGGCGGCGAAGGCGACCATCCAGGCGCGGTCGCCACGTTCCCAGCGCCACCACGAGGCAAGCGCGCCGAGGACGGTTCCGCCGAGGAATCCGCCGAAGTGGGCGAGGACGTCGGCGGCGGGATCCACGCCGACCACGAGGAACAGGAACGAACCCGCGGCGAGGCCGCCGAGCACACGCCGTGAGGCGTGGCGGCTCATCTTCCACCACGTCACAGCGTGCCCTGTGAGCAACCCGACGGCGCCCATGACCACGCCTGAGGCGCCGAGGCCGAGGTACGGTGTGCCGCGTGCGGCCATGGCGAAGGCGTTGCCCGCCGCGCCCGCCGCGAGGGAGAGGGCGAGGGTGGTGCCGGGACCGAAGCGTCCCATGGCGAAGCCCATCGCGACACCGCCGGTGAGGGTGTTCGCCGCGAGGTGTGCGACGTCGGAATGCAGGGAGGTCGCGGTGAAGGCCCGCCACCACGCACCGGCGCGGACAACCTCCGAGTCGAAGCGCCCCGCGGAGAGCAGCGAATCCCGGAAGACGTGGACGAGGATCAACGCGGCGGCCCAGAGGATTGCGCCGTGGTGGAAGACGACGCCGGCGGAGGGCAGTTCGCGTCGCCAGGCGAAGCGGCGGTTCTCCCGACGGAACAACCGGATCG
>JAIXUV010000067.1 GCA_027483345.1 Verrucomicrobiales bacterium | reverse complement strand
TCCGGTTTCACCTGCGGCCAGATGTTCCGGATGAGCCCGTCCGGACCGATGTGATAGGTGATCCGGAAGGTGCCTTGATAGCGGCGTCCCATGAACGTCTTCTCGCCCCAGGCGCCGTACGTGTTGACCACCGAACGGTCCTCATCCGCGATCAGCGGGAACGGCAACCGGAACTTCTCCGTGAAGCGGACATGGGAGCGTACCGGGTCCGTGCTGACCCCGAGGACTACCGCACCGGCGGCGGTGAAGTCCGGGAAGGCGTCCCGGAATCCGCAGGCTTCCTTGGTGCATCCCGGGGTGTCGTCCTTCGGGTAGAAGTAGAGCACCACGTGCTTGCCCCGGAGCCGTGAGAGTTCGATGCGGGAACCGTCGGTGGTGACGGCGGAGAAGTCGGGGGCCACGTCCCCGGTCTTCAGTTCCAGTTCAGGTGCCTTGGCCATGGGCGAGGGTGGATCCGAAGTCGACATCCGGCAACGGACCCTTGCCTCCCCGGTGACGCAGGTCCTATCGAAGCCGAATCCTATGGCTTCAGGAGTCCCGACGGGCCGCGGTCAGGAAGTCCAGGTAGCCGATCAGGCGGGACTTCATCTCCAACCGCGGGACGATCGAATCGATCAGGCCCCGCTTCATCAGGAACTCCGCGGTCTGGAAATCGGGCGGCAGCTCGGACTGGGTCGTGGCTTCGACCACGCGTCGTCCGGCGAACCCGATCGTGGCGCAGGGCTCCGCGAGGATCAGGTCGCCCACGCTCGCGTAGCTGGCCATGACGCCGGCCGTGGTCGGATCGGTGAGGATGCTGATGTACGGAAAACGTTGACGCCCATGGTAGGCGAGGGCGCCGCACGTCTTGGCCATCTGCATGAGGCTGAACATCCCTTCGTACATCCGGGCGCCACCGCTGCTGGAGACGATGATCAGCGGGACGCCCCGCTCGGTCGCGGTTTCGATCAGGCGGGTGAGCTTCTCGCCGACCACGGAACCCATCGAGCCGCCCAGGAAGTTGAAGTCCATCACGCCCAAGGCCACCCGATGCGGGCCGATGGATCCCAGGCCCGTGATCACCGCGTCCTTCAGCATCGGCATCTTCTTGCGGTACGAGTTCAGCTTGGCCTCGTAGCTCGCGGTGCCGGTGAAGCGGAGCACGTCGACGCTCTCCATCAGGGGATCGATCTCCTCGAAGGAACAGGTCTCGACGAGCGAGTGGATCCGTTCACGGGCACCCAGCTTGAAATGGTGGGAGCACTTCGGACATACCTTCAGGTTGTCGTCCAACTCCTTGTCGTAGATCAGGTTCTCGCAGCTGGGGCACTTGGTCCAAAGTCCCTCCGGGATGTCCCGCTTCTTCGACTTGGAAGACAGCTTCGGCTTGGTGAAGAACGAGGTCTCGGAGCCGTCGAGCGGCGGAGGCGTGACAGCGGGCTGGACCTGTTCGACGTCGAGATCCTTCTTTCGGATGACTTTGTTGGCCATGTTGGAGGCGCCCTACCGGAGCGCTGCGAACGAGAGGGGTACCACCACGGCCGGATTCTGGCCAGTGTCGTCCCACGCCGGTCGAGGGAGCCGCTCCGGACCGTTTGCCGGACCCGTTTCCAAGCATGCGCCTCCGCGCTCGCGTTCGGCGACCTCCGTGGATTGAATCCGCTGCATGGCATTCCTCGACCTCATCGAGCGCAAGCGGGACGGCGGCGCGTTATCGCCGTATGAGATCCAAGGATTCGTGAGGGAGGTGGTGGCCGGCGCACTCCCGCGGGAGCAGGTGTCCGCCTTCCTGATGGCGGTCCTGTTCCGCGGGATGGACGATTCCGAACGCCGGACGCTGACCCTCGCCATGCGCGATTCCGGCGAGGTGCTTGCATGGACGCCGGATCCACGCCGGCCGGTGGTCGACAAGCATTCCACCGGTGGCGTCGGCGACAAGGTGTCGCTGCCGTTGGCTCCCTTGCTGGCCAGCCTCGGATTCCGTGTGCCGATGATTTCCGGCCGCGGACTCGGCATCACCGGCGGCACCCTCGACAAGCTTGAGAGCATCCCGGGCTTCAGCACCCGGCTGTCGTCGGAACGGATCCGGGAACTGGTCGAGGTGGACGGCGTGGCGATGGTCGGCCAGACCGACCGGATGGTGCCCGCGGACCGGATCCTCTACGCGCTGAGGGATGTCACCGGCACGGTTCCAAGCCGCGACCTCATCACCGCCTCGATCTTGTCGAAGAAGCTGGCCGAAGGCTTGGAAGCCCTGGTCCTCGACGTGAAGTGCGGTGCCGCGGCCTTCATGCGCACCCGGGCCGAGGCCACGCGGTTGGCGGAGTCGCTGGAGGGTTTGGCCAACCAGTGCGGCGTCGGAACCCGAGCCTTCGTGACCCGCATGGACCAGCCGCTCGGACGCTCCGCCGGCAATTGGCTCGAGGTGGTCGAGTCGGTGGAATGCCTCCGCGGGCAGGGGCCCGCCGACCTCAGGGAGTTGGTGTGCTGCCTTGCCGGAAGCCTGATGGTCCAGACCGGCCGTGCCGCCGACCTCGCTGCGGCGATCGGCGTCGCCGCCGCCGAATTGGATTCGGGACGTCCGCTCGCGGTTTGGCAACGCATGTTGGAACGGCAGGGTGCCGACATGGACGCCTATTCTCGCAAGCTCAGGTCGGACGTGCTCGCTCCCGTGGTCCAGGAGTTCCAGAGCCCCGCTTCCGGCTGCGTCTGTCAGGTCGATGCCCGCCTATTGGGCGAGGCCTTGCGCCGTCTGGGTGCGGGAAGGTTGCAGGCCGGCGACGTGGTCGATCCCGAAGTCGGTTTCGATCGGATCGTCCAAGTGGGAGATTCAGTCTCCGCGGGCGACGTCCTCGTGCGGATCCACGCCCGGTCCGAGAAGGCGGCGGAGATCGCGATTTCCGAAATCGCGAACGCCTTCCGTATTCACGATGCGCCAGTCGACCGGGAAGCGGTCCGCATCACCTGATGGCCGCGACTCAGGCGATCCTACGACGGAACCAGACCGAGGTGCCGATGGCGCCGATGGCGACGATCGCCGCCCAGGTGCCGGGTTCGGGGACCGGATCGACCGAAGTCAGGGTCAGTCGCGCGCCGGGCATGCTGAGACGGAAGATGTCCAGCGAAGCGGTGGCTCCCATGGAGAACATGCTGCTGGAACCTCCGGACGAGGGCAGGTAGCCGATGCTGACGTTGCTGGAGCCGCCCGAGTAGCCCGTCGAACCGGGGCCCATCGAGTACGGGTCTTGCCAGACGCCGTTGACGAAGTTGTCGAACAGACCGCTGTCGGGATTGCCCAGCAACGAGTCCATGTCCGGATTCTCCCCGGTATCCTCGATGATGGTGACGTCCCCGTCACCGGGTTGCAGTTCCTCCACGATTTCCGCGGAGCCCCCCACTTGAATGGCCATCATGGCCGCACACACGACGAACGTGCGTTTCATAAGATTCTTTCCCAATCCCCGGTCCGTCGGCCACCTCCTGCGGCTTCCGAATCCGGTTTCCCACAGGAACCATCGGCGGGAGTCGGGTGGGCTTTAGCGGAATCTTTCCGAAAACCGCGTCCAGACGGTCATCGCGCGTCCAGTCCTGCCGCCTTGATGCGGGAGGCAAGGGTCGTGGGCTTGAGCCCGAGGCGGGCTGCGGCGCCGTCGGCTCCATAGATCTTCCCGCCGGATTCCTCCAGGGCGCGCCGGATGAGCTCGCGTTCCAGCCGGGCGATGTCGGCAAGCGTGGTCACCGGACCGACCGTCGAAGTGGCGGCTGGATCGTCATGGCGGGCTTTGTCCGCACCTGGGAGAAGTGATTCCACCTGCAACGTACCGCCTCGCGACAGGATCACGGCCCGTTCAAGCACGTTCTGGAGTTCCCGCACGTTCCCGGGCCAGTCATAGCGCTGCAACGCGGCGACCTGCGCGGAGCCCATGCGGGGTGTCCGAACGCCGAGTCGCGCGGAAGCCGTGCGCAGGAAGAACTCCGCCAGCGCCGGGATGTCGGAGATCCGGTCGCGCAACGGCGGCAGTTGGACCGGAAAGACCCCCAGCCGGTAGTACAAGTCCTGGCGGAAGCGTCCTTCGCGCACTTCCTGAAGCAGGTCGCGGTTGGTGGCGGCCACAATCCGGACGTCGACGGTCCGTGTCCGCTCCTCGCCGATCCGTTCGAATTGCCCTTCCTGTAGCACCCGCAACAGCTTCGCCTGCAGCTCCTGCGGAATCTCCCCGACCTCGTCCAGGAAGAGAGTGCCGCCGTCGGCGAGTTCGAAGCGTCCGGCGCGATCGCGGATGGCGCCGGTGAACGCGCCGCGGACATGGCCGAAGAATTCGCTCTCGAAGAGATCCTTCGGAATCGAGGCGCAATTCACCCGGACGAGCGGGCGACGCGACCGGGTGCTTGCCTCATGGATGGCCCGGGCGACGAGTTCCTTGCCGGTGCCGGATTCACCCAGCACCAGCACATTGGCCTGGGTTGGGGCCACCACCGCGATCTGTTCCAACACCTGTCGCAGGGCCGGGCTCGAGCCCACGATCGATCCCGGCCGGATGCGGACTTCTTCGCGCAGGTACTCGTTCTCCCGTTCCAAACCTTTCTCACGCTCGATGCATCGAAGGGTGCCGATCGTGCCGACCACCCGTCCTGCGGGGTCCCGGTAGGGAACCGCCCGGACAGCCACCCAATGACGCGTGCCATCCTTGCGCCGGTGTTCGTGCTCGTAGGTCTCCTCCTTGCCGTCCATCCGCTCCTTCAACCGCCGCAGTGCCGCCTCGTGGCCTTCGTCGGGAAGGAACAGTTCGTGGCTCAAGGCACCGGCCATCTCCGCCTTGCTGAATCCCGTGATGCGTTCCGCCTGCGCGTTCGCATAGACGATCCGTCCCTCGGGATCGGTGATGAGCACGCCCTCGCCGAGGCTTTCGAGGACGCATCGGAAAAAGTGCTCCCTTTGCGAAAGGTGCGCGCTGAGATTCGCCCCGGCCCCGGCTTCCAAGGTCTCCGACCCCAAGGGTAACCCGATTTCCTCCATGCGGGGAAGCTAGGCAAATCGGCTTCGCGGACAACGGACAATCGTGGTCAACGAGGTGTCGTGGTCCTTGATGTGTTGGAATATGCCTTTGGGACAGGGACTTGTACGGATCGTGTTGATGGCACGGATTCCGCAGACTGGGTGATGCTGAAATCGAAACAACGAACCTTCGGGAGAAATTGATATGATACAGATCCGCAGATCCCAAGACCGCGGCCACGCCGACCACGGATGGCTTCAGGCGAAACACACCTTCTCGTTCGCGGACTACCATGATCCCAGCCACATCGGTTTCCGGGCATTGCGGGTCATCAACGAAGACGTGATCGCCGGCGGCGGCGGCTTCGGGATGCATCCCCATCGCGACATGGAGATCGTGACCTACGTCCTTTCGGGCGCCCTGCGGCATGAGGACAGTATGGGGAATTCGGCGGTGATGAAGGCGGGTGACGTCCAGCGGATCAGCGCCGGCACCGGAATCCTCCACAGCGAGCACAACTGGTCGCCGGTGGAGCCGGTGCATCTGCTTCAGATCTGGATGTTTCCCACCCGTCGCGGGTTTGAGCCCCGGTACGGGGAATTGCCGTCATCAGGCCGTGGGCTAGGAAGCGCGCCGACGTTGCTCGCTTCGCCGGATGGCATGGATGGATCCCTCCCGATCCACAGCGACGTTCGGCTCCACCTTTTGCGCCCGCTCGCGGAAGAGAAGCGGACGTTGACCCTTGAACCCGGCCGGCATGCCTGGGTGCAGGTTGCCGCCGGCGGAGTGCGGCTCAATGGCAACAATCTGGCCCAAGGCGACGGTGCCGCGGTCAGCGACGAGACGCGGTTGGA
>JAIXUV010000265.1 GCA_027483345.1 Verrucomicrobiales bacterium | reverse complement strand
CAAGCAGTTGAACGAGACCAAGGACCCGGACGGCTCGAGCCTGCTCGACAACTCGATGATCGTGTACGGCAGCGCGATCGAGGACGGCAATTCCCACGCGCACA
The DNA here is from genome assembly GCA_027483345.1 of Verrucomicrobiales bacterium. GTDB lineage: Bacteria > Verrucomicrobiota > Verrucomicrobiia > Limisphaerales > UBA9464 > SXXZ01. Next base: position 3,825 of record JAIXUV010000265.1, on the reverse strand, counting down.
ACAACCTTCCCGTGCTGCTGGCGGGACGCGGCGGCGGAACGATCCAAGCCGGTCGGCACCTCCGCTACGAGAAGAACACGCCGATGGCCAACCTGTTCCTCGCGATGCTCGAGCGCATGGGCGCACCGGCGGAACGCTTCGGCGACAGCACCGGCATCCTCGGCAAGCTGGCCGCGTAGGCCACGAGGTCGTGGCGAATACGGACTGATGGCTGGCGTCCGTTCACCAACATGGCGCCGGGTCCGCCGGCGACAGGAAAAGCAGCGTCCGCTTTCAGCCATCCGGCTCGAAAAGCCGCGGCATTTCGGCTTTACGTGCAGGTTCCAGAGGCCTGAGTCCACCGAGGGCATGGGTCCCCATGACCACGTTGCGTTCTCCGCAAGCCTGGTTGTCTTCGTGAAGGTCCCTGCCGCCGCTTCGTGAACAAGTTGCCGCCGGATCCCGAGACTGCATCTCCCCAAACTGACCGCCACCCCTTCACCAACGGACCACGGGTCAACTCGAATCCCGTTTGGCCGTCCCGGTCTCCACGGCTACAGTCCCCTTCCTAAAGAGTATGGAGAACGTCGTCATCATCGGCACCGGCTGCGCCGGCCTCACCGCCGCCATCTACACCGCCCGCGCCAACCTCAAGCCCCTCGTCCTCACCGGCACCATGCCCGGCGGCCTGCTGACCACCACCAGCATCGTCGAGAACTTCCCCGGTTTCCCCGAAGGCGTGGACGGCTATGAGCTGATGACCCGCATGCAGAAGCAGGCCGAGAAGTTCGGCGCCCGAGTGCGTTTCGCGACCGTGGAGTCCGTGGACTTCAAGGACGGCGTCACCGAACTGTCCGTCGACGGCGAACCGGTGAAGGCCCGGACGCTCATCGTCGCCAGCGGCGCCGGCCACAAGCACCTGCACGTCCCCGGCGAGATCGAGCTGGAGAAGAAGGGCGTCACCTACTGCGCCACCTGCGACGGCGCACTGCCGATGTTCCGCAACCAGCCCGTGGTCGTCGTCGGCGGCGGCGACTCCGCCTGTGAGGAGGCCTCCTACCTCACCCGCTTCGCCTCGAAGGTCTACCTGATCCACCGCCGCGACACGTTGCGCGCGTCCAAGATCATGGCCGACCGCACCCTCGCGAATCCCAAGATCCAACCCGTTTGGGACAGCGTCGTCACCGAGATCACCGACGTCGCCCAGGACAAGGTCACCGGCGTGAAGCTGAAGAACCTCAAGACCGGCGAGGAATCCACCCTGCCGTGCACGGGCGTCTTCGCCGCCATCGGCCACGTGCCCAACACAGCCCTCTTCCAGGGCAAGCTCGACCTCCACGAGAACGGCTACTTCAAGCCCACCGGCTTCGTCGGCACCAAGGTCCCTGGCGTCTTCGTCGCCGGCGACTGCGTCGACTCCGTCTACCGTCAGGCCATCACCGCCTCCGGCATGGGCTGCGCCGCCGCCATCGAGGCCGAACGCTTCCTCGCCGCACTCGAGGGCTGAAAGCGGATTCGGCCACGGAGGCACGGAGGACACGGAGAAGATGGGTTCTTGGTTTTCGGTGGGAGCCCAGGAAGGAGTTCACAGTTCTCCCCGTGTCCTCGGTGACTCCGTGGCCAACGCCATTCCCATGAGCTCCATCATCCCCGCAGAACTGGCCGCCCTCCTCCGTGCACCGGAGCCGCCGGCGTTGTTGGACGTCCGCGAGTCCGACGAACATGCGTTCTGCGCGATCGCCGGCTCGCGCCTGATGCCGATCTCCGAACTCGGGGAACGCTTCACGGAGTTGGAGGACTGGAAGGACCGAGACGTCGTGGTGTACTGCCACCACGGCGTCAGGAGCGCCCACGCGATCGCGTACCTGCGCAGCCAGGGATTCCGTCGTCTCGCCAACCTCTCAGGCGGCATCGACCGCTGGAGCCTTGAGGTCGATCCGGCCATTCCGCGGTATTGAGTGGCGCGGGGTTGAAGGGTTGAAGGGGCGGAGATGGACCGCGATAGAGCGCCCGCAACGGACCACGGACCGCTGACCACGGACCAGAAACAACCACCAACGGTCAGGGCTTCTCCTCCAACTCCTTCAAGGCGATCTGGGCGGCGGCGAGGAGGATCGGATCCCGTGCGAGGCGGACCACCTGCTGGAGGTTGCCCCTGGCATGGCCCTTCTCACCGGCGTCGCGGAGGACCAGCGCCGCGCTGTAGCGGGCCTCCAGGTCGAGCGGATTGAGCCCCAAGGCCTTCGTGTAGGCGTCCAAGGCCGCCTGACGGGAGCCGCCGGCGGCCCGTTCCGCAAGGCCCAGAAGCCTCCAGTAGTCCCCATGGGTAGGATTCCGCTCCAGTACGCCCTTGATGATCGAACGCGCCTCCGAGGCCTCCAGCTTGTCGCCGGAAAGGAGTTCCTGGACGAGGAAGTAGTCGAACTGCGGTCGGCCGGGTTCTGCGGCCCTCGCCTTCTTGAGCTTCGCCATGGCTTCCACATGGTTCGTGTTCCGCCCGTCCCGAAGGCCGAGCACCAGATCGGTCCACGAACCGCCACCCTCACGGACGGCGACCTCCATGGCCTTGTCCGCGGAGGCGTACCGGCCCAGTTCCATCTGCATGAGTGCGATCCATGCGGCGGAGGTCGCCGGCGTCTCCTCGCCGATCGAGATCTCCACGACACCCCCGGCGGTCGGCATCTCGCGAAAGCGGAACCGTCCACGGTCGGCGTAGGCATCGAGACGCTTCTGCAGTTCCGGAACTGTCCATCCGAAGGCCTTTTGGAACGCCTCCGCCGAGTCCGAGCCCGACCCAAGGGCCAGGAAGAACCGCCCCATCTTCGCCTCCTCCTCGGGCGGGAGACCGAAAAGCAGGTAGTGGGTCAGGAGCCAGGACTGTGGGTAGAACCACCGGGACTGGGTCGTCGGCAACCGGAACAGTTCGGCGCTCGTCCGGAACCCGAAGACCTGTTCCAGATCGAGTCCCCGCTTCTCGCGGAGGATCTCGGCGATCCGCTGCATGGGTTTGCCGAAGACGATCCGCTTCTTCTCGACGACGGCGCTCTCAAAGCACGACGCGAAGCCCTCGTTCAACCAAAGCGGCCAGAACCGGGACTGGTTGCGGGCGAGAAGGTGGATGTACTCGTGCTGGGAGACCCGGAATCCAGAGCGGAGGTCGTCCTCGATATCCATCACGATGAAGTTGTCCGAGGCCCCGTTCACGTAGCCTCCGTCGACACCCAGGCCACCTTCACGTCCATCGGTCACGATCCGGGTGACGCGCTCGCTCCCGATCAGCATCAGGATCCGGGTGGGAAGAGGGTTGATCCGTCCCGGGAACAATCCGTTGGTCATCGCGAGCCGCAGTTGCTCGAAGCGCAGGAGCGCTTCCCTCGACTTCTCCACCGAAGCCTCGCTGACCACGTCGAAGTGGGGCGTCTGGAGGCGGATCCAACGTGACTCCGCGCGGAGCGGGGACGCCGGGAAAAGCGTCAGGCAAAGGATCAATGCCGCAAGGAAGGTGCCCGGGTTCGAACGCACGGAGAGAAAGTCTCCGTGCGCCCCTCGGACGGGCAAGCAGAAGCCGGAAACGGACGGCGACATTGGATTCCCGAGGGAACCCGGTCATCTTCCTTGAGCCGCCCCGGCGTCCCGGGTCTGACTCATGCCCGCCGAATCCATCCCGTTGCTGAAATCCGCCGTCGGCCCCACCCCGTCCGCAGCCGGACCGCCCGTAGACTCGCTGTACGTCCATGTGCCGTTCTGCGCGCACAAGTGCGAGTACTGCGCGTTCTACTCCGGCCAGGCCCCGGGCGACGTCATCCAGCGCTACGTCGACGCCCTGCTCCTCGAGCTTGAGCTGGT
>JAIXUV010000364.1 GCA_027483345.1 Verrucomicrobiales bacterium | reverse complement strand
GTTGAGGTACGGCCCAGCCGTGGTGTTGGTCACGGCGGTGTCGGGCAGGCCTTCGTAGATGTCGTAGGTGGACGCCGAAGTGAAGGCGGCCGCGTTGTTCATGGTGGCGTTGCCGAGCAATACGATGCCGCCCCAGAGCTGGCGCGAGGGGAACGGCAAGTCGCTCGGGTCCGTCACGTCGTCCACGTCGGCAGTGAAGATGATCGGCTTGGTGGGCAGGCCGATGGCGTTGAGCTTGCCGCCGGCGCAGACGAACAGGCTTCCGAAATCGCGGACGACGGTGGTGCCGGCGGAGGTGCCGGCGACGCCCTGGATGACGGTGCCTGGCTCGATGTTGACCACCGAGTTGCTCATCACGTACGTGAATCCGTTCAGGATGTACACGTTGGTGGCAGACCAGTTGTTGGTGCCGTAGAGGTAGCCGCTGACCAGATTGGTCGCAGCAACCGCCGCTGGCGCCGAGGCGAGGCCGAAGGCCGCCAACGCTCCGAGGAAGAGTTTCTTGAGATTCATTTCAGGATGCGGTTGGGAAGTGGTTCAGGCGTTGCTGCGCTGCTGGCGGCGGCGCCAGAGGGTGAAGGTGGCGAGCCCGGCCCCGGCGAGGGCGGCGTACGCGCCCGGCTCGGGAACCGCGCTGACGGTGAAGGCGGTCGCGTTGACGTTGCCGTCGATGGCCCAGAACGCGTTTCCGATCTCGGGCACGGTGAAGGTGCCGGTGTTGTAGACACCGAACTGGTCGCCGGCGACCGGGGTGAACGTCGCGGAGGACGAGTTCCAGAGGTAGACGTAGATGTTCGCGGCGAGGATGTCCGACGTGCTGACGCCACCGGTCGCGACCGAGGAGTCGATGGAGACGCCGAGGGCGCGGAAGCGGCCCGCGGTGGAGCCCGGGTTGTCGCCGTCGAGGCGGGCCGAGTAGACGAGGCGGTCGTCGGTGCCGAGGATCGAACCCTCGAGGACGCCCGTGGTCGGGACGCCGTTGCGGGCGGTGTCGGCGACGAACCAGAGGTTGTAGCCGATGGCGGCCGCCGTGGTGAAGCCGCTGTCGGTGAACAGGCGGGTCTGCGTGGACGAACCGCTGGCCGAACCGAGGTCGCTGCTGACCGTCTTGATGTCCGCGGTCAGGAAGGCCTGGGCGTTCGCGGCGACGGCGGAGCAGACGAGCAGGGAGAGGAATTTCTTGTTCATGGTGTGATGGTCAAATTGGGGTTCTCTGGAAGTGGTTCAGTAGGTGAACGGCACGGACTGACGCCAGGCGAGCACAGGGGCGCCGGTCTTGCGGAACAGCATGTAGCCGCGCTGGGGCTCGAAGCTGAAGGTGGTGGTCAGGTTGCCGCCGACATACCAGCCGTTGGCCTCGTCCGGACCGGAGTAGTAGAAGATGTCCTGTCCGAAGGACGTCCCGTTGACCACGCGGCCGATGTCCTCCTCGGCGGTCAGCACGTCGAAGTTGAGGTCGGCGTTCCAGCCGGACTCGAAGAGGTTGCAGGTGGTGATCGGGGAGTTCACAGGGAAGACCGTCCCGACGGCGTTGGCACCGGCCTGGAGATAGGTCGTCAGGCGGCGGGTCTGGACCGCACCGGCGACGCCGAGCGTCAGCGGGGTGGAGCCGGCCCGGCGGAAGTACATGAGCGGACGGTTCGGCGTGATCCGGAGGGTCGAGCCGTTGCCGGCGAACTCGCCGTTGAAGTACCAGCCGGTGTCGGCGGGATTCGCATCGGTGTGGTAGACGAACTCGTCGGTGAAGCTGGTCCCGCTGACCACACGGATCACGTCCTCCTCGGTGCTGAGGAAGTCGAGGTTGGTGTCGGCGATGATCCCGGCCGAGTTGTCGGCGCCGAAGAGGTCCTTGATGGAGGTGAGCGGACGGATCTCCAGCTCGCTGCCCACGGCGACGAGGGTGGTGAGGTCGGTGCCCGAGGCCTGGACCGTAACCGTCCCGGCGGTGTTCGAGGTGGCGAGCCACCAGTCACCCTGGATTCCAGGAGTGGCGGCGGCGTCCGAACGCACGATCACCGCGAACTGCGGGATCGAGGTGGCCCCGACCGTGACCGGCCCGAACTGGTTGGCGGACCAATTCGGAAAACCGGCGAACGTAATGCTGCTGGCGGTGACCGCCGAAACCTTGCCGACGAAGGCGGGCTTCCGTTGGAGGGGGGCGCTGATGAAGTTCGCTCCCGGATTCAGGGTCAGACGGGAGACTCCGTTCAGCTCCGCCGTTTCGGCGAGAAGGCCGCCGTTGAGGACGACCGCGCAGGTCAACGCCGAGATAATCGCTCTGGGTGTTTGGGTGATCATGGTTTCAGTGGTGTGTCACAGGCCGTTCGGAAAGATCGGTGTGGATCTCCAGAATCGCATGGAACCGGCATCCGAAGACAACGCCCCAAAGATCAATATGGGGTGTCGGGGTTGTGGCGGCCCCATGTCGATTTCGACCCGCCCCGTTCACCGCCCCGTCACACGCCCGAAACCCAGGTGATTCGATATGCGGGGATCGTCGTCCCCGACCGACGGACTCCGATCAGCGCAACACCCTTCCGATCAACGCCTCGGACACCTCGCCGAGGCATTCGATGACGTGGGTCGGCGACTGGAGCCGAAGTGCCGCCGTGGACGAGGGGCCCCGCGTGTAGGCTAGGATCCAGCGGCAACCGGCCGAGTGCGCCGCGGCGAGATCCCCGGGGCAGGAGGCCAGCTTGGCCACTCGTGAAGATCCCTCCGGAATGGCCCGACGGACCGCGTGCTGGATCAGTTCCGGCGAAGGCCTCGGCGCACAGACCTCCTCGGCCGAAACCGCCACGTCCACCAGCCCGGACCGGAGCCACGCATTCCGCGCCAGGATGAGGTCCACCACCCTCCGGGGCAGCGCCGAATCGAGGGCGATGCGGACCCCTTCCGACTGCAGCACCGCGAACGCGTTCTCCGCTCCCGGCGTCGCCGGAAGCCCACCGCCGGCCTCGATTTCGCCGAGGAGCCGATCGCAGAAGTCCACCTCCACCCGCTCCGCCAGGCGGAACGCGGACTCCAATGAGTAGGCAAGGTGCGTGGCGAGGATCTGGGCGAGGAGGACACGGGTCGGTGAGCCCAGGAGGGGTACGACATCCTCGACGTCGACGGGACAACCGAACTCCCGGAGCGAGGCGATCAGCGAACGTCCCACCAGCCCGCAATCCCGGATCGCCGTCGATTCGAGGTCGGCGACGAGCAGTTCCGGTCCGTTGCGTTCGGACTCAGAACCGTTCCAGAGTCCAAGGGTGTCATTGAGGTCGAACATGGCTGGGAAGGCGGTCTCCGGATCGGCCGGTTCGCCGCGGGCCGCATGGGGACGGACCGGAACGACCGCCCTGCCCGGATGGTTTCCATCGGTGGTGCCGGGTCCGAGGATCACGGGCCCCGAGGCCCATCCAGCCGACCCATTCCCACACTGCTTCTTCGTGGCCCGACACCGTCACGGATTCACGCAGCCGAGGTGACAGTCGGGTGAATCCCCACTCGGAGCACTTGTAACATTGCCGGGCTTGCCCAACGGGCCTCCGATTATGACAGGATGGTGACAATCCGGTGAAACGACGGCATCAGGCCGGTCGGTTGTCCCGGGACCTCAATTCCATGAACATTTCCCGTACGAAGAAGGAGATCGGTCAGCTGCGCGTCGCCGCAAAGAAGGCGGAAGCCTTGGTGGCGAAGAGCGGTCCGCTGGCGGTGTCGGCCCATGAATCGCATCGCGCCGCCAAGCTGGTTGCGAAGGCGGCGCGCAAGGCCGCCCGTGGGGCGAAGAAGCAGTGGCATTCGACCCGCGACAAGGCCCGCCGCGACAAGGTCGCGCACTCGGCCTTGGTCCGGAAGCTGGTGAAGCTGGAGAAGAAGCTCGCCGCCGCGACCGAGAAGGCTCGCAAGGAAACGAAGCCGACCAAGGCGGCCAAGGCCGCCTCGAAGCCCGCCACGAAGGGCGGGTCCAAGTCCGGGAAGTAGATCGACTTGGCCCAAACCCGGCACCAAGACGGCCCGGGCGCCTCGGCTCACTTCGCGTAGGCGTCGGCCGAAGGCCCCGTGGCCAGGACCAAAGGGGCTCCGGAGAAGATCTTCTTCACGCCCTCGACCACCACCCGGTCGCCCGGCTCCAGCCCCGAAAGCACCTCCGCGGCCCCGGCCAACCGGAGGCCGAGCTTCACCGGCCGCAGCAGCGCGTTGGTCTGCGGACCCACCACGAACACGAGGTTCGTGTCCCCGCTGTTCAGGATCGCCGGCTCCGGGATCACGATCGCCGCATCCCTCAGCCGGAGCTGCAGGTCCAGCTTGGCGAACATCCCCGCCTTGAGCCGGCCGTCGGCGTTGTCGACCCGCGCCTTCACCAACGCCGTGCGCGTCGAGGACTCCAGCTGCGGCGAGATGAAGTAGACCTCCCCGGTGAACTTGTCCGCGGGATAGGCGTCCACGCGGAACTCGATCTTCTGCCCCACCCGAAGCTGCCCCAGGAAGCGTTCGGGGATGCTCAGCTCCGCCTTCATCGTCGCGAGGTCGACGAGGGTGGTCAGGATCGAGGCCTTCGAAATCACCTGTCCGGGGCTGACCTGGCGGGCGCCGACGGTGCCCGCGAACGGGGCGAAGATCTCGGCATCCTTCAGCAGGCGGCGCCGGAGTTCGACGGCGCTGCGGTTGACGTTGAAGGTGGCGGAGGCCTGGTCGAAGTCCTGTTGCGGGATCAGCTTGTCGCGCAGGAGTTGCTTGGCCCTCTCGAGGTTCGCGCGGCTCAGCTCGAGGGCCGCCTCGGACTCCTGGAGCGTGGCCGCGAACTTGGACTGGTCCAAGGCCACCAGCAGCGCCCCCGCCGCGACCCGGGAACCCTCGTCGAACGCGATGCGCGTCACCACGCCCTCCGCCTCGGACTTCACCTCGATGGACTCGTTCGGCGCGAGCGTCCCGACCAGGGGCACCGACTCCACGACCGGCTGGCGCCGCACCTCGACCGCGACGACCTGGAACGACATCGACGCCGGCTTGCCGGCCCCGGACGGTCCGCCCGAGGGCTTGCATCCGAGGGCCGAAAGGAGGACGGCCGCCGTCAGGACGACGGAAGACGGACGGATCCGGAGCGCGGAGATCATTGGTTTGGACAGCCTGCCCGCCGCACTTCGTCACAGGCCAGAGGAAAGTCGGAGAGGACGCCCGCGGCCTATTGTCCCGGCGTCGGGCCCGCGCGCGGACTCGACTCCAGCTGTCGCGCCGCGTCGCCGGCGTAGGCAACACCGGACCAAAGCGTCATCACCCCGGCCGCCGCGGCGATCCAGTCCTGGATTCCCGACGGCAGCCTCAGCAAAGCCCAGATCACCACCGCCATCTGCAACACCGTCGCGACCTTCCCAGGGATCCGCGGACGCACCGTGCACTTGCCGCAGGAGTAGTGGATCAGGCCCAGGCCGACGACCAGGAGGACGTCCCGGGTCAGGATGATCAGCGGGAGCCACAGCGGAAGCCGCTGGAAGCGGTTGTCGGGAAGGCTCAGTAGGATGATGCCAGCCACCAAAAGCATCTTGTCCGCCAACGGATCCAGCACGGCGCCCAGCTCCGACCGCTGGTGGAACCGTCGGGCGACGAAGCCGTCCACGCCGTCGAGGACCGAGGCGAGGGCGAAGGAGCCGAGGCAGGACCAACGCATCCAATCCGCGCCATGCTCACGGTGCTCGAGGAAGAGCAGGACGAACGCCGGGACGAGGAGGATCCGAAACAGCGTGATCTTGTTGGCGGTGGTCATCGGGGCCGCGGGATCACCGCACCCGCGGGGACCGCGCGCGAATATCCTGCGCCTCCATGTCCGCTCCCGCAATGCCGACCGGCCGAGGCCGACGACGGACCCCACCGCAAGCTTGAGATCGTCCGCGCCTCCTGCCGTCATCTCCCCGTGAGCCATTCCTCCCCGTTCCGCCTCGGCGTCCTCGGATCCGGCAAGGGTTCGAACTTCGCCGCGATCGCCGATGCCGTCGCGGCGGGGACGCTTCCGGCGACGGTGGCGGTGGTGTTGAGCGACGTCCCGGAGGCCGGGATCCTCCGGCTCGCCGCCGAACGTTGGATCCCCGCACACCACATCGCCCCGGGACCGTTCCGCACGAAGCTCGACGAGGCGGCCGAGGCGGAGTTCATCGCCACCTTGGAGAAGGCCGAGGTGGACCTCGTGGTCCTCGCCGGGTTCATGCGCATCCTCAAGGGCGGGTTCCTGCGGCGCTTCGAGGGACGCGTGGTCAACATCCATCCTTCGCTCCTCCCTTCCTTCCCTGGCCTCGCCGCCTGGAAGCAGGCGCTTGACTACGGGGTCAAGGTCACCGGCTGCACCGTGCACCTCGTCGACCAGGGCGTGGACACCGGACCGATCCTCGCGCAACAGGCGGTACCCGTCCTCGACGACGACACCGCCGAGTCGCTCCACGCCCGCATCCAGGTGGCGGAGCGGGAACTCTTCCCGGAAGTCGTCCGCCAACTCGCCCTCGGCCAGGTTCAGGTGAAGGGCCGGATCTCCAACCGGAAGTGCCCCACCCAATGAACCCGCCGACGCCGGCACCGCGCCGCGGATTCGTCCGCTGGCTGATCCGCCTTGGCGCCGCCCTCGGCTTCCTGCTCCTGCTGCTGGCACTGCTCATCGCCGCCGGCTGGATCTACTTCCACCCGGAAGTCCGCAGGGAAACCGGCCTCGTCTACGGCTCCCGCCACGGCAAGGACCTGACCTTCGACGTCCTCCGCCCCGCCAAGACCAACGGACTCGGAGTCGTGGTGATGGTCTCCGGCGGCTGGAAGTCCGAGGCGGGATCCTTCCCGGTGCCGCTCGCCGCCCCGCTCCTGCGGCATGGCTACACGGTCTTCCCGATCTACCACGTGTCCCAGCCGGAATCGACGATCCGCGAGGTCTTCGCCGACATGTCGCGGGGTGTGCGCCGCGTGCGGTCCGACGCCGCAAAGTACGGCATCGATCCCGACCGCATCGGCGTCACCGGCGGCAGCGCCGGGGGCCATCTCAGCCTCATGCTGGCCACCGCCGGCGGCCCCGGGAACCCCACGGCCGCGGACCCGGTGGACCGGGCCAGCAGCGCGGTGCAGGCGGTGGCCATCTTCTATCCGGTCACCGACCTGCTCGACCTCGGCGACTCCACCGAGAACCTCCGCGACGGCGGCCCGCCGAAGAGCTTCGTGAAGGCGTTCCGTCCCGATCCGGATGGGCCCAAGGAATGGAAGGAGATCGGCCGGTCGCTCTCGCCGCTCCACCTCCTCAGCCCAAACCGGCCGCCGACGTTGATCCACCACGGCGACGCCGACACCCTGGTGCCGCTGGACCAGTCCCAGCGATACGTCGAACGCGCACGGAGCCTCGGCAACACGGTCGAGCTGGTGGTCCACCCGGGCGGGAAGCACGGCTGGCCGACGATGATCTTGGACCTGATCCGCTTCGCAGACTGGTTCGACACGCATCTGGCGGAAGCGCCCAGCAACGGCGCGGAACACTGAATCCCGGCACTCTCATTCAATGAGCACGCACCCGAAAAGCACACTGGTCGGCCACATCCGGGTCCGTGCGCGCCGGATCCTCCGGGGCGTGATCACGTTCGCGATCGGCCTCGTCCTGTGCATCGGACTCCCGGGCAACACCGGGATCTGGTCCGTGATGACCTCGACGCTCCACGGCCTTTTCCTCGCCGCGCTGTTCCTCCCGTTCTATGCGGTTCCGTCGGGGCTGGTCGGAATGCTCATGCCGCGGCTCGCGCGGCTGCGTCCAGCGCTGCTCGCGGCGCTGCTCGCGGCGGCGCTGGGCGCCGCCTCCGGCCTGGCGATGGAGTGGTCGATGCCCCCGCATCGGAATCCGTTGGTCAGGCTGACCTCGCCGCCACCCCTGGCCCCCGCCCTGGACGGCCAACCGCACGGTCCCGTCCGCAAGGCCCGCCATTGGGTCTCGTGCAACTGGTCGTCATGCTTCTTCGCCTTCTGGTTCGCCGGATGGGCCCTGCACGAGCGCCGCCGGCCGGAGGTTCCCCTACCCAAGCCGCCCAGCCACTGATTCGTTTCATCGGCGCGAGGACGGACCTCGCGCCGATACGCCAAGGCGCCAGGGGAAAACCGGGACCAGAGCCGGACGGGTCATCAACAGCGTGCATCTGGTTCCGCGGCCGCAGAAGGCTTGGTTTGCTTCCTCTCCGTTGGCGGCTTTGCGGTTTGGCGTGAGGCTCCCCTTCCCCCGGCGTGGGCGACGGCATTCCCCCGAATCCTTCCTTTGCCGCGGAGCCGGACTTCGGGATTCAATCACCGCAGCATGCCCGAATCCTCCCCCAGCGCCTCCGAGCGTCCGGCGGCGCGGCTCACCAGCCTGGACGCCCTCCGCGGCTTCGACCTGTTCTGGATCTCCGGCGCCGACTCGCTCGGTC
>JAIXUV010000036.1 GCA_027483345.1 Verrucomicrobiales bacterium | reverse complement strand
GTCGGGCGAAGTCGAAGGCCCAGGGCATCGCCTGCCTGAACTCCACCAAGCAGCTGACCGTGGCCTGGCACCTCTACTCCGGTGACTTCCGGGATGCGGTGGCCAACAACTACGGCGTCACCGAGACCATCCAGGCCATCGACCAACGCGTCTTCGACAACTGGGTCAACAACGTGATGACTTGGGGATCGGGCACCGGGACCGCGGACCGCAGCGTCACCAACAACGAGTGGGTGGCCAACGGCGTCCTCGGCAAATACACCGGCGGTGCGGTGGGTGTGTACAAGTGTGCGGCCGACAACTCCCTCGCCCCGGCCCAACGCAACCGGGGTTGGGCGCGCCGCAACCGCAGCATGGCGATGAACTCCTTCTTCGGACGGTTCAGCATCGGGCAGGATGCCACCGCCAATGGACGCAACTGGGGCTTCAACGACCGCATCCAGTTCCTCAAGCAGAGCCAGGTACCCAGCCCAGCCAGGACCTGGCTCACCATCGACGAGCATCCCGACTCCATCAACGATGGGTACTTCATCAACAACCCTGAGGCCACCGCGTGGCAGGACATCCCGGCCTCCTACCACAACGGCGCCTGCGGGTTCTCCTTCGCCGACGGCCATTCCGAGATCAAGAAGTGGCTGAGCCGGGCCTCGAAGTACCAGAAGGTCGGCTACGCCTACCCGAGCACGATCACCTTCGACGCGGCGGGCCGGAACGACTTCCAGTGGTACCGCGAACGCACCGGCTACATCCTGGCCCAGGGCGGCATCCCCCAGTACGGCTACTGAACGGACGGGGCATCGGACCGGGATCCGGTCCACCGTGAGACGGGGCGCACCTTCGGGTCCGCCCCGTTTCCATGTCCGCGGGCGCCGGGGATCGTGTCCTTCCCGACCCGTACCGGCACTCGACATGGGGGGATGGGTCCGGTTACCTGTGCGGACTTTTCGCGACGCAGAACGAAACCATGAACGCCGAACTCCTCGCCCAGGCCAAGACCCTCGGATTCTCCGACCGCCAGATCGCCCATCTCACCGGCCGCACCGAGGACGCCGTCCGCGCCGAACGCAAGTCGATCGGCCTCGTCCCGAGCTACCGCCTGGTGGACACCTGCGCCGCGGAATTCGAGGCGTACACGCCCTACTACTACTCGACCTACGACCGCGGCGACGACGAGGTCACGAAGACGCCGAAGCGGAAGATCATGATCCTCGGCGGCGGCCCCAACCGCATCGGCCAGGGCATCGAGTTCGACTACTGCTGCGTGCACGCGGCGTTCGCCCTCAAGGAGGACGGCTTCGAGACGATCATGGTCAACTCCAACCCGGAGACCGTCTCGACCGACTACGACACGAGCGACAAGCTGTTCTTCGAGCCCCTGACCCTGGAGGACGTCCTCCACATCTACGAACGCGAGGGCTGCACCGGGGCGATCGCCCAGTTCGGTGGACAGACCCCGCTGAACCTCGCCCTTGGGCTGAAGAAGAACGGGGTGAACATCATCGGCACCTCGCCGGAGAGCATCGAGATCGCCGAGGACCGCAAGCTGTTCGCCGCGATGCTGAACAAGCTGGAGATCCCGCAGCCGCCCAACGGCCTGGCGACGAACGCCGAGGAGGCGCTCCAGGCGAGCCAGCGGCTCGGCTACCCGGTGCTCGTCCGCCCGAGCTTCGTGCTCGGCGGCCGCGCGATGCAGATCGTCTATTCCGACGCCGAGCTGACCCACTACATGCGCTTCGCCGTCGAGGCCTCCCCGGAACGGCCGGTGCTGGTGGACAAGTTCCTGGAAGACGCCACCGAGGTGGACGTCGACTGCATCGCCGACGTCGGCCACTTCGCGAACCCCGACGACGCGACGATCGTCATCGGCGGCATGCTCGAGCACATCGAGTTCGCCGGCGTCCACTCGGGCGACGCCGCGATGGTGTTGCCCCCGCACACGTTGTCGAAGGAGGTCGTCGAGACCATCCGCCGCTACACGCACGCCATGGCCAAGGAGCTGCGTGTGTGCGGCCTGATGAACGTGCAGTACGCGGTGAAGGGCGACACCGTTTACGTGCTGGAGGTCAACCCCCGCGCGTCCCGCACAGTGCCGTTCGTCAGCAAGGCCATCCGGGCCCCGCTGGCAAAGCTCGCCGCGAAGGTCATGGCCGGGAAGACCCTCAAGGACCTCGGCTTCACCGCCGAGGTCTGGCCCGACTACTGGGCGGTGAAGGAGTCGGTGTTCCCGTTCAACAAGTTCCTCGGACAGGACATCGTCCTCTCGCCCGAGATGCGTTCGACCGGCGAGGTCATGGGCCTGGATGCGGACCTGGGCATCGCCTACGCCAAGGCGCAGATGGCGGCCAACTCGCCGCTGCCGCTGAAGGGTCGTGTGTTCATCTCGGTGGCGGACGCGCACAAGAAGGATCTCGTGCCGCTGGCCCAGGGCTACGTGGACCTCGGCTTCGAGCTCGTGGCCACCAACGGCACGGCCACCGTGCTCGAGGCGGCCGGGCTGCGCGTCCAACGCGTGCTGAAGGTGCTCGAAGGCCGGCCGAACATCGTCGACCTGCTCAAGAACAAGGAGATCCAGCTCGTCATCAACACGCCCAGCGGCGCCGCGCCGCGCGAGGACGAGGTGAAGATCCGGACCACGGCGGTCATGACCGGCACCCCGATCATGACCACCATCAGCGGCGCCAAGGCCGCGGCCCTCGGCATCGCCGCCCTGCAGCGGCACGGCTACGAGGTGAAGACGATCCAGGAATACCGCTGAGCCCGGCCGCGGGATTCCGCCTTCGATGATCGAACTCACGACCGAAGAGCGGGATCACCTGCTGGACTACCTGTCGGACTTCCCCAAGGGGATCGAGGCGAAGGCCCGTTCGATGGCCCTTTCGGGGATGGTGCGCCATCTCCGGAGGAAGATGGAGGGCTTCCAATGGTCCTTCATCGGCACGGTCCAAGACAGGGGCCCCTGTGAGGTGACCCTCGCGATGGAGGAGTTCGGCCTCGAGGGGTACTGCGACTGCAAGTTGGCGGCCGGGTGCGTGCATTGCGCCGCACTGGCCCATGCCCTCATCGCCTTCAGTCCGAAATCGGCGGCCAAGCCCGTCCCCAAGGCGGCCCCCGTTCCGAAGCCGAAGCCGGTCCCCCACCTCGCGATTCTCCGGGACGCGGTGACCCGCGGATTGGGACGTCCACCCAGCCAGAAGGAGGAGGCGTTCCTGGGCGAGGTGTTCGGCCTTTTCGAGGCCGCGCGACGCGTGAGGTCGATCAACCTGCTCGAACTCTCCCAGCTCGCCGAGAACGGTCGGGAACAGTACATGTCGATGTTCGAGACCGTGCAGGCGTGGCCGGAGTATCCGGACTCGATCCTCGAGTTCTGGCACGGACTCTCCCACGAGGCGGCGGGACGCCAACTGCGCCTGCCGGAGTTCATGTCGGCGGTCGCGCGTGTCACGCCTCCTTCGGAGACGCTCACCCGCCATTGGAGGCAGCGAGCGGTCAACGAGTGGATCCGGAAGCTGGAGACCGCGGAACTGAGGTTGGAGGGCGAGCCGGATGCGCACGCGGAGCCGCAGCCCGCCGTGGATTTCCGGATCCAGCTGAAGCCCGGGGAGGCGATCCTGGAACGCAGGGACGATGGATCCGAGACCTGGAAGCCCCTGAGGAAGGGATCGCTGCGCGAACTCGCGTTGACCTACCTCGAGAAGCCGTTCCCGGTGGTGCCCGAGGCCGAGCTGCTTTGGGAGCAGGTCGCCCGGAGGCTGGGGATGAACATCGCCTCCGGATTCAACCGCGAGCCCGAGGAGGCCCTGCTTCAATCCCTGCCCGCACTCCTCGCCCGAAGCGGTTTGGAGAGCCGGATCGTGACCTCTTCGGGCGTTCCGTTCCTGCGCCCCGAAGGCCGGCTTCAGTGGAAGTTGACGGCGCCGTCCGCGGAGCACGACGACTACCGCTTCGAGCTGGTCCGGCCGGATGGACAGCCTCCCGGCGAAGTGCTGAGGCAGTTGTCCGGAACGGCATGCTGGGTCGTCACCACCACCGAGATCTGGCGCGCCGCCCCGATCCCGGCGGGATTCAGCCCCTTCCAGCCGACGTTGGTTCCGGCGGACGCCGTGGAGAGCCATGCCGGACTCAGGCTGATCGGTCGCCTCAAGACGGAGCTGCCCGAGCGGCTTCGGGAACGGGTGTGTGATGTCCACCTCCAACCGGTCATCTGGGCACGGATCGGGGACTCGCCCGAGACGGAGGACACGGCGCTGTTCTGCCTCCAGGCGAAGGCCCCGGACGGCACGGTCGTGGAGCGGTACAGTCTCGGCACCTGGTCGCCCGTCGGAAAGCTGGTCGCTCCCGGCAAACGCGTCCTGGTCGTCCATCGCGAACGGCTCGAAGGCGCCCCAGAGCATCTCGCCCGGCTCGGTGCCAAGAGGCATCCGCTGGGCCTGGAGATGAGCCTGCGCCTGACGAAATCCTTCCCGGAGCAGTTCGTGCAGTGGGCCAGGTCCCTGCCGTCCTCGATCCGGCTGGAACTGGATCCCGCCCTGCGCACGTTGCTGGAGGACCCGGTGAAGGCCGCGTTCGGGCTCAAGCTGGAGCCGGCCGGCACGGACTGGTTCGACCTCGCCATCCAGGTGGATGTCGGTTCCCTGGAGCTGTCCCCGGAGGAGTTGCGCCTGCTGTTGAACGCCCGCGGGGGCTATGTGCGGCTCGGGGAGAAGGGTTGGAAACGTCTGGAATACTCCCTCTCGGAGGAGGACGAGCAGCAGTTGGCCCGGATCGGCTTGGACGCCCGGGATTTCACCGGCGAGAAGCAGCGCCTCCACGCCCTCCAACTCTCGGACGACACGACGACACGGTTCCTTCCCGAACGCCAGGCGGAGGAGATCCGCCGTCGGGCCGGCGAGATCCAGGCCAGCGTCACCCCGCCCGTGCCGGCGGAGATCCAAGCGCGGCTGCGCCCCTACCAGGTCGAGGGATTCCACTTCCTCGCCTACCTTTCCGAGAACCGCTTCGGCGGTGTGCTGGCGGACGACATGGGCCTGGGCAAGACCCTGCAGACCCTCACTTGGATGTCCTGGCTCCGGGGCCGGATGCCCGCCGGTGGCCGTGCGCGATTCCTCATCGTCTGCCCCAAGAGCGTTGCACCGAACTGGCAGTCCGAGCTGGGACGCTTCCTGCCGAAATGGCGGAGCCACGTCTGGCGTGGAGACTCCGCGGTGTCGTTGGAGACGGCGATGAAGGTGGCCGACGTGCTGGTGGTGAACTACGCCCAACTGCGGCGTCTTCAGGAACCCCTCGAGGCGGTCCAATGGAACGCGGTGGTGCTCGACGAAGCCCAGGCCATCAAGAACCCGGAATCCCAGACGGCCCAGGGTGCCCGGCGCCTGAAGGCCGACCACCGACTGGCCCTCACGGGCACGCCCATCGAGAACCGTCTGCTCGACCTTTGGAGCATCCTCGCCTTCGCCATGCCGGGCGTGCTGGGCAACCGCGCCCAGTTCCAGCGTTCCTTCGGTTCCGCGGAGGACCCCCTGGCCCGGCGCCGTCTCGCGGCCCGCGTGAGGCCGTTCCTGCTGCGCCGCACGAAGTCTCAGGTGGCCCAGGACCTCCCGGACCGCGTGGAGGAGGACCTCTCCTGCGAGATGGAAGGCGTGCAGAAGCACCTCTACGACGCCGAGTTCAAGAAGGCGCGGGCCCTCCTGCTGAAGGTCCAGACCAAGACCGACCTCGACCAGTTCCGGTTCCATTTCCTGACCTCCCTGCTGCGGCTGCGCCAGATCTGCTGTCATCCCGCCCTCGTCGACGACACGCAGCGGAAGGCGGAAAGCGCCAAGATGGACGCGCTTTTCGACCTGCTCGAGCCCCTGATCGAGGAGGGTCAGAAGGTGCTGATCTTCTCCCAGTTCGTCTCGATGCTCGACCTGCTGCGCGAGGAGATCACGGCGCGGGGCTGGACCACCTTCTACATCGCCGGCCACACCGACGACCGCAGCGCGCCGGTCAGCGGCTTCCAATCCCATGTCGGCGGGGCCGTCTTCCTCATCTCCATCAAGGCCGGCGGATTCGGCCTCAACCTGACGGCGGCCAGCTACGTGATCCTCTATGATCCCTGGTGGAATCCGGCGGTCGAAGCCCAGGCGATCGACCGGACCCACCGGATCGGCCAGACCCAGAAGGTCATCGCCTACCGCCTGATCACCCAAGGTTCCATCGAGGAGAAGATCCGGGCTCTCCAACAGCAGAAGAAGGCGGTGGCGGAGGACATCCTGGGTGAGGAACGCTTTTCGCAGAGCCTCACGGTGGACGACTTCCGCTACCTGTTCGAGGAACCCGCCGCGGATCCCAAGCCATGAATCCCGACCTGCCCCCGAAATACCCGCCCCTTTCCGCGGTATTGACCGTGCCCGACGCCGGCGCGGCGGTCGCGTTCTACGCCCGCGCCTTCGGGGCCGTGGAGCGGTTCCGGCTCACCGATCCCGTCGGCGGCCGTGTCGCCCACGTCGAGCTGGAGATCCTGGGAGGGCTCGTGATGCTGGCCGAGGGTCCTTCGCCTCTTTCCCCACCCGGGACTCCGACGATTCGGCTATGCCTCCACGTGTTGGACGTCGACGCCATGGTCCGCCAGGCCTCGGCCTCCGGGGCCCTCGTGCAGCGCCCACCGAAGGACGAATTCTACGGTCACCGCTGCGCCAAGCTGCTCGACCCCTTCGGCCATGAATGGATGGTCTTCGCGGAGAACGAGCCCGTCGCGCCGAGCGAGATGCAGCGCCGGTGGAACGCGGTGGTGGGGTTGAAAGGTTGAAAGGTTGAAAGGTTGAAAGGTTGAAGGGTTGAGCCGCAACGGTTCCGCCTCGCGAAGGCACCGGTTTCCTCCTCGATTGGCGGCTTGGCATGCCGATCCCTTCCGCTTCGTTTCACCTAGAGGGGTGCAGTGGTGGCGGATTCGTAGGCGAGGAGGATGCGTTTCCTCGGGGTTCCCCAGCGGTAGCCGTCCACGGCGCCGGTCTCGCGGATGACCCGGTGGCAGGGAATGAGAAACCCGATGGGGTTGGCGCCACAGGCGGTTCCCACGGCCCGGGCCGCTCCCTCCCGTCCCAACGCGGCGGCGATCCGTCCATAGGTCGTCAGGGCGCCTTCGGGAATGCGGAGCAGTGCCCGCCAGACCTGGATCTGGAAAGGCGTAGCCCGGACATGGGCCCGCAATCCGCCGGAAGGATCGGAACCGCGCTCAGGGAAGATGCGTACCGCCCATTGCGCGGCACGGGCGTCGTCACGCAGCCAGGTTGCCTTCGGCCAGTCTTCGCGCAGTCGTTGCGGCACCTCGGCAGACGGATCGGCATCGGTGAACGCGAGGTGGGTGAGGCCACGTTCCGTCCAGCCGACGGTGGCCTGACCGAACGGCGTGGTCACGGCCCCCCACCCGATGCTGCGTCCGGCTCCGCCGTCCTTGAACTCGCCCGGCGAGGCCGCCTCGACGGTCACCATCAGGTCGTGAAGCCGTCCGGGCCCGGACAATCCGACCTCCAACGCGGCGTCGAGCACGCTCGACGAGTCTCGGAGACGCCGCTTGGCATCCTCGACGGTGAGGCATTGGAGGAAATCCTTCGGGGAGACGCCGGCCCAGCGTTGGAACAACCGGTGCACCTGCGTCTCGCCGACACCGGCGAGACGCGCGAGGTCCGACACCGAGGGCTGCTCCAGACGCGCGGCCTCGAGGTGCCGCAGCAGGCTTTCGACGCGGGCGTAGTCGTTCATCGCCTCCAGCCTAGCGCCGACGACGGGAGTGCCCACCCGATTCCCGGCCTGCGGAAATTCCCGCACATTCCCGGCTGATCGGTTGACCGCGGGGACCGGGATCGGTATCGACTCATCGATTCCCCGCCCCATGGCCGCCATCCACATTTCCCATTTCCGTCGTCCCAGGGTCTGCGGTTTCACCCTGATCGAGCTGCTGGTCGTCATCGCGATCATCGCGATCCTGGCGAGCCTGATCCTGCCGGCGTTGGCGAGGGCGCGGACGATGGCGATCAAGACCCTCTGCTCGAGCAACCTCCACCAGTGGGGAATCGCGGTGAACCTGTACGCCAACGACAACGAGGAGCGCTTCCTCGACAACACGGACGGCACCAGCCCGAACTGGCTCGGTTCCGGATCGACCCCCTTCCTGAGCCAGTACCTCATCCGGCCGACGGTCGCGCGCAACCGGAACGACCGGAAGCCGATGAACCACGTCCTCTATTGCCCGACCGACGAGTGGAACCGCCAGGCCGACGCCTGGACCACCGCCAACGCGGCGAACGGACGACCGATCTTCATCGGATACTACTATCTTCCGGGACGGGTGGACGCCGCGTGGAAGTACGACTCGGACGGGCTCGGCGGCTGGCACTACCGCAAGAAGCTGGGCGGCGAATTCTCCCGTGCGCCGGTGGTGGTCGACCGCCTCCAGGGCCATGGGATCCACACCACGAACCTCTTCGACTCCCGGCTGACCTGGATGCAGCCGCTGAACGGGCGTCGCACCAAGACCGCCAACCACACCGGGGCCAAGGGCGTTCCCGAGGGGGGCAACTTCAGCTTCGAGGACGGACACGTGGAGTGGATCAACTCCCGCCGGATCACCCTCGGGTCCAGCCAGGGCCAATGGCAGTGCTACTATGGTCTGCCGGGCTACGGGGTCGGCGGCGCGGACCGCTGACGGAGACGTCCATCACTTCGGGCATTTCCCGCACCCGCGACGATTCCAAGCCGGTTTCCAGTCCGCTGGGAAGGCGTCATCCGACGGGTCCACCTGTGGAGGAAGGGGCGGAATCCTCACATACAGACCAGGAGTGAAACCGGCCGATTCCGCCCCGTTTGAAACCCGGGGACGAGAAGGACCTTGCGCTCTGAATCCCTACCGGCCTGTATGTGGTGGCATCTTGGCAACACGATGATGACATTTCTGCGACCACCCGATGGCATTGCGGAACCTTTCTTGATACCGTGTTCGAGATCCAGGCTTTGACCCTGGTCTTGGTCATGGAGTGCATTCGATCCCATGAAGTCCAACACCTCGACCTCGTTCCAAAGGCTTCTTCCGCCCCTCGTGGCCTGCGGGATTCTGACCTTCCTCTCCACCGTCCTGAGGATCGTCCTGGCAACCGCCTTCCCATCCCCGAACCCGGTTTCCGGCTTCGAACTGCTCCATGCGTTCGGAATCGGACTGCTGTTCGACTCGGGCACTTCGCTGGTCCTGACAACTCCTATGGCGATGTGGGCAACACTTCGGAACCGGGCCCGGCCAGCAGGTGCCTCGGTTCGGCGCATCGGTGCCGTCACCACGACCCTCGCCTGGAGTGCCATCACATTCCTCTTCGTGGCCGAGGGATTCTTCTTCGAGGAGTTCCAGTCCCGCTACAACCCGGTCGCGGTCGACTACCTAATCTATCCACACGAGGTCTTCGTGAACGTGTGGCAGAGCTATCCCTTGGTTTGGGTGATTCTCGCCTGCGTTGGCGTCGGCGTGTTCGCCGCATGGCTGACCTTCCGGGCCTTGCCGGCGGAACAGGCCCCGGGTCGGAAGCCGGTCCTGGCCCTGGCCTGGTTGGCGGCCGCCGTCCTCGCCGCGTTTCTCCTTCAGCCGTCCTTCGCCCGGTTCAGCAGGGACCGGGTCGTGAACGAACTGGCGGGCAACACGTTCGTGTCGCTCGCCCAGGCGGTCTTCACCCGGAATCTGGATTATGAAGCCTACTATCCGACGCTGCCGGCCGGGGAGGCGATGGAACGTGCACGGAAGCTCGTGTTCCAGCCCGGTCATCGCCCCGCCGGACCGACCAATACGCTCTTCCGCCGGGTGCCGGGAGATCCGGAACGTCCCAAGCTGAACCTGATCCTGCTCTTGGAGGAGAGCCTCGGCTCGGAGTTCTGGGGAAGCCTCGGACGTCCCGGCGAATCCCTGATGCCCCGGATGGATGCCCTCGCCACCAACGAGGCCCTGCTCTTCGACAACCTGTACGCCGATGGCAACCGGACGATCCGCGGCTACGAAGGCGTCTACTGCAGCTTCCCGCCACTTCCCGGCGACTCGGTCGTGGCCCGGGACCGGACCGACGGCTTCGAGACCCTCGCGCAGGTCCTCGACCGTGACGGATATGAGACGACCTTCATCTACGCTGGAAGGGGCGTTTTCGACGGCACCGGCAATTTCGCCCGGAAGAACGGCTGGAAGCGCTTCCTTGAGCTCAAGGATTTCAAGGACCCGGCATTCACCACCGTCTGGGGGGTGTGCAACGAGGACCTCTACGACCGCGCCATCGTCGAGATGCGGGAAGCGCACCGCGCCGGGCGTCCCTTCTTCATCACCACCATGTCGGTGTCCAACCACAAGCCCTACACCTATCCGGCCGGCCGCATCCCGCAGGATCCCCTCGAGAAGCGCCGGGACAACGTCGTCCGCTATACCGACCATGCGCTGGGCAGCTTCTTCGAAAAGGCCCGCAAGGAGGCCTTCTGGAGCAACACCGTCTTCGCCGTGGTGGCGGACCATGGCGCACGGGTGTACGGCAGCCAGACCATCCCGATCCGGTCCTACGAGATCCCCATGGTGGTGCTGGGACCGGCAGTGGTGCCCAGGCCGCAACGGGTTTCGAAACTCGGAAGCCAACTCGATGTCGCACCCACCCTGCTTGGACTCCTGGGTCGCCCCTATCTGTCCACCTTCTTCGGGCACGACCTGATCCACGACCCGGAAAGCGGACACCGGGTCCTCCTCCATCACAACCGGTCCGTCGGGATCTACGCCGACGAACGCCTGGTGGTGTTCAACCTGAACCGGCACATCGAGTATTTCGCCGGCAATCCGAAGTCGGGCCAGATGCATCGGGTGCCGGAGGCCGACGCGCGGATGAAGGAACTCGAGACCGATGCCACGGCCCTGTTCCAGGTGGGAGACCTCCTCTACATGGACCGACGATACCGGGACAACGGCGCGGACCACTGACCGAACTGTTGGACCCCAAGGTTGACCGCCGGGTGTCCGAAGGCTTCGGAAGGGAGTGGTTGGAGAACCCGCGTCGGGTCCGGCTTCCGGATACGCTCCCGGGTCTGGTACTTGTTGGTCCTTCGAATCCCCTCCTCCGCTCCCCTGCGGCTCAGAAACCGTCTCGGAAGACCACGCGGGCGATCCCGTAGAGCACCAGCAGCAGGAAGGAGAGGGACAGGATGAAGCGGCGTCGGGCGATCTTGCGCTCGTAGCGGAGAGGTCGGAGACCGTGGACCGATCCGGCCGCCATGAGGTTCACCAGACCCGAAGGTTGCCGCGGACGGGCGCCGAGCCGCGACTTCAGGCGGCCCCACGCCTCGACCAGGTTGTACCGATCGGGAGGCGCGCCGGGCTCGGCACCAGTGGGTGCGCCGACGGAGGGACGCGGTGCCGGGATGGGAGCGCTTCTCGCGGGTAGTGGCTGCGAAGTGGCCTGCGGAGTTGCCGGCACGACCGGGGTGGGCTGCCGGGAAGCGGGCCGGAGGGGAGGCAGCGGCTGGGTGGAAAGGTCCGCGATCCGACGCTGAAGCTGCGCGATCTCCCTCTCCAGCGCCTCCTGTCGGGAGGCCATCGGATCCTTTGGCTTGGTGAACCAGCCCACGTCAGGACCTCAGCGCTTGACCGCCAACACGACGGCCAAGGCGATGATGCCGATGCCAAGAACCAGGATCGGCCAGTTGAATGCGAGTCCCAGACGCGCCAATTGGCCCATGCCCATTCCGGCCAGGTTCGGGGCGGCGGCGGGCGCACCGGGATCGGCGGCGGCGGCGGGCGCCTTGCCGTCCAGGATGGGCCAGGCGAGCCGGGCCTGGCTGTACTCCATCCGGGCGTTCTCGATGGTGGCGAGGCCACGGGAGAGCTCCGTCTCCCAGGAGGTGTCGGTCCAGGTCTGCTCGTTCAGGGTCTGGACCTGGGTCAGAGCGGACCGGAGCCCCTCGAGGGTGCGGGACATCTGCTGGGCGTCGCGCCGCAGGTTGTGCTCCGCCTGCTCGAGCAGTCCCACCCCACGGATCAGGCCCTGCAGCATCTCCTCGCGACCGGTGTGGAACTCCGAACGGCGACGGCGCATTTCCTCCACCGCCGCCTTCGCCCGCTCCAACTGCTCCTGCGCCTCGCGGAGCCGGGTCAGTTCCTGTTGGGTGGCGGTCAACTGGCTGTCCAGCTCCTCCCGCGTGGGCGCCCTGCCGGCTGGACCCGACCCTCCGGGCGTCGGACGCGGTGCAGGCGCCGGGGAAGGGCGGAGGTCGGTGTCCACGAAGTCAGTCCCGTCGATGCGCATACTCGTTGCCCGGACACGCTACGTCGCGACCCGGACAAAGGGAAGCGAGGGTTGTCCCCGCTGTGAAAAACCCGCCCCCCACGACCGCGTCACCACCAGAAATGGGGCGCCGAACCGTCGGTCCGGATCTCCTGGCGGGCGAACGCCCGATACTCCGAATGGCCATCGAGCATCAACAGGTTGCCGCCGGCAGGCAGCGCCCCATTGAGGTGCGCGGAGCTGTGTCCCGCCCATCCGCCGTCGACCTTGGTGAAGTTCCGGTTGGCACCGGTCCGGGTGGCGGAATTGGAAAGGATGGCGTCCGCGACCAGGACGCGGGAGGACGGACCCGGTTCGAATTCCTGTCCGCCGATCACATAGGGCTTCGGATTGAAGCTCTCGGTGATGTTGGTCGCCCTGATGCGGCCGGAACCCTTGAAGGCGACCGCGTAGCCGATCACCCGGTAGCCGCTGGCGTTGTCCCCGGCGACCTCGTTGGTTGTGCCGGTGGTGAAGC
Organism: Verrucomicrobiales bacterium; assembly: GCA_027483345.1. GTDB lineage: Bacteria > Verrucomicrobiota > Verrucomicrobiia > Limisphaerales > UBA9464 > SXXZ01. Next base: position 6,856 of record JAIXUV010000036.1, on the reverse strand, counting down.
TCCAGAGCTGGTTGTTGTTCTGCTTCTCGAACCCGGGGCAATACAGGATGTTGCGTTGGCCGCCGTTGCGCACGAAGGCATTCGCCGCCTTGGCCGGCAGGTCCCACGGCCACACCGCACCGGAGCAGTCGGGCAACTGGTCCCGGTTGTCATCGCCGTAGATCCGGATCGCGAGACCCAGGTTCCGGAGGTTGCTGGAACACTTGGTGACGATGGCCTTGCTCTTGGCCTTGCCCAAGGCGGGCAGGAGCATCCCGGCGAGGATCGCGATGATCGCGATCACCACCAGCAGCTCGATCAAGGTGAAGCCCTTCTTGAAGGCGTTTGGGGAGGTACGGGTCGGATTCATGGGTACGATCCCGGACAGGTCGATGACGCGACAACGGTCCAGGCGCCACCCGTCTCAAGGGAATGCCCGATCCAAGCGCACGGAGGCCAGCCCGTCCATGAGCTCCCGCGCCGGGTCGGTGAGTTTTTCCACCGGCGGCCCCCGCGTTTCACGGCGCCGAAACCCGCACCACCCGGAAGAAGCCCGCTGTGGACTGCACGGGATGGGTGAACGTGAGCTCGTTTCCGGGACCCGCGAGGGCTTCCTGCGAGATCGTCTCGAACTCGGAGTCCAACGCCTCGGACCTCTCCAGCCGGTAGTAGGCGCCCGGCACCGACTCCACGCGGAAATGGAGGACCTGCGCCTGCTTCTCGATCCCGGTGTGCACCGCGACGGATTGGCGGTCGCCGGTGCCGAACAGGGTCAACGCCTTGGCCCATGCGCGACGTCCGGCCTGGGCACCGACGATCCGGCCGGGGAAATCGTCCGCCGGCGGATGGATGCCGCCCCAGATCCGCGATTGGCCGGCCATGTCGGCCGCATCGTAATAGGTGGCCCATTGGAGAGTCACCGTCTCGGAGGGACCGACGTCGGTCCGGAGGAAGGCGTTCTGGCCGAAAACCTCGCTGTGGACGCCACCGGGGTAGAACGGGGTTCCCGTCATGGCCGCCAGCACTTCGGCCGCGGCCCGGCTGAACGTGCTGTGTCCGGAAACGTAGCCGGGGAACGCCGGCGTCACGAAGTTCCTCGCCTGATAAGGCCACCAGAAGTCGGCGGGCCCCCAGCGGACCGGGATCGCGGCGGTTGGACGGTTCGTCGTGGGCTCCGGCCAGGTCAGGGCGACGATCTTCGCCGGTGGAAGCCCCGCATGACGTCCGCCGGGGGCCACGGAGTCCGTGGTGGTCCGCTCGATCAAGCCCGGGATCAACGGAAGACCGAGTTCGGAGAAGGTCGCCTTGTCCGTGGGATCGGACCGTTGGCCCACCATTCCCATGAAGCGGATCGCGGTGATCGGCCGCCAGCCGTCGTACTCCCGCTTGAGCGTCCACGCGGCGCAGGCGGCGTCATGGACGGCGCCGTTCAAGGCCAGGTACATCTTCACGTCCCATTCCAGCGGGTCGAGCTCGGGACCGGTCCCACCGAGGCGGGCGCGGAACGCGGGATGGTCCCGCATTTCGTTGGCGATGACGTTCCAATGTCCCGGCGGGGTCTCCGAATGCGGTCCGTCAGCCCAGTACTCAGCGAGGATGCGCGTGAAGTCGCCGCGCAGGACGACATTGGGCGGATAGGGCTGGCCGGTGAAGGGGTTGACCGGGTGTCCCGTTCCCGAGTTGGAACCGATCGGGTTGTTGCCCCGGGCGCCGGGGGAGATGTCGATGCGCACGCCGTCGCCGATCCCAAGCTCCTGGCTCGCCCGGAGGACCGCGACCACGTTGGAGACGTAGGCGTCGGTGGATTCGCCGAAACGCGGCGGGGGACCGGGATCGATCCACACCGAGTTCGGCGTTTCGCGCGTCAGGGCGAACGGCCGAACCTCACGCCAGTGGGAGCCGATGAACTTCTGGATCGAATCCACCGGGATGCCGTTCTGGGTGACGGCGTCGGTGATGGCCATCGGCTGCCAGCGGCTGATGTCGGAGGCCAAGGAGCCGGGCACGCCGATCAGGAGGGAGAAGCCATTGGCCGACAGGTATCCCCCTTCCTTGGGCGGCCGGTCGGCGTACCGCTCGGCCTGGCGGGAACCATCCGAAAGGAAGAAGGCGTTGACCTGCTGGAACACTCGGTTGCCCAGGCCAAGGGGGATCGAGGGATCGTCGATGGTGGTGTCCAACGGATAGCCCAGCTCCTGCATCCGGCGGTCGAGGGCCGGCAGCGTGTTCGTTCCGCGCAGGGAGTTCGCGAAGCGGGACCCCAGGAGGCGGTAGGCCGCCTGGCTGATGGCGGCGCGGCGGGCGGCGGGAACGTCCGGGGCGGTGTGCTTGTTGGTGTAGACGTAACCCGTCGCCACGGGGTCGTAGGCCGCCCAAGCGTCGTACATCGCCACCGACAGCGAGAAGAGGTTCCGCGCGTGGACCGGCGGGTTGGGAACGTCGATGCGGATGGCGTCGAGCAGCGACTCGTTCCAGAGGCGGGCCACCGTGGGATCGGCCGCCTGGATCCGGAGGGCGACGAGGGGACCCCAGACGCAGGCCAGACGAAGGAGGGGCCGGATCCACCCGGAACCCTTGCTGTTCGAGATCATCACGTCTTCCCTATCGGAAAAACGGACCGGGAGTTACAGGAAAACAAAACGGCGGGACCACCTGCTGGCGCAGGGTGGTGAACCGGCCCCGGGAAGGGGTGGATTCCGGCGGACGGAACCGGCGACCTTCGCCGTCACTTCACCTTCGGCTTCTTGCCCGCCTCGTCGCTCAGCTTCTTCATGTAGGTCGCCTTCTCCTTGTTGAAGTCCTTGAGGCAGCTCTTGCAGCAGAGCTTCACCGTCTGGCCGTCGACGACCAGTTCGTAGGGCTTCATGTCGGAACCCTCGAACTTCTCGTCCGACACCAGGCACTTGTCCAAGGGATACGGCTTGGCCTTGGGTTCGGGCTTCTTGTCCTTGTCGGCGGCGGACAGGAGGGGGACGAAGGCGAGGGCGGCGACGAGGGGGAGGAAACGCTTCATGGTGGAGGGAGAGGCGGAGAACCGCCAAGGCTCGGATGAAAATGCCCCGGCGAAGCCCCACACGCAAGCCGCGGACAAGGCCCCACGATTCCGGCGGCTTGTCGCCCAGGCGGGCCGATCCCTTCTGCTTCGCCGGCCTTTGCGGAACGCCACGTCGCCGGTAGGCTTCCCGTCCGGCCCATGCCGATCTCCGACCACATCCGGAACAAGCTTTCCCAAGTGCCCCACCGGCCCGGCGTATACCTGCACAAGGACCGCTTCGGCACGGTGATCTACGTCGGCAAGGCCCGCGACCTGCGCAAACGCGTCTCGCAGTACTTCCACCCGTCCCGCCGCATGGGCTGGGACCTGAAGTTCAACGCCCTGGTCGACGCGATCCACGACTTCGACTGGCACGTGGTCCGGAACGAGCCGGAATCGCTGCTCCTGGAGTCGAAGCTGGTGAAGGACTTCCAGCCGCGCTTCAACATCGACCTCAAGGACGACAAGCGCTTCCTCCTGCTGAAGGTCAACCTCCAGGACCCGATCCCGCGCTTCACCCTCACCCGGCTGCGGAAGGACGACGGCTGCATCTACTTCGGTCCGTTCGCCCATTCCGGAAGCGTGCGGCGGGCGCTCACGCTGATGCGTCGCAAGTTCAAGCTGCGGGGATGCCGTCCGCTGACGCCCGGCGAGTCGGACTACAAGCACTGCCTGTACGGCAACCTGCAGCACTGCACCGCGCCCTGCATCGGGAACGTCTCCCGGGAACAGTACCTGGAGCAGGTGAAGGCCGGCATCGAGTTCCTGCAGGGCCAGACGGAGGAGCTGAGGCACGAGCTGGAGGCCGAGATGCGGAAGGCCGCCGCGAACCTCGAGTTCGAGAAGGCCGCCCAGCTCCGCGACGCGCTCGAGGACCTCAAGCGCACCACGCTCAAGACCGAGAAGTTCGAACGCATCCCCTACAAGCTGCCGGTGGCGATCAACCCCGAGTCCGACCTGCGCGAACTGGCGCGCGTGCTCGGGCTCGCCGAGCCGCCCGCGCGCATCGAGGGCTTCGACATCTCCAACATCAGCGGGACCTTCATCGTGTCCTCCATGGTCAGCTTCTGGCACGGGCGTCCGGACCGCGCCAACTACCGGCGGTTCCGCATGAAGACCGTCACCGCACAGGACGACTTCGCATCGATGGCGGAGACGATCCGTCGGCGCTATGGCCGTCTCCTGGGCGAAGTGCGGGGATCGGCCGGCGATGCGGACGACGGCGGCAAGGCCGCGCCGGAGGCGTTGCAGCGTGCGATCGACGACGTCTCCCGGTCCCATCGTGGCGCGAAGGCGGGTCCGATGACGGATGCCGCGGCGCGGGTTCCGGCCGGGCCGTCGGCGGCCGGGGAAGCCCTCGAGGAGGACGGGGAGTTCCCGGATCCCGATGCCGCGTCCTCCACCGAGCTGGAAGCGCCTTGGGTTCCGCGTCCACCGGGCGGCCCCCGGCTGCCGGACCTGATCCTGATCGACGGCGGGAAGGGCCAGCTGAATGCCGCCTGCGCGGAGCTGGCGAAGCTGGGGCTTTCACGCATTCCCATCCTCGGACTCGCGAAGGAGTTCGAGGAAATCCACCTGCCGGGCGAGAAGGCGCCGTTGAGGCCGGGCTTGGACAGCGCCGCCGTGAAGCTGCTGCAGCGGGTGCGGGACGAGGCCCACCGGTTCGCCAACACCTACAACGCCCAGCTGCGGCTGAAGAAGATCAGCGAGAGCATCCTGGACGAGTTCCCCGGCATCGGGGATTCGCGGAAGAAGGCGTTGCTGCGGCGCTTCGGTTCGGTGCAGCGCCTGCGGCTCGCGTCGATCCAGGAGATCGAGCAGGTGTCGGGTTTCGGCGGGACGATGGCCTCGGAACTGAAGCAGTTCCTCGAGGCCCGGGAATCCCGTTGATGGGGAACCCGCCGGCGGAGCGTGCGCTACTCCCCGAAGAACCGGGCACCGACCCGCGGAGGGAGCGAGTCGAGGTCCATGAGGGTGAGGAAGTCGATCGTCTTGAACTCGCGGTCGAGCGCGGGTTCGCCGCAGATCTTCGCCCCGACGGCGAGGTAGCCGGTGAGCAGCCGCGGGATGTTCGGGGCGACCGGGGCGACGGTGTCCATGGGGCACACGAATGGGGCGGTCGGCCGGGTCCGAAGTTCCATCGGGACCAGGTGGCCGGCGAGCTGGTGGTAGGCCGCGGCACCGACGGCGGGATCCTGGCTGGTCAGCGAGCTGCATCCGATGAGCCAGCGCGCGCCGCGTTCGCGGGCATACCGGGCGATGCCGCGCCAGAGCAGGTTCAGCACCGCGAAGTTGCGGTGGTCGGCATGCACGCAGGCCCGGCCGAGTTCGACCATGCCGGCGCGCATGGAGGCGAAGGGGGCGAAGTCGAACTCCTGTTCGGAGTAGTAGCCGTGGTTCAGGCCGGCGGCGGTGCCGGTCTGCAGACGGTAGGTTCCCACGACGTCGCCGGCGGCGGTCTCGACGAGCAGGTGGTCGCAGACGGGGTCGAAGCGGTCGGCGTCGAGCAGGGTGTTGTAGCTGGATTCGAGTCCCTCACGGAGCTCGAGGTTGAAGACCATGAAGCGGAGCAGCTGCGCGGACCGGATGTCCTCCGCATTCCGGGCGAGCCGGAGTCGGTAGCGCGCCTCCTGCCGGACTTCGGCAACGGGAGTCGGGATCGGGGTTTCCCGATCGGCGGTGGTCGGATTCATGGGGTCGTTTTCCTCCGTCGACATAGGGAATCCCCAGTGCAGGTGACAGGACGATGTCGGGCCGGTGAAACCCCGGAAACCGTTCCCTGGGCTCAGGAACCCAAGGACACCTGAATCGTTTTGACCCTCGCCGCGTCCGAAAGCACGTTGCCGGCGCATTTTCGGCAACCAAGAATTCGTACAGGCCTGCATCCCATGAAACGCATCCTCACCCTCGCCGCCGCCATCGCCGCCGCCCTTCCCGTCGTGGCCGAGTTCGACGCCAGCAAGCTGCCGCCGGCCTCGGACAAGAAGGGCGTGACCTTCGAGAAGGACATCAAGCCCCTGTTCGAACGCTCCTGCTTCAAGTGCCACGGCGCCGAGAAGCAGAAGGGCAAGCTCCGGGTCGATTCCCTCGAGGCCACCCTCAAGGGCGGCGAGAACGGCTCCAGCATCGAAAAGGGCAACAGCGGCAAGAGCGCGCTCGTCGCCAGCGTCGCCCGGCTCGTCGAGGACGAGGCCATGCCGCCCGAGGGCAAGGGCCAGGCCTTCAGCAAGGAGGAGGTCGGCCTGCTGCGCGCCTGGATCGACCAGGGCGCCAAGTAACCGGCACCCGTTCCGCGGCCGCAGCCGCTCCATCGTCCACCGCCGGCAGGGTCCAAACCCTCCGGCGTTTTCCGTTTCGCGCTCGCCCTTCCACAGGAGCCCGGCCCCAATTGCGGTGCATGAACGTCGCCGAACGCCCATCCCGGCCACTGGGTCTCCTCCTCCCGATCCTCCTGTCCGTCGCGATGGCCGGCTGCCGGACCGCCGCTCCCGAATCCCCGTTTCCCGGATCCGGCATCGCCGCGATCACGGAAACCTTGAGGAAGCAGGCCGCGGCCTGGAACCGGGGGGACATCGAGGGCTTCATGTCGGCTTACGAACCGTCCGAGGCGCTCCGCTTCGCGTCGGGCGGGGACGTCACCCGGGGATGGAAGGCCACCTTGGAGCGCTACCGGAAGGGCTACCCCGACTCCGCGGCGATGGGCACGCTGACCTTTTCGGACCTTGAGATCACGCCCATGGGATCCGACGGCGCGGTGGTCTTCGGCCGATGGCGGCTGGTCCGCGAGAAGGACTCCCCCAACGGCCTCTTCACCCTGACCCTGCGACGCGGACCCGACGGCTG
>JAIXUV010000244.1 GCA_027483345.1 Verrucomicrobiales bacterium | reverse complement strand
CCGTGTTCCGTGAGCTCGGACAGATGCTGCTGTTGTTCGGTGAGACGGTGAAGGCCCTGCCTCTCGCCTGGCGGCAGCGTCGCAAGGTGGCGGAGCAGCTCTTCGAGATCGGCAACGCCAGCCTCTTCATGGCCTGCACGCTCTCGCTGTTCATCGGCGGCGTGCTCGCGCTCCAGGCCGGCCCCCTCCTGACCCAGCGCGGACTCGGTTCGCTGCTGGGCGGGCTCGTCGGCGAATCCCTCACCAAGGAACTCGGTCCGGTCATGATGGCCATCCTCCTCGCCGGACGCATCGGTTCCGCCATGGCCGCGGAACTCGGATCGATGCGGGTCTATCAGGAGATCGACGCCCTCCGCACCCTGAACATCGACCCCATCCGGTTCCTGGTCCTCCCGCGGGTACTCGCCCTCGCCGTCTCCCTGCCCTGCCTCGTGATCTTCGCGATCCTCGTCGGATCGGCCGGCGGCGCCCTGGTGGCCCACTTCAACCACGACGTCGGCGTCCCGGCCTCCACCTTCTTCAACAACCTCCGGTCCACGCTCGAACTGAGGGACCTCCTCCACGGCCTGCTGAAGACGTTCCTCTTCGCGGTCATGATCGGCGTGGTCTGCTGCAACCAGGGCCTCCAGACGCTCGGCGGCCCGCGCGGCATCGGCCGCAGCGTCACCAAGGCGGTCGTGAACTCCATCGTCTTCATCCTGGTGCTCGACTACGTCGTCACCCGCCTCCTCCTTCCGTTGGCTCGCTACCACGGCTGATCCCCCACCGCATGACCCCTCCGCCCCCAGCGGATCCCGGCGTCGCCGTCCAGGTGCGCGGACTCCGCAAGTCCTTCGGTTCCCAGACCATCCTCGACGGCATCGACCTCGACATCCGTCCGGGCGAGATCTTCTTCCTCATGGGCCCCAGCGGCGCGGGCAAGTCCGTGTTCCTGAGGCACCTGATCGGACTCGAGGTCGCGGACTCCGGGGAGATCCTCCTCAACGGCACGTCCATCGGCGACGAATCCCTCCGCGAACGGTTCCGGCTCGCGATGGTCTTCCAGAGCGGCGGCCTGCTGAACTCGCTCACCGTCGCCGAGAACGTCGGCCTCTACCTCGCCGAACACCGGCTCAAGCCCCCGGCGGAGATCGCACGGATCGTCCGCGAGAAGCTCGCGCTGGTGAACCTCACCGAACAGGACGCCCTCAAGTACCCGACCGAGCTTTCCGGCGGCATGAAGAAGCGGGTGGCCATCGCCCGCGCTCTCGTGGTCGAACCGCAGCTGGTCCTGTTCGACGAACCCACCAGCGAACTCGACCCGCTCATGGCGCTGACCGTGGGACGCGAGATCGTCCACACCAACCGCATGTCCGGAGCCACGACGATCGTCGTCTCCCACGACCGCGACCTCGCCTTCGGCATCGCCACCCGCATCGCCTTCCTCGAAGGCGGCCGCATCATCGCCGTCGGCACACCGGATCAGATCCGCGGTTCTCAGGAACCCCTGATCCGCCGCTTCCTCGCCGCCGACTTCTCGCCGGAGTAGCCCGATGCCACTCCCGGCGCGCGGGTTCCCCCTGTTCGTCCGGCGGTCGCCGGGTGCAGTCTTCCCGCGATGTCTTCCCCCGTGATCCGACCCGCACGTCCCGGCGACGAAGCCGGCGCGTACCACGTCTGCCTCAGGACCGGGGACTTCGGCGCCGACGGAGAGCCGTTCTACCGCGACGATCCGGACGCCTTGGGACGGATCTTCGTCGGTCCCTACCTCGCCTTCGAACCCCGCTACGCGCTGATCCTCGAGGACGACCAAGGCATCTGCGGCTACGCCCTCGGCGCCTTCGATTCCAGGGCCTTCTACGGGCGCTACGAACGGGAATGGCGGCCGGAACTGTGCCGACGTTTCCCGGAACCCACCGGCGACCCAACGACGTGGACCCGATCCCAGATGGTCCACGGTTGGTATCATCATCCGGACTACACCTGCCCGGAGCCCTATGCCGACTACCCATCGCACCTCCACATCGACCTGCTGGAACGCGCGCAGGGACGCGGTTTCGGGCGGCGCATGATGGAGGCGGCCATGGATCTCCTTCGGAAGGACGGTTCCCCGGGCGCCCATCTCGGGGTCAGCCTGGCCAACGTCCGCGCCCAGGGATTCTATCCGAGACTCGGCTTCCGCGAGCTGCTCCGCGTCGGATCCGACACCGACGGCTGCATCTACATGGGCCGACGGCTCTGAATCCTGTCGCCGTCCGCCTTCCGCAAACGGATCCTTCCACGGGATGAACACGCCTCCAGCCCCGCCGGCCGGCTTCCTTCAACGTCGTCTGCTGCCGTTCCTGAACGCCGTGAGCGAAGACACCACGATGTCGGCCATCCGTGCGGGCATGGTGTCGGTGGTGCCGCTGACCATCCTCGGCGGCCTGTTCATGATCCTGGCCAACCTGCCCATCGCCGGGTGGGAACAGCGGATCGCGAAGTGGGCCCCGCTGCTCCAGATACCGGTCAGCGCCACGTTCGGCCTGCTCGGCGTCTTCGTCTGCTTCGCCATCGGCTACGACCTCGGCCAGCGCCTGAAGCAGGAGGCCATCGTGAGCGCCTCGCTCTCCACGCTCGTCTTCCTGCTCATCCAGATCGATCCGGCGACCCAGTCGCTGGTCATGGACAACCTCGGTTCCAAGGGCCTGTTCCCGGCCATCCTCGTGGCCGCCGTCTGCGTGCGGGTCCAGAAGCTCTTCCACGACTGGAACGTCGTCATCCGCCTGCCCAAGTCCGTTCCCACGATCGTCTACGAATCCTTCGCGTCGCTCACGCCCACGATCTTCCTCGTCGTGGCATTCTGGGTCGTCCGGTTCGTCCTCGGCGTCGACATCAACGCGGGGGTGCAGGCCGTGTTCAAGCCGCTGGTCGTCGGGCTCAACACGCTTCCGGGCATCCTGCTCTATGCGTTCCTCGTCACGATGCTCTGGTCGGTCGGCATCAACGGCGACAACACCCTCGACGCCATCGTCGCCCCGATCTTCCTGCAGTACCTCGCGGACAACATCGAGGCGCTGAACAAGGGACTGCCCCTGCCCTACATCACCGCGAACGGCTTCTTCAGCACCTTCGTGAACGTCGGCGGCACCGGCGCCACGCTCGCGCTCGCGCTGGTGTTGTGGAACTCGCGCGATCCCGGCTACCGCCAGGTCAGCCGGCTCGCATTGCCGACGCAGGTCTTCCAGATCAACGAGCCGATGTTCTTCGGAATCCCGGTCGTGCTGAACCCGGTGTTCATGGTGCCCTACGTGCTGAACGCCCTGCTGCTCACCGCCGGCACCTACCTGCTCATGGACTGGGGCCTGATCAAGCGCCCCTTCGTGAACGTCCCCTGGACCACCCCGCCGATCCTCGGGCACTTCCTGATGACCGGCGGCGACTGGCGCGCGGCGGTGTGGGGCGTGGTGTCGCTGTTCCTCGCGATGGCCGTGTACTGGCCCTTCGCCAAGGCGGCGGAACGCCAGCGCCTCATCGCCCCGGACAAGACCCCGGTCTCCGGCCTCGCGGACTGAGGCGGGCGTCTCCCCAATCAACGAAGGGGCGAGAGACTGCGGGAAGCGGTGACTCCCCTACAGGGCTCCGATGGATGCCGGCTTTCGCAATTCCACGCGGCATTGCCCCGAGCTGCCGCCGTCCGCCCCATTGGGGGCTGGGGAGACGGAAACGCGAGCGATTCCGGATCTGCGTGATTCCACGATCCCGGCGCAGGCCACGGGCCTTCACTGCCATTGTCCCGGCGGGGCGTAAGGCCAAAGCCCACGACAACGCCTTCGGCGACGCAATCGAGCCACGGATCGGCATGGCGCCGGATGGGGATTCCCACGAACGTCCCTGAACGGCGGAGGCGCCAAGGCATCCAAGCCGGTCCCGGATGTCGGCATCCCGAAGGCGCCTCCTCCGGCCGACTTCCACCGGAACCAGACATGACCCGCAACGAATCCTCCCGCCACGCGCTGATTTCCCTGCTGATCCCGAGTCTTCTCGGTGGCCTGCAATCCGGCTGCGCCCACCGGCCGCCAACCGCTTCCCAGCTGGAACGTCTCCAAGGAACTTGGGTCGGCGTCGTGGCGGGCGAGAAGACGGACGCCAAGTACACCGTCACGATCTCCGGCGATTCCTTCCACTTCCACCGGGACGCGGAGTTCTGGTTTCGGACGACGTTCACCCTGCCGGCGGGCACGGATCCGCAGCAATTGCTCGCCACCATCCGGGAATGTGCGCCGGGTCAGGAGAACAGCATCGGAAAGACGGTCGCTGCGATCTTCAAGATCGAGGAAGGGACGCTGATCCTGGCCGCAAGAGGTGACGGCGGCGACGAAACGCCGACGGGTTTTGACGCGACCGAAGACAAGGGGTTGACCCGCTACGAACTCCGGAAGGCACCTCCCCAGGGCGG
>JAIXUV010000062.1 GCA_027483345.1 Verrucomicrobiales bacterium | reverse complement strand
CTCCTCCGAATCCTCCTCCCGGTGTTCGTCGCGACCTCGATCCTCGGATCGAACGTGAAGGCCGGAAACGCCGACGGCTCCGTCGACGCCAGCCGCTTCGTCCCCGAGAACCTCGAGGGCGGCCGCGTGACCGTCGAACTCAAGGGCGCGCTGCTCGGCATCGCCACCCGGATCGCCTCCCACTCGGAACCCGAAACCGCCGAACTGCTCAGCGGACTCCGCGAGATCCGCGTGAACGTCATCGACCTCAAGAAGAACGCCGCCGGCGAGATCGCCAAGCGCTTCGCCGACGGACGCAAGTCGCTCGAGTCGACGGGGTGGGAGCGGGTCGTAGCGGTCGACGACAACGGCGACAACGTGGCCGTCCACGTGAAGACTCGCGGCGAGGAGTCGATCGAAGGCCTCTGCGTCAGCATCCTCGGCAAGGATCAGGAGGCGGTGTTCGTGAACATCGTCGGCAACATCAAGCCGGAGAGCCTCGCGAAGCTGGGCGAGAAGATGGATCTCCCCGGAATGAAGAAGGCCGCCGCCGCGGTCGGGTCGAAGGACGCGAAAAAACCGGCCGCCGACGCCCTGTCCACCAAGGAGTGAACCGGGTTTCCCGCTTCTCGATCCCGCTTCCTCAGCCAAGCCGCCGGACGACCTCTTCAACGAGGGCTTCCGGCGGTTTCGCTATGTCCAGGCGGATCGCGTCGACGGGCGTCTCCAGGGTGGCGAACTGGCTGTCGAGCAGGGCGACCGGCATGAAGTGGCCGGCGCGGGCCTGCATCCGGGAGGCAATGAGGTCCTTGGAGCCGGTCAGGTGCGCAAAGTGGACCCAGGGCAGCCCTCGGCCGAGGATGTCCCGGTAGGTCTCCCGGAGCGCCGAACAGGCGATCACCCCGCTGCGGCCCGCCGCGTTCTCGGTGTCCATGTGGGAACGGATCGCCTTCAGCCACGGCCAGCGGTCCTCGTCGGTCAACGGCGTCCCGGCCTTCATCTTGGCGATGTTGGCAGCCGGATGGAATCCGTCGGCGTCCCGGAACTCCCATCCGAGACGCGCGGCAAGGGCCGCGCCGACGGTGCTCTTCCCGGAGCCCGCGACTCCCATGACGATGACGAACATGCTTGGAAGGTTCCGGGATGCCCCGTCGCTCACATGCCCATGATCTGGTAGCCGCAGTCGACGTAGAGCACCTGGCCGGTGATGGCCGCGGCGCCGTCCGACGCGAGGAACGCCCCGGTGTGGCCCAGTTCCGACGGCTCCACGTTGCGTCCCAGCGGCGAATGCGCCTCGTAATGCTTGAGCATGTCGCCGAAGCCGGCGATGCCGCGGGCGGCGAGCGTGTTCATCGGGCCGGCGCTGATGCAGTTCACGCGGATCTTCCGCTTGCCCAGGCTGTAGGCGAGGTACCGGGTCGAGGCCTCGAGCGAGGCCTTGGCGACGCCCATGACGTTGTAGTGCGGGATCACCTTCTCGGCACCGTAGTAGGACATGGCCACGATCGATCCGCCCTGGTCCATCAGGGGCGCCGCCTCGCGCGCCAACCCGATCAGGGAGTAGGCGCTGACGTCATGGGCGATGCGGAAAGCCTCGCGGCTGGTGTTGAGGAAATCGCCCTCGAGGGCCTCCCGCGGGGCGAAGGCCACCGAATGGAGCAGCAGGTCGAGCCGACCGAAGGACTCCTTCACCGTGCCGAACACGTTGCGGACCTGTTCGTCGCTGGTGACGTCGCAGGGCAGGATCAGCGTGTCCGCGCCGAAGGTGCCGGCGAGTTCCTCCACGTTGTCCTTGAGGCGTTCGCCCTGGTAGGTGAACGCCAGCTTGGCGCCCTCGCGGTGCCAGGCCTGGGCGATCGCCCACGCGATGGAGCGCTTGTTGGCGACGCCGAACACGATTCCGAGTTTGCCTTCGAGAAGTCCCATAGACCCGCCGAGCCTGTGAGAATCGTCAGGCCGGGGCAAGTTGCCGGTTTTGGGCTCCTGAACCGCGATTCCGACCACTCCATACCCGGGTCGACCGGCGAAACCGGCAAAATCGGGCATCCGAACTCAAAGCAATGGAGCCAGGTTTTCGTTACGCTCCGCCATCCGACGCAACGCCGGATCCAGCTGCAGCGACCTGTGGATCAAGCGCTTCGCCTCACACGGGTTCCCAAGAAGCGCCTCGTAGCAGGCCAGGTGGAAGTTCCAAAGACCATGCTCCCTCGCCTCGGGAGGCGCCGAAAGCAGGGCCAATCGGCAATCCGCATAGGCTCCCAGCTCGTAGAGACAGCAGCCCCAACCGATGAAGCGGTCGGTGTCCGCGCAGGGCAGCCGGCACATGGCCTCATACGCTGCAGCAGCCGAAGCCCAACGCCCCAATTGCTGACAGGCCACCGAGCGCAATTCCAAGACCTCTAGGTCGCATTGGCTTTCCGGGGGCAACGCGTCGAGCTCCCGCAAGGTCTCGTCCGCCATCCCCAACTCGAAATAGCCGACGGCGGCTTCGAGGGACTTGGACAAACGGGAAAAGGACACGGGCGACAATGTCACCAAATCCGCACACCTCAACTGGCGGCAACGGCAATACTTGGAATTTCCACCAACATTTCCAGACTCCCATGGCACATTTTGCAGCGTGATGCGCCTGTACGACGCCCACAACCACCTCATGGACGAGCGGTTTTCCGGCGTCGAACACGACCTGGTCTCCGCTGCCGTCGGGGTCGGAGTCGTCCGGATGGTCGTCAACGGCTCCTGCGTCGCCGACTGGGAGGCGGTCGGGCACCTCGCCCTCCGGCATCCCGAGGTGAAGGCGTCCTATGGTCTCCATCCCTGGTACCTGCCGACGCGACCCGCGGACTGGGCCACGGAACTGGAGCGCCGGCTGGGGGAGGATCCCACGGCCGGCGTGGGCGAAACGGGTCTGGACCGCTGGATCCTCGACCTGCAACCCGAACTCTGGGCCCGATGGCATCCGGACCTCGCGTCATTCGAACCCGCCCGATTGGACGAACAGCGCGAGGTCTTCCGATGCCACCTCGGAATCGCCGCGCGTCGGAACCGCCCCCTCTCAGTCCACTGCCTCCAGGCCTGGGGACCGCTCCTGGAAGACCTCCGTCGCGGCCCGCTTCCGGAACGGGGATTCCTGCTGCACAGCTACGGCGGTCCTGTGGAACTCGTCGGCCCGCTCGTGGAACTGGGCGGTTACTTCGGATTTCCCGGCTACTTCCTCCACGACCGAAAGGAACGTCATCGGGACACCTTCCGGCACATCCCCGAAGAACGGCTGTTGGTGGAGACCGACGCCCCGGACCAGCCGCTGCCTCCGGAACGCCGGACCCACGTGCACCACGGGGCGGATGGCCGGGAATGGAACGTGCCCGCCAACCTAGCCGCCGTGGCGGCCGGACTCGCCGAGGTCCGCGGAATCACAACCGACAACTTGGCCCCAATCCTCGAAGCCAACTTCCTCCGGCTGTTCGGCGACATCGCGAAACCAGACACCGGAACCCCGGTGCCCGCCGGCGTCACAGGGCCTTCTTGAGCCTCGCCAGTTGGCGGAGCAACGCCGGCATCTGGTCAAGCGGGATCATGTTCGGTCCGTCGCTGAGCGCCTTGTCCGGATCCGGGTGGGTCTCTATGAAGAGTCCCGAGGCCCCCGCCACCACCGCACACCGGGCCAGTACCGGCGCGAACTCCCGCTGCCCGCCGGAACGGTCGCCCTGACCTCCCGGCAGCTGCACGGAATGGGTCGCGTCGAACACGGTCGGGTATCCGAAGGAACCGAGGATCGGCAACGACCGCATGTCCGCCACCAGGTTGTTGTAGCCGAAGGTCGTCCCACGCTCGGTCACCAGGAGGTGCGGATTGCCCGCCTCCGCCGCCTTGGCCAACACGTTGCGCATCTCCTGCGGCGACAGGAACTGCCCCTTCTTGATGTTCACGATCCGGCCCGTGGACGCCGCGGCATGGATCAGGTCGGTCTGACGGCACAGGAACGCCGGGATCTGGAGCACGTCGCAGACGCGTCCCGCGGCGACCGCCTGTTCCTCGGTGTGGACGTCCGTCATCACCGGCACCCGGAGCGCGGAACCGATGCGGCCGAGGATCGCCAATCCCTCCT
>JAIXUV010000250.1 GCA_027483345.1 Verrucomicrobiales bacterium | reverse complement strand
GATGGCACATGCGGTGCTTTCAGGTTCTCGACATGAGTACCGTCGTTGAAACACCTCAGGCGAAGACCCTAACGGTTCGTCTGCCTCTGGGGCTTCTGGGATTCGAGAAGATCAAGAGCTACTGGCTCATCTCCAATCCCGAGGAGGAGCCCTTCTGCTGGCTCCAGGTACCCGACGAGGGAGACTTGGCCTTCTTGGTAGTCCCGCCGGCCGCTGTCCTGCCGGACTATGCGCCGGATCTCTCCAACGACGATGTCGCGTATCTCGGCATCGAATCGCCGGAGGACGCTTGGATCTACAACATCGTCACCATCCGTCCCGACGGCTCTTCCTCCGTCAACCTCAAGGGACCGATCGTGATCAATCGGCATACCCTGATCGGAAAGCAGGTGGTGCTGGCGAATTCACCCTACCCGATCCAGTACCCGCTCGGAGCGGCCTGATCCCAATTCGGAACCACGGAAGGTCCCATGCTGATTCTATCCCGCAAAACCGGTGAGAGTGTGGTCATCGACGGCCGCATCCTCGTGAAGATTGTCCGCCTCGACGGCGACCTCGTGAAGGTCGGCATCGAGGCCCCCGCCGATGTTCCCGTTCACCGCCTTGAGGTGTACGAGGAGATCCAGAAGGCGAACCAAGGAGCGGTCACCACGAACCGCCCCCGCATCCTGCCCAAACTGCCCCAGCCAGCGGCCCGGGCGGTCTGAACCTGTTTCCCCGATTTCCGATTCCGTCCTGCCTTACAACGCAACCAACACCCCTAGATCCGTATGGTCATCAACACCAATCTGGCGGCCCAGACGTCCGCCAACAACCTCAGTGCGAGTTCCGCCGCCCTGTCGCGCTCCTTGGCGCGCCTGAGCTCGGGCTCCAAGATCGTCAATCCCTACGATGACGCCGCCGGCCTCGCGGTCAGCATGCGTCTTGACGCCCAGGTCCAACGGACCGAGGCCGCCAAGTCCAACGTCGCGAACGCGATGTCGTTCAGCCAGACACAGGACGGCTACCTCAAGCGCGTCTCCAAGGCCTTGGACCGCATGAGCGAACTCGCCATCCTCGCTCAGGACGTGACCAAGACCGACTCCGACCGGTCCCTCTACCAGAACGAGTTCACGCAGCTCTCGTCCTACATCACCTCGGCGGCGACCAAGGACTTCAACGGAGTCTCGCTGTTCTCCGGCACGGCGCTCGACGTGACCATCGATTCGGACGGCTCGACCTTCTCCATGGGTGGTGTCGATCTCGCCTCGACCACCTACTCGAACGCCACCGGCGGTTCCGTTGCCACGACCACCGGTGCGGCGACGGCCTTGACCGCGGTGCGGGCGGCCATCACCGAACTCGCCTCCAACCGGGCGACGATCGGCGCCTACCAGGCCC
Source organism: Verrucomicrobiales bacterium (assembly GCA_027483345.1). Classification (GTDB taxonomy): domain Bacteria; phylum Verrucomicrobiota; class Verrucomicrobiia; order Limisphaerales; family UBA9464; genus SXXZ01. Next base: position 6,602 of record JAIXUV010000250.1, on the reverse strand, counting down.
GCCTGAACTACACCTCGGAGCAGCTGACCGTCAGCGCCGAGAACCTCACCGCAGCCAGCTCCATCATCAAGGACGTGGACGTCGCCCAGGAAAGCACGCAGTACGCGCGCAACAACATCCTGGTCCAGTCCGGCACCGCGATGTTGGCCCAGGCCAACCAGCTCCCGCAGGGCGTCCTGAAGCTGCTCGGCTGATCCGGTTGCCACGGCAGGATTCCGGCGCGCCGATGGACGAGGGGTCCGTCGGCGCGCCCATCGGGCCCGTCCTTCCGTAGCCTTTTCCTAAGACGGCTTCTCAAGCTTTCCCGCCTTCGGCCGATGACTCCAGTGGTTCGACTTCCATCCCCGGATTCCCATGATCGCCACCGCTGAAGAAAAATCCTCCATTGCCGGCAAGTACCTGACCTTCCGCCTCGGACGGGAGTCCTACGGAATCAGCGTCCTCCGGATCCGCGAGATCATCCGCAACGTCGAGGTGACCCCCGTGCCGCAGATGCCAGAATACGTGAAGGGCGTCATCAACCTCCGGGGCAAGATCATCCCCATCGTCGATCTCCGCCGGAAATTCGACCTCTCGAACATCAAGGACACCGACCAGACCTGCATCGTCGTCGTCCAGGTGCGACAATCCGACGGTTCGACGGCCCTGATGGGGCTGTTGGTGGATGCCGTCGAGGAAGTGGTCAACTTCGGTGCCGGCGACATCGAGGATACTCCCAACTTCGGTGGCAGCCTCGACACGGACTACATCCTCGGGATGGCCAAGGTCCGGGGCGCCGTGAAGACATTGCTCGACATCGACCGGGTCGTCGCCGCGGATGCGATCACGAAGGCGGCCCACGCCGCCGCCGTCTGACAGGCCGATATCGGTCCTGAAACCGCCCGCCGATTCCTTCGGGAATGGCGGGCGTTTCGTTTTGCCGGCGCCGTGCTCGCTTCACGCCCTTTTCGGATGGCCGAGCGTCCACGCGGGCCGCTAGCCTTTTGCCGTTCCGCCCACCTGCACTCGATGGAGTTCCGGATTCCCTTTTCCGGCGCCCCGATGTGACGGCGTCGGAACCACCATCCTCCTCATGAACACCGTCTCGCAGCTCAAGACCATCAAGAAGAACACCCGTGCCAAGGTCGAGGCCGAGCTCGCCCGCACCGGCGGACTGCTCCGTCTGGCGCCGGCCTGGGTTCCCCGCTCGTTTCTCCAGCCCGGACTGCGCATCAAGCTCCATCCGGACGACACCTACGCCTACGGCCTGAACCGCGGCGGCATCGACGAGCGCTGGTTCGCCTCGACCACGCCGACGGCCAACGAGGGCCGGGCCGCGGACGAAGGCCTGAACTACTGCGTGGTGGGCAAGGAACGCTTCACCCTCGCCCAGGCTGTGGAGGACTGCGGTGCGACCCTGGTGGGCAAGGCGATCTGGAAGAAGTACGGCCGTTGGCCGGTCTACTCGAAGTTCTTCGACAACATGGGGCCGATCCCCCACCACATGCACCAGTCGGCCAAGCAGGCCAAGCTGGTGGGCCAGGAAGGAAAGCCCGAGTCCTACTACTTCCCGCCCCAGCACAACAACGTGGGGAACAACTTCCCCTACACGTTCATGGGCTTCGAACCCGGCACCACCAAGGCCCAGGTCCGGAAGTGCCTCGAGAACTGGAACAAGGGCGACAACGGCATCCTCGACCTCTCGAAGGCCTACCGCCTGAAGCCCGGCACCGGTTGGCTGATCGATCCCTGCATCCTCCACGCCCCGGGCAGCCTTTGCACCTACGAGCCGCAGTGGGGCAGCGACGTCTTCGGCATGTACCAGAACCTGGTCGAGGGCCGCGAAGTGCCTTGGAGTCTGCTCGTGAAGGACATGCCCAAGAAGTACCACCAAGACTTGGACTTCATCGTCGACCAACTCGACTGGGACAAGAACGTCGATCCCAACTTCAAGGACAACCACTACCTCGAGCCCGTGCCCGTCGCGGACACCCGTGCCGAAGGCTTCGTGGACCGGTGGATCGTGTACGGCAAGGTGGATGGAGAGCAGCTCTTCACCGCCAAGGAACTGACGGTGGAGCCGGGTCAGAAGGTGACCATCCGGGACAATGGCGCCTACGGCCTCATCTGCGTCCAGGGTTCCGGCAAGATCAACGGCCTCCCGCTGAACAGCCCGAAGCTCATCCGGTTCCATGAACTGACCGAGGACGAGTATTTCGCCACCGAAGACGGTGCGAAGGCCGGCGTGACCTTCGAGAACACCAGCGAGACAGAACCCTTGGTCACCCTCCGTTACTTCGGTCCCGAGGTGAACCCGGAAGCTCCGGCCATGGGCGCCTACCGGAACAACACGTTCAGCTGAACGCTTGGCCGAGGTCGGTGACGCCGGTTTCCGTTTCGTGCCTTCGGCCTCGATAGGAGCGCCGCTCGCCCTGCTGCCGAATCGACCGAATGTGGGTCAATCGGGATGGCCACCGCCAAGAGCGGTGGCCATCTCACGATGTCCAGCAACCCACAGCCTTCGATCGCGATTGAATCCGTCGAGCCACTGATCCGGGAACTGCGCGGTGAACGCGTCCTCTTGGATGCGGATTTGGCCCAGCTTTACGGGGTGCCGACCTTCCGCCTCAACGAGGCGGTGAAGCGGAACCTTGAGCGTTTTCCCCCTGATTTCCGGTTCCAATTGTACCCTGCAGAGGCCGCCGGTTTGATATCGCAAAATGCGATTTCAAAGCCGGGTCGCGGTGGTCGCCGTACGCTTCCCTTCGCCTTCACCGAGCACGGCGCGATCATGGCTGCCAACGTCCTGAACAGCCCGCAGGCGGTTCAGATGAGCGTGTTCGTGGTGCGCTCCTTCCTGAAGATGCGCCGTGCGCTGACCGAGACTCGCCAGTTGGCCCAGAAGCTTGCCGACCTGGAGCCCGAGCTGAAGGGGCGCCTCGACGTCCATGACGTGGCGATCGTGGAGATCCTCCAACGGGTCATGAGCCTCCTCGACCCACCCCAACAATCCGAGCCGCCCCGGCGTGAGATGGGATTCCATGTCCGCACCACCGAAACACCTGCGGACCTGGACGGAGCCTCTCGCTGAACGCTGGCGATTCGTGGGAATCCGTACCAAGAATTCCCGAATGAATCGGGCTTTCCTCGCGCCGCTGCTGATCCTCGGACTCGCCTCCGGATGCGCCACCTCGAAGCCGGTGGCCTTGACCGAGCCCACGGTCGTCGAGACCGCCTGTGGCGAATGCCAGTTCCACATGAAGGGCGATTCCTGCGACCTCGCCGTCCGCATCCTGGGTAAGGGGTACTACGTGAAGAACGTCGACATCGACTCGCTGGGGAATGCGCATGGCAAAGACGGCCTTTGCAACGCCATCCGGCAGGCCCGGGTGCGCGGCTTCGTCGAGGGCGGGAAGTTCGTCGCCGAGGAGTTCACGCTCTTGCCCTCCGCTCCGGCCCGCTGAACCCACGTCGGTTTGGCGCGTTTCCGGCCGGACCGGTTTGCGCCGGCGATGTCGGGTTGGACACCGGCCTTGTCGGAGATGCGCTCCGTGCGAACCGGGGATCGTCGTTGGGTCCCGATGCCCGGACTTGGCTCTGGTCGGGCCCGTTTACCGGTTTCTCTCCGGAGCCCTTCCGGTCGTCGGGCCCACGGCGGGAAGCCCCTTTGCCGATGGCGTTCATCCAGGCTTCGAGCTGCCGGTTGCACGAGACCGCGAGTTCAAGGATGCGCCCCAACTCCGCCTGCACCGGACGTGTCCTCGTGCGTCCCTCGAGGGAAAGGACTGTGGAACGGATTTCCACACAGGCTTCGCGGGCGTCGTCGAGCCGACGGAGCAGGGGTTCAGGTCCGTGGACCTCGAATCCCAGAGCGATGCGGCCTGCCACGGCGAGGGAGGCCCGCTCCATTTGGCTTCGGACCGATGCAGAAACCGGGGTGTTGGGCACCTCGCTGAGGTCCAATACGGCGCTGACGAGGCGTGCGGCTTCCTGCCAGGCGGGGAGTTCGTCGAATCGTTGATATCGGGGCATGGTGACGGAGGGATGCGATTTGCCCCCCATTCCACCGGGAGCGGCTCGGAAGGCGATGGGCAACCGGAAGGCGCCTTTGGACTCCCGTCCGGGAGCAATCGCTTGCGAGGCGGGGAAGCGTCTCCGTACGGTGGCTGACCCACCCATGTCTTGGACCCAGAACTACGATCCGTTCGGGAGCCTGCCCGTTTCCGCGCTGATCGCTCTCCTTCCCGTGGCGACCCTGCTCGGGTTGCTCGCCGTGTGGCATGTCCGGGCACAGACGGCCGCCCTCGCCGGTTGGGCGATCGCCTTCCTTGCGGCCGTGGTCGCCTTCCGGATGCCGGCACCTCTCGCCCTTGCCGCCGGACTGCACGGCGTCGCCTTCGGCATCTTCCCCATCGGCTGGATCCTCCTGAACGCGGTCTTCCTCTACCATGTGTCGGTCGAGACAGGGCAGTTCGCGGTACTCCAGCGACAGGTCGCCGGCGTCTCGGGTGACCGCCGCATCCAGGCCCTGCTGATCGCCTTCGGCTTCGGCGCCTTCATCGAGGGCGGTGCCGGTTTCGGGGCTCCGGTGGCCATCACCGCGGCGCTCATGATCGGACTCGGATTCCGTCCGCTCGACGCAGCGCGTCTCGCGTTGATCGGCAACACCGCTCCCGTCGCCTTCGGCTCGCTTGGCACACCGATCCTCACCATGTCCCGCGTGACCGACCTCGATGCCCAGGAGTTGGGTGCCATGGTGGGACGTCAGTTGCCGTTCTTCTCTCTGATCGTCCCATTCTGGCTCGTGGCCGTGCAGGCCGGTTGGCGCGGCATGTTGGAGGTCTGGCCCGCCTGCCTGGTCACCGGCGGCGTCTTCGCGCTGCTGCAGTACGCCGTCAGTCAGTGGCACGGACCTTGGCTCGTGGACATCGTGGCCGCGGTCGGCGCCATGGGCGCCCTGGTGCTTCTGCTGCGATTCTGGAGTCCTCCGTCCGAGGTGGGCGGACCGCCCAAGTCCTCGCCCGCCGGGAACACGGCCACAGCCACTCCGTCCACTGACGCCGCTTGGAAGGCTTGGCTTCCCTGGGTGTTCCTCTCGGTCCTGGTCTTCGTCTGGGGATTGCCTGGCGTGAAGGCGGCCCTGAACCGGTCGTTGTCCCTCGAGTTCCCCGTGCCGGGACTGCACCTCGCCGTGCAACGAATGCCTCCCGTGGTGGTCAGCCCGGAGCCGGAGAAGGCGATCTACTTCTTGAACCTCCTCGGCGCCACCGGCACGGCGCTGTGGATTGCGGGACTGCTCTCCGGCCTCGCCCTGGGCGTCGGACCCCGTGCGCTGGTCGGCATCTACCTCCGGACGCTTTGGAAGCTCCGCGCCTCCCTCGGGACGATCGGCCTCATGCTGGCGCTCGGCTTCACCACGCGCTTCAGCGGCATGGACACCACGCTGGGTCTCGCCATGGCGTCCAGTGGTGTCTGGTTCCCGTTCTTCTCGCCGATGATCGGCTGGCTCGGTGTCGCCCTGACCGGCAGCGACACCTCCTCCAACGTCCTGTTCGGAAACCTCCAGCAGGTGACTGCGAGGCAGCTCGGTTATCCGCCGATCCTCATGGCCGCCGCGAACAGTTCCGGCGGCGTGATGGGGAAGATGATCGACGCGCAGAGCCTCGTCGTGGCCAGCGTCGCGACCGGTGGACGTCCGGACAGTCCGGACGCCGGCACCGTCCTCCGCTCGGTGTTCTGGCACAGCTTGGCCTTGGCGCTCCTGATGGGTGCGTTCGTCTTCGCCCAGGCGCGGTGGTTTCCCGGTGCCGCATCTCCCATCGGCTTCGGGCGTCCCGTCCCGGCCGAGGTCCCGTCCCCAGGCCGTTGAAAAACGGTCACTCCGGCGCACCGTCCGGAAGGTCGATGCGACCCCGGAAGAACTGTGCCAGCCGGGTCGTCGTCCGGCCCGTGCGCAGATCCTTGATCCTGGATCCGATGCCGATGTCGTAGCGCCGGATCAGGCTGTCGGGCGGGCTCCCGGGTTTCGACTCGACCAGTGCGTGGAGATAGCGGGCCGCCCGCTCCAAGGCCTCCGTCTTCGTTCCCGGGAAATCGAGGGAAAGGGATCGGACGCTGGCCTCATGAAAGCCGGTGATCCGGAACACGGGCCGGTCTCCCAGACGTTCCGAAGGCGGGCCTTCGACCGCCTTCAATCGGGCGAGGGTAGCGAATCGCGCCGGCGGTTCGCCCAGCACCGGCACCACCTCGACCCGCACCAGCGTCGAGTCGTCCTGCGTCTCCTCCCGACCGTTTCGCGGATTGCGGGTCCGCCGACGCCGATGGAATTCGTGGAGACCGGCCTCGTTGCGGAACAATCCCGCGGCTCCAAGACCGGAGATCTCCAACAAGGCGGCGTCCTGGCGTGGCTCGTCGAGGGTTCCGACGAGCCCGCCTTCGAAGCGCCGTCGCGTCGTCGTTCCCAGGTAGGTTCCCACCAGCGAGTCCACCGCCTCGATGGGATTTCCATGGCCCTGCACGCGCACGATCAGGACGAAGGCATCCGCCAATCCCGCCGGATCGTCGGCGGCCACGACCACCTTCTCGAGGTGCTCCACTTCCGACTCCAACTCCGCCAACGCCTC
>JAIXUV010000350.1 GCA_027483345.1 Verrucomicrobiales bacterium | reverse complement strand
GACATGCTGGAGGGCACGGGCAACGACGTGGACCAGATCATGCGCGACCGCCACGGGACCAACGGAGAGCGTTCCAAGGGCGGCGGCGCGAACTACGCCTTCGCCGACGGCAGCGCCCGCTATATGCGATATCGCGGCGCGCTATATCCCCTGAACCTCTGGGCCGTCACCGACACCTACCGGACCAACCGCGCCATGAGCAACTGACCCGGGAGCCTTACCTCTCAGTCTTACTCGTACTCTTACTCTCTATCCCCATCGCCCCTTCCCACATCCAGCTCCAAAAGGAGATAGGCCCGAGGATCAAGAGTACGATCAGGATTAGGATTAAGAGAAAGTAAGACCGGGAAGAGACCGAGAACACCGCCTTCCGATGAACCGCTTCTTCAACCTCCTTTCCGCGTCGGTCGTGCTGGCCGCGCTGGCCCACGCCGACGTCCCCCTGGTGACCGTCCCGGACTGGCAGCCGTTCGCGGCACAGGTTCGGCGCGTGGTCGAGGCGTTGGACACCGTCGGCGCGCCGCTGCCTTCGTCCGAGAAGGCCGGATTGGAAGCGGCGTTGAAGGAACCGTCGCCCGGAGCCGCTTCGAGGAAGGTGCAGGAGATCCTCGACGCCCACGTGTTGCAGTTCGTGCACGTGACCCCGGAGATGCGGGTGAAGGCGCAGGCGGGCGACGCCAAGCCGAGGTTGGTCGAGGGCGGTTGGACGACCTTCCTGGTCAAGGTACACAACGAGGCCGGGGCCACCTCGACGCTGCGTGTCCGGAGTCCGCAGGCGGCCCAACTGCACGGATCCCCGGAGCCGATGGTCGCGGACCGCTGGCTCGACCTGAACGTGGTCCAGGGCCAGCCGCTGACGCCAAACCTCGGCGGGCTCCCGGTCGAGTACCGGCTGCTCCAGCTCTACTCCCGTGATGCGGGACGCCGTGAGGCGAAGCTGGTCTTCGACGTGGGCCAAGGCACGCAGGACCTCGGGTTCCGCAGCGAAGTGGACACCCTGTTCACCTGCGAACCGGCCTTCCCGGTGGAATTCGGCCTGCGCGACGAGAACGGCAACCCGACGACCGCGGCGCTGCTGGTCACGGATCGTCACGGCCATGTTTTTCCGTCCCAGGCGAAACGGCTGGCGCCGGACTTCTTCTTCCACCCGCAGGTGTACCGCAGCGACGGCGAGTCGCTGCGCCTCGCGGCCGGACGCTACACCGTCGAGTTCTCGCGCGGCCCCGAATCGCTGACCGAGCGCCGCGAGGTCGAGGTGAAGGCCGGGACGAACCGCTGGGACTTCCGGGTCCGGCGTTGGATCGATCCATCGCTCCGCGGATGGATCTCCGGAGACCACCACATCCACGCCGCCGGCTGCGCCCACTACGAGAAGCCGACCGAAGGCGTGCACGCGCCGGACATGATGCGGCACGTGCTGGGCGAGGACCTGAAGATCGGTGCGAACCTCACCTGGGGACCGTGCTTCGACTACCAGAAGCAGTTCTTCACCGGCGTCGACGACAAGGTCAGCCGCTGGCCCTACCTGCTGCGGTACGACGTCGAGGTGAGCGGCTTCGGTTCCCACGAGTCGGGGCACCTCTGCCTGCTGCGGCTGCGGGAGCAGATGTATCCGGGCGGCACCTCGAAACACCATTGGCCCAAGCTCGGCCTCGACACGCTGCGTTGGGCGAAGGCGCAGGGGGCCTTGGCGGGCCCCGCGCACAGCGGCTGGGGACTCGAGCTCGACACCCCGGAATTGCCGACCTACCGCATCCCGCCGTTCAACGGCATCGGCGCAAACGAGTACATCGTCGACGTCACCCACCAGGTCCCCGGCCCCGACGGCAAACCGGTGCCGGCGGTGGACTTCATGAGCACGGTGGACACGCCCTACGCCTGGGAGCTGAACATCTGGTACCACACGCTCAACGCCGGCTACCGGACGCGCATCAGCGGCGAGACCGACTTCCCTTGCATCTACGGCGAACGCGTCGGCCTCGGACGCAGCTACGTGAAGCTGCCGCCGAAGTGGAGCTACGAGGACTGGTGCGAGGGAATCCGGGCCGGACGCAACTACGTGGGCGACGGTCGGAGCCACCTGATGGACTTCCGCGCCGACGGCGTGGTGATGGGCGAGAACGGATCCGAGCTGAAGCTGGCCGGCGTCGGCCCGTTGACGTTCCGGGTCGACGCCGCGGCCCGGCTCGAGGAGACGCCGACGGAGGACCTGCGGAACCGGCGCTTCAGCGACAAGCCCTACTGGCACATCGAACGGGCGCGCCTGACGGGGTCGCGCAACGTGGAGGTGGAGCTGCTGGAGAACGGCGTCCCCGTGGCCCGCTCGGTCCTCGCCGCCGATGGAACGATGCGCCCGGTGGAGTTCCGGCACACGGTGCGGCGGAGCGGCTGGTATGCGGTCCGCATCCTGCCGAGCTCCCACACCAACCCGATCTTCGTCGAGGTCGGCGGCAAGCCGGTACGGGAACGGCGGTCGATCCAATGGTGCCTGGATTCGGTGGAGCAGTGCTGGAGCCAGAAGCAGCGGATCTTCCGCGGCGAGGAGCGGGAGCGCGCGGTCGCGGCCTACGACCACGCCCGGACCGAGTACCG
>JAIXUV010000158.1 GCA_027483345.1 Verrucomicrobiales bacterium | reverse complement strand
GGTCAGTAGTCAGTGGTCAGTGGTCAGTGGTCAGTGGTCAGTGGTCAGTGGTCAGTGGTCAGTGGTCAGTGGTCAGTGGTCAGTGGTCCATTTTGAGTACCACGCCTGGAGTCAAGCCTAGGGCTCCGAAACGACCCACAACGGACAACGGACAACGGACAACGGACTACGAACAACAAACATCCCCAATGCTCTCCCTCCGAAATCTCTCCCGTGCCTACAAGACCCGCGCCGGTTTCACCCACGTCCTGCAGCAGGTGAACCTCGACATCCCGGCCGGCGACTTCGTGACGCTCATGGGGCCAAGCGGGGCCGGGAAGTCCACGCTCCTCTCCATCCTCGGGCTCTACGACCACGAGTGGGAAGGGGAGTACACGCTGGCCGGCGCGGCGGTCCATGCGCTCCACCACCGTGATCGCGCCGCCCTCAACAAGAAGCATGTCGGCTTCGTCTTCCAGCAGTTCCATCTGCTCGACGACCTCACCGTCGCCGAGAACCTCGACATCCCGCTTTCGTATCGGGATGTGAAGAAGTCCGAACGGGAGGCGTTGGTCGCGGACACGCTCGACCGCTTCGGCATCGTGGGAAAGAAGGACCTCTATCCCGCACAGTTGTCCGGCGGACAGCAGCAGCTCGTGGCCATCGCCCGGGCCGTCATCGCCAAGCCGGCGCTGCTCCTCGCGGACGAGCCGACCGGCAACCTCCACACCGACCAGGGACGGCAGATCATGGAGCTCTTCCGACGGCTCCATTCCGAGGGCACCACCATCGTGCAGGTGACCCACAACGAGGAATGGGCCGCCTACGGTACCCGGATCGTCCGACTCAAGGACGGCTGGATGGAACGGTGAGCCCGCCGCCATTCCTTTCATGCCTTCCGTCCGCACAACCTGGACTCCCTCCCGCCGATCCGGGTTCCCCAAGAGCCTCGTCCCGCGAATGGGAATCGTGGTTCCCGTCTCCGGTCACCGCATCCCGAACGACCTTCGCGAAAGCCCGGAAATCGGGGTGGAGCCCGCTGGCACAAGGCCTGCATTGGAGCGCCCGATGAACCGCAACTCCTCCAACCCGAAGCCTTTCGGTTTCGCCTTCGGGCGATCTGGACATGTCTCCCGATGGGTGCGCTTCGGGCTCCTGGTGGGAGCGATTGCCTGCGATCTCCTCCAGGCGGCGGACTGGCCGCAATGGCGCGGGGCCACGCGGGACGGCATCTCGACCGAGTCCGACTGGTCTCACACCTGGCCGGGAGGCGAACCGGCCCTCGCGTGGTCCGCGCAGATCGGCAAGGGACTCGCCACGGTTGTCACCAGCTCCGGCGCGGTCTTCGCCTACGGACACCTTGGGGGATCCAATGTGGTGACCTGTTTCGGTGCCGGCGACGGATCCGTGCGTTGGCGTTCCGCGGCGAAGGAGGAGCTGATGGACTGGCAGTTCGAGGGAGGTCCCTGTTCGACGCCGTTGCACGCCGACGGACGCCTCTTCGTGGCCGCCCGCAGCGGAAGGGTCCAGTGCCTCGACGCGGCCACCGGCGGGATGCGTTGGGAACGGAACCTGCCGGAGACGACCGGCATCAAGATCCGCAACTGGGGCCTCAACGGCTCGCCGCTCCTCTCCGGTGGACGCCTGATCCTCAACTACGGCACCGCGGGGATCGCCCTCGATCCCTCGGACGGTTCCCTGCTTTGGAAGTCCGGCGACGAGGAGAACACCTACACCTCGCCGGTTCCCGGAACCGCGGGCGGCAGGGAAGTGCTCTTCGTGGCCGGTAGCGAACGGTTGGCCCTGGTCGATCCGGACAGCGGAAGCATCCGTTGGCAGCGTCCCTTCCATGTGAGCTTCAAGGCGGGCGATCCCGTCCGGACGCCGACGGGAGTGCTCTTCACCTCGTTGGAAGCAGGCGGGTTCTTCCTCCGCCTGCCTGAGCAAGGCGAACCGGACAAGGGCTGGAGCAGCGGTTCCCTCGGGGCGGTGACCGGCACGCCGGTGCTCGTCGGCGGATACCTGTACGGGATCTTCGGACCCAACGGCCAAAAGGGATCGCTTACCTGCCTCGAGCCCGACTCGGGACGCGTTGTGTGGACCCGGAAGGGGTACGGTTGGGGCTCGCTGCTCGCGGCCGGGGACCGGTTGATCACGCTGACCGACAAGGGTGAGGTCACCATCCTGCGCGCGTCTCCCAAGAAGGCCGAGGTTCTAGCCTCGTTCCAGGCCCTCGGCGGGAAATGCTGGTCCGCGCCCGTGTTCGCCGACGGACGCCTCTTCATCCGCAATGCCCAGGGACGTCTGGCCGCCTTCGATCTCCGTCCGGCCGCCGGGAGCGGCTCCAGGTCCTCCGCAACTTCCCCATGACTTTCCCCATCGCGTCGGACCGCTTTCCCCATCTGTTCATGAAGCCCATTTTCCTGCTGCTGCTCCTCGCTGGGTTCGCATCGCCTGTGCTCGCCGAGGATGCATCGCGGTTGGTCGACATCGGCGGCCGGAACCTCCACCTGGCCGTCCGCGGAAGCGGCTCGCCGACGATCGTCATCGAGGCCGGCATGGGGGAGCCACCGATCGAGAGCGGCTCGTGGAATGCCGTCGTGGAGGAACTCTCGAAGTCCAACCGCGTCGTGCTCTACGACCGCGCCGGCCTGGGGCGGAGCGATCCGGCACCGAAGCTCCCGCGCACCGGCGCCGACGTTGCCGCCGACCTGGAAGCCCTCCTCGCCAAGGCCGCGGTTCCCGGTCCCTACCTGCTCGTGGGCCATTCCTACGGCGGCATTCACCTCCGCATGTTCGCCAGCCGGTTCCCCGACAAGGTCGCCGGCATGGTCCTTGTCGACGCCTCACATCCCGACCAGGAGCGGCGATGGCTGGCTGCCTTCGGTCCTGCACGCGCCGATGAGACCGAAACCATCCGGAGGGTCCGCGACCATCTCGCAGCTCGCGGCACGCCCGATTCCAACCCGGAGAAGATCGATCCGAAGGCCACGGCCGAGCAGATCCAAGGTGCGCGTGACTTGGGCGACAAGCCCCTTGTCATCCTGACCCACAGCGCCGGCTTCAAGATCGACCCGAGCCTGCCCGACGAACACCTGGCGCGCATCGAGTCCGTCTGGACCGCGATCCAGGACGGGTACCGGCGCCTCTCCACCCGCAGCACGCTCATCCAGTCCAAGACCGGCGGCCACAACCTGCCTGGCGAGGATCCTGCCCTCGTCATCGCCGGCGTCCGCAGCGCCCTCGCCCAGCTGGCTCCGCGACCGCACCGGTAGGACCGCACCAACCGACCCCGCCCCCACCATGCAAGACCTCCGCTTCGCGCTCCGCCAGCTGCTGAAGAACCCCGGTTTCACCGTCGTGGCCGTCCTCACCCTTGCCCTCGGCATCGGTGTGAACACGTCGATGTTCAGCGGGCTCCACTCGATGCTCATGCCGGACCAGCCGTATCCGGAGGCGGACCGGCTGGTCCGTGTCTTCCGCGTTTCGCCGCACTCGCGTCGCTGGCCGCATTCGCCGGCCAACTTCCTCGACCAGCGCGGTCAGAACTCGGTCTTCACCCACATGGCCGCCACCACGTCGCGGTCGGCCAATCTCTCCGAGGCGGGCCAGCCGGCCGAACGCCTGCGCATGGAGCTGGTCAGCGGGGACCTGCTTCCGATGCTCGGCGTCGCACCGCGGCTCGGAAGGGCCTTCCTGCCGGAGGAAAACCAGCCCGGCCGCGACGACGTGGTGCTCCTGAACCACGCCTTCTGGTTGCGACGCTTCAACGCGGATCCGGCGATGGTCGGCCGCACCCTTCGGCTTGACGGCGTGTCGGTCACCGTCGTCGGCGTGATGCCGCCGGAGTTCTCGGACCGCCAGGGATGGAGTTCCGCCGACATCCTCCGTCCGCTCGCGTTCACCGACGCCGAAGGTGCGGTGCGCGGAGGCCAGTACCTCGACGTCTTCGCCCGACTGAAGCCGGGCGTCACCCTCGGCCAGGCGAACGCAGGTCTCGCCCTTTTGGCCACCCGCCTGCGTGAAGCCTATCCGGAGACCAACGCGGACCTCGGCCTGCGTGCGGAGGAGCTGGCCAAGTCCCGCATGGACCCGCGCGGCCGGACGATGCTCTGGATGATCCTCGGGCTTGCGGGCTTCGTGCTGCTGATCGCCTGCGCCAACCTCGCCAACCTGCAGTTCGCCCGCACGGCGCTGCGGTCGCGCGAACTCGCCATCCGGGGAGCGATGGGCGCGCCACGTGGCCGCCTCGTCCGCCAGCTGCTGACTGAAAGCCTGCTGCTCGCGGTCTTCGGCGGACTGCTCGGGCTGCTGTTCGCGCATTGGACGAACCGCTGGCTGCTCCATCGGTTGACCGAGGACGGCCGACCGCTGGTCCGTCTCGATCTCAACCTCGCGGTCCTCGCGTTCACGTTCGCCGCCGCGACGCTCTCGGGCCTCGCCTTCGGGCTGCTGCCGGCCTGGCTCGCGTCGCGCACCGACCTCAACTCCGTCCTCAAGCAGGGGGCCCGCGACAGCGGATCCGGATCCCGCCGTTCCTGGTTGGGCAACGGCCTGGTCGTCGGACAGGTCGGGCTCGCGCTCATGCTGCTGGTTTGCGCCGGGCTGGTGATCGACGGCCTCGGCCGCTTCAGCGGCGCCGACCCGGGCTGGCGTGTCGACGGCCTGCACTCCGGCCGGGTGAACCTTCCGGAAGCGGGCTATCCCAACGTCCAGGCGCAGCGTGCGTTCATCGAACGGCTCCGTCAGAGGCTGGCCGCACTGCCCGGCGTGGAACGCGCCGCCGTGGCCAACTCCCTGCCGATTTCCGGTTGGCGCAGCCACGTGGGCCTGGAGGTCGAGGCCTCCTCCACGGCGGTTTCCAGCACGCTGAGCGGGCTGGCCGCGGTGTCGCCGGACTACTTCGCGACCCTCGGCATCCGGTTGGTGGAAGGCCGCGAGTTCGGTCCCTTCGACACGGCGGAACGGCCCGATGTGGTCGTGATCAACGAGGCATTCGCCCGCGCCTGCTGGCCGGATGGGTCCGCCGTGGGACGCCGGATCGGCCAGCCTGGCGCATGGCAGGAGGTCGTCGGAGTCGTGGCGGACGTTCGGTCTGCGACCGACCCCGGCGAACCCACCAGCCGGTTCCAGTGCTATCGCCCGCTGGCCCAGGATCCGTCGTCGGGCCTCGTTCTGGCGGTGCGCGGATCGGTGACCGCCGAGGCGCTGCGTCGGATCGTGGCGGAGTTGGACCGGGACCTGCCCTTGAGCGAGGCCGGAGCCGTCCGGGCCGCCGTCGACCGCTTCTTCGACCAGGCTGCGATCGGCGGATGGCTGCTGGCCGCCTTCGCCGGACTCGGCCTTTTGCTGGCCGCCCTTGGGACCTATGGGGTGGTCGCGAGCTACGTTGGACAGCGCACCCGCGAGATCGGCGTCCGCATGGCGCTCGGTGCGCAGGTGCGCGACGTCCTCTGGCTGGTGCTTGGGCGTGGGCTCCGGCTCGGTGGCGTGGGTCTGTTGATCGGGAGCCTCGGCGCACTCGGATTGGCGCGCCTGCTCGCGTCGATCACCCCGGGCCTGGATCCCAACGCCCCCGTCGTCATCGCCCTCGCCGGCGGACTCCTGCTCACGGTCGCCCTGGTCGCGTGTTGGATCCCCGCCCGCCGTGCCTCACGCGTGGACCCGCTAGTGGCGCTGCGAAGCGAATGAGCACCGGGGTTCAAGGGTTGAAGAGCCGAAGAGTTCAACCAAGACGCCCGAAGCCCGAAGCCCCAAGCCCAACGCCAGCCCCTTCAACCCTCCAACCGGTTCCCTCTTCAACCTCTGCAACCATGAACGACCTCCGCTTCGCCCTGCGCCAACTGGTGAAGAACCCCGGCATCTGCGGCGGTTCGACGACGCCAGCTGAACGCGTCCCTGCCGTTGCCTCTTCGGTTGGCCGCACGCCGCATGTTTTCCAAGCCCCGTCTTCAAGACCCCGGGCCACAAAATGATTCGGGTCGGTCCCTGCCCACCTTTTGGAGTCCAACTCACTCAATCCACGTCGTATCGAATCGAATGAAACTCCCAATCGTTGTCTTGTCGCTGACGTGGATGATCAATCCCGTCCGCGCCGCTCTGGTGTCCGAACATCTTTTCGGCGGCAGCGGACAGGAAGCTGTGCGGGACGTGTTGGTGCTGCCGGATGGCGGACTGCTGCTGGCGGGTTCCGTAGCTGGTGTTGGCACCAAAGGCAATCGGACCGCCGCCGGCTATGGTGGACGGGATTTCTGGCTGATGCGCCTGAACACCCAAGCCCAGCCGGTCTGGGATACCGCCTACGGTGGCGAGGATACGGATGAATTGCGTCGCGCGCTGCCGTTACGCTCCGGCGGCTTCCTGCTCATCGGATCGTCCCTTTCCCCGTCCGGAGGCACGCGCACGGCGGCGTCTCTTGGGGGAGCGGACGCGTGGGTGACGCTCGTCGATCCCCAGGGCACGCCGGTCTGGGATCGGGCATTTGGCGGTGACAGCGCCGACCAGTTCACCCACGGCATCGAACTCGCCGATGGCGGCTTCCTGCTCGTGGGTGCATCGTCTTCTCAACCGGGTCCCGGGAAATCCTCCGGCCTTTACGGCGAAACCGACGGCTGGGTTGTGCGCCTGGACGCGCAGGGAAACCGGCTTTGGGACCGAAGTTACGGCGGAACCTTCACCGACGAACTTCACGCGATCGTGCCGGTTGCCGATGGCGGCTGCTACGTGGCCGGATTCTCCGATTCGCGCCCGCAGACGGGGAACAAGACCAGCCCGGCTTATGGCTTCCGCGACGTCTGGGTGCTGCGGCTGAACGCGACGGGAGAAATCCTGTGGGAGAAAAGCCTGGGCGGATCGAGTGACGACTGGGCGGCAGACCTCGTGGGAACCGCGGACGGAGGATTGCTTGTGGTCGGCAATTCGCTGTCGTTCGTCGGCGGCACCAAGACCAGTACCAATTACTCGGCACCTGGCTCCCTGAGTGCCGACGGTTGGCTCAACCGTCTTGATCCGTCCGGAATCCTTCTTTGGGACCGCAGCTATGGCGGCGCCGGGCCGGATCTGTTTCGGCGCGCCCTGGCCGTGCCCGGCGGATTCGTCTTCGCCGGCCACTCTGCGTCGCCTCCCGGCGGCACGAAAACCAGCCCCGCCTTCGGGGCCGACTTTCTCACTCCCGACGGCTGGTTCGCTCGCGTGGACGCACAGGGCGTTCCAATCTGGGACTTCTCGTTCGGGGCCTCCGCCGCGGACGAAGCTGAAGCGCTGGCGCAGTTGCCCGACGGAAGTTACTTCCTGGTCGGACGCGGGCAGGAGGGGACGAACGGCAACCGGACACTGCCCGGCTTTGGTGGCGATGATGGATATGCCGTCCGCTTGGCCTCCGATGAAGGCCGGCTCACTTCCGCGCCGCAGACCGCCGCTGAAATCGGGAGATCGGGCTTCCGCTTCACCCTGGTCGGGCAATCCAACCTTTCTTATCGGATCGAACGTTCCCCCAATCTGATCAACTGGGGGCTTCTCTCGACCCAGCAGGCCGGCGGCGCTCCGTTATCGCTGACCGACTGGGAGGCCACCAACGTCCTCCGGCGTTTCTATCGGGCGAGGCTCGTGCCCGCTCCGTGATGCCGCCAGTCGCATCGGGCTTTTGAAGACCAAATTCCATGAAACCAAAGAATCAGACCCTCACCCTGAACCACGGCGCGATGAAGATCCTCGCTGCGCTGATTCCATTATGCCTCTTGGCTGGCGTTAACCTGCTGGCCGACCCGCCCCGTTGGAATCCCGAAACCGCCGTGCGCGAGGTTGCGAAGACCTTGGAAGAACGCTACGCGCTGGAAGACGTGGCCAAGCGCTACTCCTCCACGCTGCGCGAGCGCCTCGCCGCCGGCCATTACGCAGGCCAGACCAATGGCGAGGTGCTCGCCCGCCAACTGACCGCCGACTTGCAGGCCATTCACCCTGACCGCCACCTGCGGGTGCGCTTCAGCCCGGGAGTGCTGCCTCCGCAGGATCGGGACTGGAAGCCGACGCCCGCGGAGGCCGAGCAGGATCGCCGGCGCGAACTCAAAGCGAACGTCGGCTTCGAGAAGATCGAGGTGCTTCCCGGAAACATCGGATACCTAAGCTTCCGCTACTTCGGGGACCCTGCGCTTGGCGCGTCGAAACTGGCGGCCGCGATGCAGTTCCTGGCCGACACCGATGCGCTGGTGCTCGACCTGCGCCACAACGGTGGGGCGACGCATCCCGGGCTGATGGACCTGCTGACCCGTTACCTGGTGCGCGACGCCGAGGTGGTGACGGCCGAGGTCAAGTGGCGCGGCACGCCGCCGGAATTCATGACCAAGTCCGAAAAGCTGCCCGTGACCGGCGCGAGATATCTCGACCGGCCCGTGTTCATCCTGACCAGTGGCACCACCTTCTCGGGCGCGGAGGGATTCACCTACAATCTGCAGGCGATGAAGCGCGTCACAGTCGTTGGCCAGCGCACCGGCGGCGGCGCCAATCCGGGAGGTGAAGTCCGGGCGGGCGATCACTTCGCCGTGTGGGTGCCTTTCGGGCACACGGTCCATCCGGTCACCAAGACCAGCTGGGAGGGCGTGGGGGTGATTCCCGAGGTGGAATGCCGGTCCAAGGAGGCGCTGGCCCGTGCGCAGCTCGCTGCGCTCGATCAGATGCTAAAGGGGAGCGATCACGAACCCGAGTGGCGGGCCGTGTTGGAGCGGGAACGCACCGCCGTGCAAACGGAGATGGCCCGGCAAACGCCCGTGTTGGAGGTGCCCTTCCAGCTCGGCGGCCATGCCCTTGCCAAGGAAGTCAGCGTGGTGGGCACCTTCAACGACTGGTCACCGCGCAACAGCCCGATGCAGCGCACCGGCGACCACTGGAAGGCCCGCGTGCCGGTCGAGCCGGGCCGTCACGAATACAAGTTCTGGGTGGACGGAGAATGGCTGTCGGACCCGGCCAACGCTGCCATCCGCGTGGACGATAACGGAAACACCAACTCCCTGCTCCAGGTGACTTCCCGCTGAAGCGCCGCCGCGCCGAACACGCACCCCCCATGCAAGACCTCCGCTTCGCCCTCCGCCAGCTGCTGAAGAATCCCGGTTTCACCGCCGTGGCCGTGCTCACCCTCGCGCTCGGCATCGGGGCGACGACGGCGATCTTCAGCGTGGTCCACGCCGTCCTCCTCCAACCGCTCCCCTACCCGGAGCCGGACCGCCTTGTCCGCATCCACGAGACCATCCCGGTGCGCGGCGTGGAACGGGTTCCGGTCTCGGTGGCCAACTACCTGGACTGGCGCCGGCAGGCTTCGTCCTTCGCGGAGATGGCGGCCCACCGGTGGGTGGACATCAACCTCACCGGCGCGGGCGAAGCCCGGCGTCTCGTCGGGGCGCGGGTGACGAGCGGTTTCTTCGGCGTCCTCGGCGTGCCGCCGATCCTCGGTCGCTCCTTCACCACGGACGAAGAGGCGCGTGGACGCCACCAGGTCGCGGTCATCAGCGAAGAGATGTGGCGGCGGGATTTCGGCGGCGAGGCCTCTGTGCTGGGCCGGTCGCTGACCTTGGACGGCGAAGCGCACACGATCGTCGGAGTGATGCCGTCGCGCATGCGCTATCCGTCGCGCAGCCTGGACATCTGGATTCCATCGGCCTTCTTCGAATCCGAGCTCACCCAGCGCGGCAACCATGGCTGGAGCGTGGTTGCGCGGCTCAAGCCTGGGATTGCCGCCGGACAGGCCGGGGTCGAGATGTCGGGAATCGCCAGCCGGATCGCCGCCGCCTTCGAGGATTTGAGGGACTTCAACGCCCGCGTCGTCCTGCTGCACGAGGATGTCGTCGGCGACAAGCGGATGCCGTTGCTGGTCCTCCTGGGAGCGGTGGGGTGTGTGTTGGCCATCGCCTGCGCCAACGTCGCCAACCTGCTGCTCGCCCGGGCCTCCTCGCGGCGGAAGGAGTTCGCAATCCGGGCCGCCCTCGGGGCGGGGCGGGGGACGCTCCTGCGCCAGCTCCTGCTGGAAAGCGTGACGCTTTCGTCCGTCGGCGGCGGCTTCGGCATCCTCTTGGCCTACGCCGGGGTGGCGGTCTTCCGGGCCTTGCCGCCCCAGCTGCTGCCCAGGGCCGACGAGATCCGGCTCAGCCTCCCGGTGCTGTTCTTCGCCCTTGGCGTGAGTCTCGGGACCGGCCTGCTGTTCGGACTGGTTCCCGCGATCCGGGCCTCGGGGTCCGACGCCAACGAGGTGCTCAAGGACGGTGGCCGAGGCGGATCGGAAGGCCTTCGACGCAACCGGTACCGGGCCTCGCTGGTGGTCGCCGAGGTCGCCCTTTCGATGGTGCTCCTGGCCGGGGCCGGACTTCTCCTGCGCAGCTTCATCAAGCTCCAGGAGGTGGACCCGGGTTTCCGCGCCGAGGGGATCGCCACGGCCAACCTCCTCCTGCCCGATTCCGCCTATCCGACCGAGGGACGGCAGGCTGCCGTCTTCCAGCAGGTCCTCGAGCGACTCAAGGCCCAGCCCGGAGTCGAGGCGGCCGGGGCCGTGTTCGGGCTTCCCCAGGGGGCGATGCGCTCGAAGGTCACCTTTGAAATCGAAGGCCGGGGTCGCTCCTCCGGCACGGACTCCACCGAGGCCAACTACCGCCAGGTCTCCCAGGGCTACTTCCCGACGCTGCAGATCCCGCTGTTGCGCGGACGCGACTTCGGCTCCGGAGACACCACCAACTCGATCCCGGTGGCCGTGGTCAACGCGGCCTTCGTGAAGCGCTATTTCCCCAAGACCCCTCCGGGTGAGATCCCCGCGACACGGTTCAACATCGAGGGCGGTACCAACACCTGGCTCCAGATCGTGGGCGTCGTCGGGGATGTCCGGTCGGAAGGTGCGTCCAAGCCGCCGGAGCCCGAGGTATTCCTGCCGTTTTCTCAGCGGTGCTGGGGATACGCCTCGCTGGTGGTCCGGACGCGGCAGGATCCCGCGACGATGGCTCCGGTGCTCCGCGCGGTGGTAGCGGCCGTGGACTCGAACCTTCCTCTCGACGCGGTCCGACCGCTCGAAAGCCTGCTCGCGGAGAACCTGGCCGACCGTCGTCTTCAGGCCCAGTTGCTGGCGGGATTCTCCCTCCTCGCCCTGGTCCTGGCCGCGACCGGTATCTACGGGGTCATGGCCTACTCCGTGTCCCGACGGATCCAGGAGATCGGCATCCGCATGGCGCTCGGCGCGAAGCTCGAGGACGTGCTCGTCCTCGTCCTGCGCCAGGGGATGGGATTGACCCTGGCAGGGATCCTCATCGGGTTGGTCGGCGGGCTGGCGGTGGCACGGGCGTTGTCCGGACTGCTCTTCGGGATCCAGCCGACCGATCCGCCGACCTTCGGTGGGGTCACGGTGCTCCTGGCGGCGGTGGCGCTGTTCGCCTGCTGGTGGCCCGCCCGACGCGCGGCGAAGGTGGACCCGATGGAGGCGTTGAGGACGGAGTAGGGAGGGGCGGCAGCCGTTGAAGGGATGAAGCGATGAAAAGGCGTGTGACAGGGAGAGTTGGTCGGTTGGAGTGTCGTGTGATGGCGGAGTGACAGGGTGATTAGGTCGGGAGTTTTCTGTGGGTGGCTTTGGCTCCGAGCCTATGGCCACGG
>JAIXUV010000167.1 GCA_027483345.1 Verrucomicrobiales bacterium | reverse complement strand
TTCAACGGAACCCGTCCCTGTCGGGTCCTGCCCTCGAACACCAGCATCAGGCGTCCCCGGATCAGGCCCTCCGCAAGGTTGGGCGGGAAGATCACCGAGATCTCCAGCGGTTCACCGGAGTCGGAGCGACGCAGGCGGACTGGATCCTTTGTCGGCGTGACCGGACGGCTTGGGGTCGGGTTCCCAGGTGGTGCCGCGGTCCGGGCGGAAGCGGGGGTCGCGGCGGGCTTCAGGTGATGCAGGCCGACGGCGATCGAGTGTGCGCAAAGGGTTCCCCATTCCCGGGATTTCCTGCAGGAACAGACGTTCTCGATGTCCAACGGACCCCGGATCACGAGGCCGGCGCGGTAGCTGGTCTGATCGGACTGGACCACGCCCTTGAGCATAGGAGGCGTCCAGTTGGAGGAGAGCACCCGGCCGCTGGCCAACACCGCCCGGGCCTCTTTCATCACCTCCCAACCGGCGGACTTGGACAGGAAGGCTTCGTTGAGCTCGATCTCCGACACGGGAGCAGCCTGCCAGTCGAGGTGGTCCGGTGACGATCCGGATCCTCGGAGTGGCATGCCGCCTGGAACGTGTTTGCCGCGTCCCCCGATTCCAGCGGAGTGGATCATTGAGGTCGGGAATCCAGAGCAACCCCCATCTATTCCCGTCTTTTTCGTTGCGTCATCAGGTGATTGCCTTAGGGAAGTCGCCCGGAATCCCTTCAGGGGGGGATTCCAACCCAAACTTCATGGTCCCAAGAACCGTCATCCGATCCGTCGCCGCCGGCCTTTTGGCGGCAACCGGCCTTTTGGCTGACATCGCCTCGATCGAGTATTCCATCGTCTATTCCGGAGACAGCAAGCCGATGGGGGAACCGCCTTGGCTCACGGCGAGGTTCGAGGACGTCAAGGGCGACCTGGGTGAGGCCGTGATGGTCACCCTCAATGTGACGGGCTTGGTCGACAAAGAGTTCGTCTCCTCGTTCTTCTTCAACTTCCGGGAGTCCATCGATCCGGGTTCCGTCCGCATTTCCGACGTGGTGGCCGGCAATTTCAGGGGTGAGCCCGAGTTTCGGATCGGCCGGCAGGACGATCAGAACGCCGGCGGAGGCTACCGTTTCGACCTCGAGGTGGACCTGCCGACGTCCCGCCGTGAGCGGATGGGCGATGAAAGCCAGTTGTCCTTCCTCCTCCAACGCGAGGGCGGAATCGGGATTTACGACCTGCTGGTGACCACGTTGTCTGAGAACAAGGAGGAGTCGTTGAGCGTCGCCCACATCCAGTCGCTTGCGGATGGCAGCAGCGTCTGGGTGACCTCGGGTTCCCGGTTTTCCTCGGAACCTGGAACAGCGGTTCCTGAACCGGCCACCACCGGAGCCACGGCGGTTCTCGGCGGTCTGCTGGTCTGGAGCCGTCTGATTCGCCGCAAGGGCGCTCCGGTCGCCTGACCTGCGGACCCTTGGGTTTCCTTAGGGTTTCATCGGACTACGGTCCCAGCCCGAAAGGGTCGATGCTTTCGGGCATCCGTACGGGACCAAGGCCCGGTTCGGGGGGAGCCCAGCAACCAGTGCGAAAAATCAGTTCCGCCGTCTTCACGGCTGTCTTTGCGTCGGGAATGGCCGCAGATACGGTCACCATCGAGTACTCCTTGGTGTATTCCGGCGATGAGAAGCCCGTGGGCGACAGCCCTTGGCTGACCGCCACCTTCGCCGACACCAAGGGAGCTTCCGCCGAAGCGGTCCTGTTGACCTTGGATGCCTCCGGCCTGAGGAACTCGGAGTTCGCCTCGGGGTTCTTCTTCAATTTCCGTGAGTCGATCGACCCGGGTACGGTCCGGATCTCGGAGGTTGCCCGTGAAAACTTCATCGGGCGGGCCGACTTCCGGTTGGACCGCCAGGACGACCAGAATGCGGGCGGCGGATTCCGGTTCGACTTCGAGGTCGATCTCCCGAATTCGCGGCGGGATCGCTTTGGTGCTGGGGGCGTCTATTCGATCCTCCTCGAGCGGGAAGGTGGCCTCAGCATCTACGATCTCCTGGTGGAGACCGTCTCCGAGGGGTACGGCGAGTCCGTCAGCGTCGTCCATGTCCAGTCGCTGTCCGCCGGCGGGAGCGCGTGGATCACCTCGGAGTCCAGATTTTCTGTGGACCCCGGGGTCGGAGGCGCCGAGGTCCCGGAGCCGTCGACTTGGGCTGCTGGCGCGGTGATGGCGGGCCTGGTGGTCTTCCCCTTGTGGCGTCGGCGGCGTCCGGGACCCGCAGGATCCTGATTTGCAAAAGTTTCCGGGATTCCCGGGGGCACGCGAAATTTTCCCGCCAAGGGCTCAAGGATTCCGGTCCGTGGCCGATGATGACCATCAGGGAGATTTCCGCGGGAGCGACAGGGACCTCCGTCGTCCTGTCCTACCCTCGTCATCCCTGAGCCATGGGTATCCAAGGACTACGCCGCCAATTGCTGTTCCTCCTGCTCACCGCGCTTCTGGCGCTGGTGGCGGGTGTCTTGGCGCGATTCGGTCTGGAGGAGGGCACCGGGAAACTAGTGGTCCTCTGGATCTTCACCATCGCCACGCCCCTCATCCTCGCCCAAGGGATCTACCTCTGGGTCAATTTCGGCGCCTTCGCCAAGGCACGTCCGGATGACGAAAATCCGTCGGCGCCACCGAACTCCTCCGCGGCCAACATGGCGTTGGCCGATGCCCGTGAGACCGTCCTGAGCCTCGAATCGAAGATCCGGGAACTGGAGGCACAGGTTTCCCTCGCGAAGGGGGATTCCACCGATCTTCCCATCGTGGGACCGGCGCCAACCTCGGGAGCCGACTTCGGACGGGCTGTCGACTCTGAGGAGAAGGACGTCTTGCAGCCGCAAAGCCAGATGCTGCACGGCATCCGGTCGATGATGGTGGATGCCGGTGAGCGGGCCCAGGCGATGCTTTCCGGGGGCAACCGCCTCGAGATCGGGATCACCTTGGCACCGGCCGAACTGGCCGACATCCGCAAGATGATGGCCGCCATCGGACGCGTGATCTCGCGACCCGCAATGGAGGAGATCGCGGAGACGCAGCCCACGGACGGAAGCGTCCGGATCCTGATGGTGGACGACGACAGGACCTGTCGGCGGATCTTCCGGGCGATGCTTCCGAAGGACGTCCCGTTCCAGATCGTCGAATGCGACGACGGCTTGGCCGCGTTGAACCTCCTGGAGAAGCCGCCCTATCCGGACATCATCGTCTGCGACATCATGATGCCGAACCTGGACGGTTTCGAGTTCCTCAAGAAGGTCCGGGATCTCCCCAAGGTCGCCCACACCCCGGTGGTGATGGCCACCTCCAACGCCTTCCGGGAGAACGTCTCCAAGGCGGCGACGCTGAGTGTCTGCCGATTCCTCGCAAAACCCCTGACCCGACCCGACGTCGAGTCCGCGATCCGCCATGCGATGAGTCAGAACGAGCGGAAGCGTTCGTCGATCATCGAGGCCCAGGAGCGGCTCTGCCTCGACGACAAGGCCTACTTCGAGCTGGCGTGCGGCTTTTCCCGTGCGGTGACCGAGGCGATCACCTTCGTCCGTTCGGCGATCAGCCGCGAGCGCTGGCAGATGGCGGCGATCCGGGTCAATGCGCTCCGGGGTTCCATCCAACTGGTCGGCGACGAACGACTGGAGGCGAGCCTCGGGCGCGTCGCCCAGGAGTTGACCCTTTGGGACGTCAACCGGGTCACCGTCGAGATCGAGCTTTTGGAGCAGGAGAACGAGCGTTTCGCACGGACCCTGATCCACCTGTTCGCCGCCAACGAAGATCCCGAGGTGCCGTCGACCGGGGCGTTGCCGGAGGCCAGCGAGATGGAGCCGCAACGGACCGAGGCGGCGGCCTGATCCGTGGGGGTCCGGGGCTGGACCGCGATGCCGGGAGGTTCTCCGAAGCGCGGGAGGGCTTCCGAGCGACCGCTGGACAGCCTTCCGTCGCTCGACTAGAAGCTTCGCCCGGCTGTTGCGGAAAACCAGCCGGCAGCGCCGAGATCCGGTGCGCCTCCAAAACCGCGTGCACGACCCGTTCCCCAACCTCCTGTCCGACGTCCACCGCTTCATCGCGCGGTGTGCATCGCCTGATGCGCCGGCTCCCGGGCCGGAATGGGAGGCGTTGGCCCTCCGTTTGTTCCGGTTCCAGTACCGGAACGTCGACGTCTATCGGGTGTGGTGTCGCTCGCTCGGAATCGGCGAGGAATCCGTCACGGACTGGAAGTCGATCCCCGCCCTTCTGACCACCGCCTTCAAGGACTTCGACGTCAGCAGCCTCGATCCGGCGGATCGGGTTGCCGTCTTCCATTCCTCCGGCACCACCGGCACCCAGCCCAGCCGCCATCATCATTCCGTGGCGACACTCGCCCTGTATGAGGCGTCGCTGGAGGCGGGGTTCCAGAGGGGAATGACTCCGATGCCGGAGGTCGGATTCCGGTTCGTTTCGCTCACTCCGGAGCCGACGTCGGCGCCCCATTCGTCGTTGGTCCACATGATCGCCCGCCTCGGCACGCGACTTTCCGTCGGTGAACCCGTCTTCCTGGGCCGCCCCGGCGTCGACGGTTGGGATCTTCCGCTGGATGCGGCCGTGGAGACCCTGGTCCGGCTGTCCCGGGAAGGCCGTCCGCTCCTGCTGCTCGGCACGGCGTTCCAGATGGTCCACCTGATGGATCGGCTAACGGCGTCCGGTTCGATCCTGGAACTGCCGGCGGGATCCCGCGTGATGGAGACGGGCGGCTACAAGGGGCGTTCGAGGACGGTGCCGCGCGAGGAGCTGCATGCGCTGATCCGGGACCGGCTTGGCTTGGGCGCCGGCGGCGTGGTGACCGAGTACGGCATGAGCGAGCTGTCGTCGCAGGCCTACGGGGGCGACGCGGGCCTGGAGCTGCCGCCGTGGGCCCGGCTGGTGCTGGTGGATCCGGAATCCGGTCGGGAAGTCGGCGAGGGGACGCCTGGGCTGGTGCGCATCGTGGACCTCGCGAACGTGGGATCGGTGATCGCGGTGGAAACCGGGGATCTGGCCGAGCGCCGTAGCGGAACGTTCCGGCTGCTCGGCCGCGCGGCCGCCACGGAGCCGCGCGGTTGTTCGTTGATGACTCCATGAACCTCCCGAACCTCTTCCTTGCGGACCTGGGTCCCTCGCTGGAACTGAGCCCGACGACGCTGAGGGACGCGTGCTTCGCGCTGCGTCGGAACCGTGAGGATTGGCTGCTCCGGCAACGCACCCGGACGTTGGTGGAGATCGTGGCCTACACCGCCGAGCAGTGGCTGGAGCCGGGGTTCGGATTCCGGGAGGTGGCGCTGCGGGAGGGACCGGGCGAAACCGGCTTCGGCCCGGCGACGCTGGCGCGCGGACTCGACGCGTTCTTCCGCCAGCTCACGGTGGACAACCTCGAGGCGTTGATCGTGCAGGACCTGGGCGATGTGCGCCGGCTCGACGGCTTCGCCTCGACGGCCGTGGAGATGCGCGGAGGGCGCCGTTCGCTGGCCGTCGGTCCCGAGCTGCTGGTGCATCTCACCGCCGGGAACCTGCCGAATCCGGCGCTCTTTTCCATGGTCCTGGGCCTTCTGACCCGCTCGGCGCAGGTCGTGAAGTGTCCGCGCCGCGGCGCCTTGATCCCGAGGCTGTTCGCGCATTCGCTGGCCGCGACCGAGTCCAAGCTGGGCGCGTCGATGGAGCTGGTGGCGTGGTCCCACTCCGATCCCGGCGCGGCGGAACTCGAGCAGGCGCTTTTCGAGGAGGCCGGCTGCATCACCGTGACCGGCGGCGACGCGATGCTGGAGTCGGTCCGCGGGCGAATCCCTCCGGGCAAACGGTGGGTCCCCTATGGCCACAGGCTGAGCTTCGGCTTCATCTCACGGGAGTCCCAGTCGACCTACGCCATGAAGCGGCTGGTCCGTGCCGCCGCGGACGACGTGACGGCGTGGAACCAGCTCGGATGCCTCTCGCCGCACGTGTACTACGTCGAGGAGGAGGCGGAGGGGATGGCGGCCCGTTTCGCCGGGGAACTTGCGGAGGAACTGGCGCGTCGGGAGGCGACGGAGCCCCGCGGCGACCTTCCGGCGGAGGAATCGGCCGCCATCGCATCCCGACGCACGGCCTATGCGTTGAGGGCCGCCGCCGCCGCCGCGGTTTCCGAACGGAACCTCTCGGGCTCGCTCTTCTTCGAGACGACCACCTCCGCCCAGGTCTGGGCCAGCGAGGGCTCGACGGCGTGGACGGTGGTGCTCGACGGCGATCCGCGGTTCAAGGCCTCGTGCCTCAACCGCTTCGTCTACGTCAAACCGGTCCGGGGATTCGACGAGGTGCTGCGCTTCGCCGAGCCGGTCCGGCACCAGGTCTCCACCGTCGCCGTGGCGGCCCCGGACGACCGCCTGGATGCGCTCGCCGTCCGTCTGGCCCGATGGGGCGCGAGTCGCATCTGTCCGGTAGGCCGCATGCAGGATCCACCCGTGGCCTGGCGCCATGACGGACGCCCCGCCCTGGGCGACCTCGTGACCTGGACCGACCTCGAGACCTGACCTTTTCCAAGACACCTTCCCATGGAGCTCCGCAAATCCTTCCAGATCGAGTCGGCCCACCGGCTTCCCAACGTCCCTTCCGGTCACAAGTGTGCGCGCCTGCACGGGCACAGTTGGGTGATCGAGATCGTCCTCGAGGGGCCGGTCGGTGAGGAGACCGGTTGGGTGATGGACTTCGCGGACGTGAAGGAGGCGTTCCGGCCGATCTACGACCAGCTTGACCACCATTACCTCAACGACATCCCCGGATTGGAGAACCCGACGAGCGAACGGTTGGCGGTGTGGATCTGGGAACGCCTCAAGCCGGTGCTGCCGCTGTTGAGCGAGGTCGTGATCGCCGAGACCTGCACTTCGCGTTGCGTGTACCGCGGCCGTTGAAGGTCGCGGCGGGGGGCGGGGAAAGGGAAACGGGCCGGAGGCTGGCAGCCGTCCGGCCCGATGGGTCCGTGGGTGTGGCTCCTGGACTCAGCCGTGGATGCCGGCCTTGGCCATCTCCTCCTCGTGCTTCACGCGGGCGGCCTCGATGTCGTACTTGTCGTTGTCGGGATGTTCCGGGCTCAACGGCGAGATCTCGCGGAGCCGATGGATGATCGGGCCGAGCTTGGAGATCAGGAAGTCCACGTCCTCCTCGGTGTTGTAGATGCCCAGGCTGAAGCGCACCGAGCCACGGGCGCGCATCGGGTTGAGGCCCATCGCGGTGAGGACGTGCGAGGGATCGAGGGAACCGGTGGTACAGGCCGAACCGGAGCTGGCGCAGATGCCGACCTGGTCGAGCTGGAGCAGCACCGCCTCGGCCTCGACGAAGTCGAACGCGATGTTCGCCGTGTTCGGGAGCCGGTTGCTGCGGTTGCCGTTGCGGACGGTGTTCGGGATGTTGCCGAGGACCCAGTTCTCGAACCGGTCACGGAGACCGCGCACGCGGATGTTCTCGTCCTCGATGCTGTCCAAGGCCAGGTCGGCGGCCCGGCCGAAGGCGACGATGTTGGCGACGCTCTCGGTGCCGCCACGGCGGCCGCGCTCCTGGTGGCCGCCGATCAGGTACGGCTGGTACTTGGTCCGGCGCTTCACGTAGAGCATCCCGATGCCCTTGGGCGCATGCAGCTTGTGGGCGCTCAACGACAGGAAATCCACGCCGAGCTGCCGCACGTCGATCTTGAGCTTGCCCGGAACCTGGACGGCGTCGGTGTGGGAAAGCACGCCCTTGCTGCGGCAGATGGCCGCGATCTCCTCGATCGGGAACAGCACGCCGGTCTCGTTGTTGGCCATCATGGCCGAGACGATCGCCGTGTCCGGACGGATGGACTTCTCGAGGAGGTGGAGATCGAGGGAGCCGTCGCTTTCGACCGGCAGGTAGGTGACCTCGAAGCCCCGCTTCTCGAGGTAGGCGCCGAAGTTCATGTTGGCGCTGTGCTCCACCGCGGTGGTCACCACGTGGCGCTTGCCGGTGGTCACCAGGGCGCTGTGGATCGCGGAATTGTTCGCCTCCGTCCCGCAGCTGGTGAACACCACTTCCTTCGGATCCGCGCCGACGAGGGCGGCCACCTTCTCGCGGGCCTTCTCCACGTGGCCATGGACCTGCGCGCCGAAGGCGTAGGCGCTCGAGGGATTGCCCCACATCTCGCTCAGGAAGGGGATCATGGCCTCGACCACCTCCGGAGCGACTCGGGTGGTGGCGTTGTTGTCGAAGTAACGGACCTTCGTGTTGTCGATCATGGCGGAAACCGGACTGAAACAGCCCGAATTGTCGAAGGACCGTAACCGGGGAGGTGTCCTGTGCAAGGGGTGAATTCGCGACAGCCTGCTCCCGGCCTTGGATCAGGGGATCACCGGCTGCACCCAGGCCTGCTCCAGTTCGCCCTTCTCGACGGGGTTCGACATCGGACGGGACGAGATGACGTGGGCGCGTACATAGAGTTCGTCTCCGCGGAACTGGTACACGGCCTCCGTTCCAGCCACTTCCGCGAAGATCTCGCCGATGGCGGGGTCGTACTGACGGGTGACCCGGGAGGAATCGATCTTGGGGCCGTTCACCGGCTTCGATTCCCTCGAGAACCCGCGTCGGGTTCCAATGAAGCGGGTCCGGTAGGTGACCCCGGGTGCCGCCTGGATGCGGATTCGCAGACGGTCGCCCTCGCGCCGGACGTCGCCCAGTTCCACGCCGGACGTCGAATAGAATTCCCCGCGTTCCATGGCTTCGACCAGCGTCTCGGGGGTCAGGTCCGTCGCCCGCACCTGGATCCAGCCGCGACCCGCGTTGCTCTTGTCCCGCCCGGTCTTGTGGTAGGCGTGGGAGTCGTCGACAGCCAAGCCGTACATCGGCGGCAGGTGGAACTCGCCGAGGCGCCAGGCGAGCAGGATGTCCCAGACCCGCTCCATGCCGGCGTGGTTCGTGTCACCCAGGTTGTGGACCGAGGGATGGCCGTTGTAGACCTCGAAGAACGGGGTGCCCTCCAGCCTCATGAGGTCCTCGGCCGTGATGCCCCAGCCGAAGTTCGGGTGGTTGATGTGGGTGAACATGGGCTGGCCGGTCTTGCCCCGTTGGATGCGGACGGCGTCGACCACCCGTTGCATCACGTCGAGCACGTTGGTTCCGCCCTTCGGTTCGACAGGTTCACGGAGGTTGATGCCGTTGATGTGCACCGGCGCGGTGAGGTGGCCTCCGGTGATCTCCTCTGAAGGGATCATCAGGAAGCGCCTCGGCTCTTCGAGCAGCGGTCGGATTTCGGCCAGTGGCTTCAGTCGTACCTGGGACAGGGCGCCGATCCGGCGCTCCTCGACCCGCCGACCGAACGCCTTCCGGTACTTCGCGAGGGCCTCCAGGTCGGTCTTGTTCGTCTTCACCGGGATCCACCGCTGGCCCTCGAGGAAGAGGTTGTGTTCCGTCAGCCCAAGGAAGTGGTAGCCGTGTTCCTTGTACCACAGGGAGACCATCTCCGGGAAGTCGTCGCCATCGCTCCAAAGGGTGTGGGTGTGGACGTTGCCCTTCCACCAGCGTTCCTCGGGGGTGGCGGCGTATTCGGCCCCGCCGACGGGACTTCCCGTGACCTCGGCGAGACGCGAGAAGAAGGCCTTCTTGCGGTCGCTGCGGATTCCCCAGTCCACGGGCGGATTCTGGTAGCCCTCCGATGCTCCCTCGCCTTTGCGGCGGTAGTCGAAGAAGCCCCAGCCGGCTGACTGCGACAGCGCGGCCGTGAAGTGTGCGTCGGGAACCCGTTCCCCCGGATGGTCGTCCTCGTTCACCACGACCGGCATCCGGCGGTAGCCGTCCACCTTGCGGGCCTTCCGGATCAGTTCGGAGAGCTTCGCCGGATCGGAGACGCCGTTTCCATGCAGGAGGAGGAAGTCCGACGCCTTCACCACGTTGGTCGATGGAACGGTCCCTCCTGAGAAGCTGGTCCCGACCAGGAGGCGAACGGAATCCCGCCGGTTCCGGTGTACCCGTTCGATCAGTTCGTGGACGCGGTCGGGACGCAGGATCGCGTGGTCGTAGCCGATGTCGCACTCGTTGTTCACCTCCACGAGGACATGGCGCCAGCCCTGGTCGTGGATCCAGTCCACGGTCTGGTCCACGGCGCGGAGGACGGCGGCCTCGTCGGCGAGGCGCTGGTCTTGCCCGAAGTAGAAGAGTCCGAGGATGACCACCATGCCTAGGTCGTCCGCCCGCTGGAGGATGCGGTTCAGGCGTTCAAAGGTCGCCGGATCCCGGCTGCCATCCGCCGCGAACGCGCTGTTGTGCCAGGGTTGTTCCTTCGAGTAGCCCTCGGGTGAGCCGCCCTGGAGGTTGAGGGTGAAGGCGGACAGTCCATGGCGACGCCACTCCGGCATCGCCTCGACGAACTCCCGGGTGTTGCGGTCCGGATCCCAGCGGCCGGTGTCGGGATAGGCCCAACGCGAGACGGTCTCCGGATTGCGGTCGTCGAAGGTGCCTTGCACGAGGCGTGCGTTCAGCAGCAGTCCCTGGATCTTGTGACCCTGCCAGAAGCGGCCGGCATGGGTGGGAACCCCGTTGATGCGGAACTCGTCGCCCGAGATCGAGACCGTGGTGCGACCAGCGTGGACCGACGGGAGCAGCAGGAGCAGCAGTGGAAACCAGCGTGCGAGGCGGCGCATGGAGGGATCCTCCGGCAACATCGGCGGGGATTCGAGTCCGCACTCCGTTCCAAGGGAAGTCGGACAGGGTCCTCGACGCGTTTCGTTTCACGGACTCGAACGGACGAGACCTCCGTTGCATGCTTCGATCCATGGAGACGCATCTGAAGGGCAAGGTGGTGTTGGTCACGGGCGCATCGGGAGGAATCGGATCGGCGATCTCGAGACGGTTCGCCGGCGAGGGGGCCTCGGTGGTGCTGCACTACCGGAACGGAAGGGATCGGGCGGCCAAGTTGGCACAGGAACTCGGCTCTGACACCCTCGCGGTCCGGGCGGAGCTGACGCGGGAGTCCGATGTGAAGCGGCTTTTCGCGAAGTCGGTGGAACGGTTCGGACGGGTCGACACCCTGGTGGTCAACGCCGGCTCGTGGGCCGCCGAATCCGCGGACATCGCCGACATCCCCCTCGGGAGATGGCGTCAGACCGTGGACGCCGTCCTGACCTCCGCCTTCCTGTGCCTGCGGGAGTTCGGGCGGCTGCTCCGGAAACAGGGGCGGGGGAACGCGGTGATGATCGCCTCGACCGCCGGAGTCTTCGGGGAAGCCGGACATGCGGACTACGCGTCGGCGAAGGCGGCGATGGCCTACGGATTGGTGCGTACCCTGAAGAACGAGTTCGCGCGGTTGGCGCCGCACACCGCGGACTACTGCGGCGGACGGATCAACTGCATCTGTCCGGGATGGACGGTGGTCCCGCGGAACGCCGCCAAGCTGCGGGATGCCTCGGTGGTCCGCCGAGTGACGGCGACCATGGCATTGCCGCAGATCGGCAGGCCCGACGACATGGCCGGAGCGGCGGTGTTCCTGGCCTCGGACACCTTGGCCCGGCACATCACAGGGCAGACGCTGGTGGTGGCCGGAGGGATGGAAGGGCGCGTCCTGTGGCAGGCAGACGAGGTGGATCCCGCCTTGGCCTGAAGTCCGACGTTCCGGAGCCCCTGAGACCCAACCGTAAATCAGATGCCCGGTCGGGGACGTTCCGGTAGGAAGAACGGACTGGTGACCCGAATGGGCCGAACCGGAGTAGAGGGGAGTGGTGCCCGCGACAGGACTTGAACCTGTACGATGTTACTCACTAGAACCTGAATCTAGCGCGTCTGCCAATTCCGCCACGCGGGCGGCACCGGTCTTGAAAATGTCGGAAGCGGCGCCGGGAACAAGGCTTTTCTGCATCGGATTTCCGGAGGGGGCGGTTGGATTCGGATCCCGGCTCGTCGGCGACCCGGCCCTTTTGGCCCGGTACTGGGCGTCGCCCGACACTCGACTTCCCCGGTCTTCGGATGCTATCGCTTCCGGTGTTCCACGGTTGAACGCGCATCGCGTCCTCCGGGATCTGACGCCTGTAACCATGAAATTGACCCCTTCCGTCTCGACGGCGATGGCTCTGGCCGGATTGGCCTGCAGCGTCGCCCTTGCCCAGGCGCCGGCCACGAAGCCGGCGATCACCCCGGTTGCCGTCTCCACCAACGCCCCCGATCCGGGCGCCGGAAAATTCCAGTCCGACCTCGAGAAGCATTCCTACGCGATGGGCGTGCTCATGGCGGGCGACTTCAAGCGCCAGATCTCCCGCGGCGCCTACGAGCAGGATCCCGAGGTGGTCATCAAGGCCTTCGCTGAATCCCTCCGTGGGAAGCCGACGTTGATCACGGACGGCGAGGCCAACGTGATCCTGCGCAACTACAGCACCGAGGTCCGCAAGAAGACCGAGGAGAAGCGGCGAATCGAAGGCGAGAAGGCCAAGGCGGCTGGCGAGGCCTTCCTGGATGAGAATCGCAAGAAGGCCGGGGTCCAGGTGACGCCGAGCGGCCTCCAATACGAGGTGGTCAAGGCGGGGACCGGCGCGAAGCCCACGACCAACGACGTGGTCCAGGTACACTACCGCGGCACGCTCATCGACGGCACCGAGTTCGACAGCTCCTACACCCGTGGCGAGCCGGCCACCTTCGGCCTGAACCGGGTGATCAAGGGTTGGACGGAAGGCCTGCAGCTGATGCCGGTCGGTTCGAAGTACCGCCTGGTCATCCCGTCGGATCTCGCCTACGGGCAGGCCGGTTCCCCTCCCAAGATCGCGCCGCACTCGGCCTTGGTGTTCGACGTCGAGCTGGTCGGCATCCGGGAGACGCCGCAGCCGCCGAACCCGGCCGTGACCAGCGACATCATCAAGGTGCCCTCCGCTGAAGAGATCAAGAAAGGCGCCCAGATCGAGGTCATCAAGGCGAGCGATGCCGAGCGGCTCCAGAAGGAAGCCGAGGCGAGCCGCAAGAGCGCTCCTCCGAAGCAGTGAGTCGCGCCACGGCCGCCTGAAGCTGGGCGGACCCTGGTCCAACGAATGCCGTTCCACCTACCGGTTGGGGCGGCGTTTCCCTTTTCAGGGCGAACGCCCAGAAAGGGCCGGGGCGGTCATCCGACGAGTTCGGCTGCCATCTCCTTGGCGAAATAGGTCAGGATCCAGTCGGCGCCGGCGCGGCGGATGGCCAGCAGGCTTTCGTTGCGCACCGCACGGTAGTCGATCCAGCCGGCCCGGGCTGCGGCGTGGATCTGGGCGTACTCGCCGCTGACCTGATAGGCGGCCAGAGGAAGGCGGGTTTCGGTCCTCAGGCGGGCCAGGATGTCGAGGTAGGCGCCGGCCGGTTTGACCATCAAGGCGTCGGCGCCCTCCGCCGCGTCGAGAAGGGCGTCCTCGATGGCCTGGGAGGGGTTGGCCGGATCCAGCTGATAGCCGCGCTTGTCGAGCGACCGGGTGCCTGCGGCCGAGGCGCTTCCCACGGCTTCGCGGAATGGCCCATAGAGCGCCGAGGCGAACTTTGCGCTGTAGGCGAGGATCCCGGTGTTGGCGAAGCCCGCCTTGTCGAGAGCCCGTCGGATCGCGCCGACGCGGCCGTCCATCATGTCGCTGGGCGCCACGAAATCGGCCCCGGCCCTGGCGTGCAGGACCGCCTGCCGGCAGAGCACGTCGACCGTGGTGTCGTTCTCGACGTCGGTGCCACCGGAGTCCAGCAGGCCGTCATGGCCGTGGGAAGTGTAGGGATCGAGGGCCACGTCGGAGAAGAGCACGAGGCCCGGGGTTGCGGCCTTCACGGCCCGAATGGCACGGAGAACGAGTCCATCGGGATTCAGGGCCTCGCTGCCGGGCGGGTCCTTGAGTTCGGGCGGTGTCACCGGGAACAGGGCCACACCCCGTATGCCCAATCGGTGGAGCTCCCGGCATTCCTGAACGAGGTCGGGGATGGAAAGCCGATGCACCCCAGGCATCGAACCCACGGGTTCCGGAGATCCGGTGCCTTCCTTCACGAAGAGGGGGGCGATCAGCTGGGATGGAGAGAGTCGGACTTCGCGCGCCATTTCGCGGATGGCGTCGTTGCGACGCAAGCGACGCAGGCGGCGGACGGGTTTCCAGGAGTCGTCCATGGCTCGGCAATTTCGCCGATCCGATGGCTTGGGACAACTCCTTGCGGCAAAATCGCCGAGGCGAGGAGCCAAGGGTCAGGCGCTGGCGAAGAGCGGTTCCATGACCGGGTGCGCATGGAGCTGGACCACCTTGGCCACGGCCGCCGCGAAGGATTCCGTCACGAAGTCGTGGTGATCGTTTCCGATCCACGGGGAACGGATCAGGATCGAAGTGCAGCCCGCGATCTGGGCGGCCTTGGCGTCCTGCCACTTGTCGCTGATCACGAAGGAGTGGTCGAGGTCGATGCCCCACTTGAAGGCCGCCTCAAGGAAAAGCCCGGGCTGCGGCTTGTAGCAGGGATGGTGCGGATCGTCGGAGATGCAGGTGAACAGGTCGTCGACGGGGAGTTGTCGGCGGAGCACGGCGTGCATGTAGTCGAGCTCGTTGCGCGACATCAGGCCCTTCGCCGGAGCCGGTTGGACGGTCGTGGCGATGACCAAAAGCCCGGCCTTTTTGAGTTCCGGCAGCAGCGTCTTGGCTTCTGGATTCACCTTGAACTGCTCCAGCCGGAGCGGTTGGACCTGGTGGCCCTTGGCGGTTTCGCACAGGTTGAGGATCCCGTCCCGTTCGATGAAGACAGCAGCTTTCATGGATGAGATAAGAGCATCGGCCCTGCCAGCTTTGGGCAAGTGACGCATTCCGACGATTCCGTAACGGATTCGAAGGCGAATTGCTGCGGAAACTGCGGACTCGCCATCGGGAGACGGTTCCCGTTGAGTCGGTCCGGTTTACGGGGCGGCAAATGGTGCCGTGGTTTCCCGTCTACGCGGATTCCTGCTGACATTCCATGAAGGCGATCCAATTGGAGAAGCCCGGATCTTTCCGGATGATCGAAGTCGAAATGCCCGTGGATCCCGGACCGGGTGAGGCCTTGGTCCGGGTGCAGCAGGTAGGCATCTGTGGCACCGACTTGGGAGGCTACCTGGGGAAGATGCCGTTCTTTTCCTATCCCCGGATTCCCGGGCACGAACTGGGAGTCGAGGTGGTGTCGGTCGGGGAGGGCGTGTCCGGCGTGTCCGTTGGAGACCGGTGCAGCGTGGAACCCTATCTCAACTGCCAGAAGTGCCACGCCTGCCGTCGGGGACACACCAACTGCTGTCATCACAACCAGACCCTCGGAGTCCATTGCGACGGCGGGCTGCGCCGGTTCTACACCGTTCCGGCGCGCAAGCTCCACAGTTCCCGCAGCCTCGGATTCGAACAACTGGCCCTGGTGGAGACGTTGGCCATCGGAAGGCATGCGGTCGAACGGGCGGCGCCGAAGCCTGGCGAGACCGTTCTGGTGGTCGGCGCAGGACCCATCGGGCTCAGCGTGATCGAGTTCGCGAAGCTGAGCGGGGCGAGGACCGTGGTGATGGACATGAACGCCCATCGCCTTGCGTTTGTCCGGGAAGTGATGGGAGTGCGTGACACGATCCAGGTCCGTGGCGACGCCTCGGACATCGAGGCCTTGAGCGCGGTCACCGGAGGCGACCTGGCGGAGTCGGTCATCGATGCCACCGGATCGAATCGTTCGATGAGCCGCGCCCTCGAGTTCTGTTCCTTCGCAGGTCGACTGGTCTATGTCGGGATCACCCAGGCCGAGCTTTCCTTCCTCCATGCGCCTGTGCTGCACCGCAGGGAGCTGACCCTCCTCGCCAGCCGGAACGCGTTGCCGGGCGACTTCTCACGGATCATCGAGTACATCGAACAGGATCGCATCGACACGCGTCCGTGGATCACGCACCGCTCGGACTTCGACGGGATGGCTGGACGGTTCCCGGACTGGCTCAAGCCAGAGACCGGGGTGATCAAGGCCATGGTCACGGTCGACTGAGCCGAGGTGCCGATTCCTTTCTGCCGCGAAAAATGGCCGGACCCACCCCATCGAAGTCCGCGAAGTCCGAATCGGACCTTCCATTGGAACGCCATGCGACGGTGGTCCTGATTGCGATGAACATCGCCTTCTTCGCCTACGAGCAGTGGCTCTACCGGTCGAGTCCCGGGCAGAAGCGGTGGTTCGAGTTGCACCATGCGCTGAGTCTCACGGGGCTGCAGAGGGGTGCGTGGTGGCAGTTCCTGACCTTCCAGTTCCTCCATGGCGGATGGGTCCACCTGCTGACCAACCTGTTGCTGCTGCACTCGCTGGGACCGGTCATGGAGACGACGCTGGGCCGTGGCCGCTTCCTCCTGCTCTACCTGGTGAGCGGCAGCGTGGGCGGGCTTCTCCAGTTGATCGGGGCGTGGACCTCCCCGCGGCTCTTCGGCGCTCCGGTGGTGGGCGCCTCGGCGGGGCTGTGCGGCTTGCTGGCGGCGCTGGCGGCGGTGTATTCCGAGGAGCGCCTGAAGCTGCTCCTGTTCTTCCTGATCCCGTTCGAGATCCGAGCCAAGTTCGTCTTGCTTTTCGCGGCGCTCGCCAGTGCCGCCGGAGCCATCTTCGCCTTCGGCAACATCGCACACCTGGCCCATCTCGGTGGGCTGGTCGGCGGGCTCTGGTGCATCAATTGGTGGCCAGTGGAGCCGGTATTGTCGTCGGACCCGTCGGAGGAGACGCGCAATCCCCGTTGAATTCACGGGCGCCGGTCCTACCGTCCCAGACGATGCTCTACGACCGCGACTACATGTCCGACAACCGGGGTGGACGGCCTCCGTTCGCACTGATTCTCATCGGCGTGCTGGTGGTCTGTTTCCTGGTCCAGTCCGCGTTCACCTTCTACGGAAATGCCGCGGTCTCCCGCCACCTGGGTTTGACCCGTGAAGGGCTTTTCTCGGGACATGTGTGGCTTCTGGCCACCTACCAGTTCCTGCACCAGACCCCTTGGCCGTGGCACCTGATTGGCAATTGCCTGGGTCTCTTCTTCATCGGGACCCACCTCGAGGAGATGTACGGGGCTCGACGGCTGCTGAGTCTGCATTTCGGTGGCGGATTGGCCGGAGGGCTCCTCCATGTGGTCATCGGACTCCTGCCCGCCCACCAGGACATCTCGGTGGTGGGGGCTTCGGCCGGTGTGTTGAGCCTCCTCGCCGCCTACGCCACCGCGTTTCCGGAGAAGCAGTTGACCACCTTCCTCTACTTCATTCCTGTGACACTGAAGGCCAAGTGGATCCTCTGGTTCTTCACCGCACTCGCCGTCTTCGGATCGCTCTTTCCCTATGACAATGTCGCGCACGGCGCGCATCTCGGCGGAATCGCATTCGGCTTCCTCTACGTGAAGCTGGGCGGGTTCTCCGAGTTCGGTGGTGGCCTCGGAAGCCGGGTTGCCGACTGGTGGCAGTCGTTCCGGACCCCGGTGGCCAAGCCGCGCCGACAGAACGCTCCGCCGAGCCGGGTCCGCGTCGAGCCGGCGCCCCGTCGCGAGGCCGTTTCCGAGTCTGACTTCATCGCCCGCGAGGTGGATCCGATCCTGGAGAAGATCGCGCAGCACGGTATCCAGAGCCTGACTCCCGCTGAGCGTCAGACCTTGGAAGCGGCACGCCAGAAGGTGAACCGGCGCTGAAGTCGCGCAGGATTCCCGTAGGGGCGCTGCGGATCGGCGGAAGACACCCGGCCTCGGGATTCAAGCGAAGCAGCCGGATTGGGATCAGAGTTCCAAGATAGCTTCAGCGGCCCGGCGGCAGGCTCCGGGTGCACCTAGTGCCTCCCGAAGCCGTGACAGTTCGTCGACGGTTCGTCGGTGGCTTTCCGGGTTCCGGAGCCACTTCAAGGCAGCGTCCGCAATGGCCTCCGGCGTGGCGGCG
The DNA here is from genome assembly GCA_027483345.1 of Verrucomicrobiales bacterium. Taxonomy (GTDB): domain Bacteria; phylum Verrucomicrobiota; class Verrucomicrobiia; order Limisphaerales; family UBA9464; genus SXXZ01. The sequence goes on along the minus strand of JAIXUV010000167.1, from coordinate 6,885 downwards.
TCTTGGATGAACTCCGGAAAGACCGCTTTTCCAGCCAGCAGATTGGGCAGGGCCAGGTATGGGACTTGGATGATCCTTTTCCCGATCTGGTAGGTGCTCCAGGAGGTTCGATAAAGCGCCACCGTCGGCACCCCGAACCAAGCGCATTCCAGGGTGACTGTACCGGTGGAGGCGATGGCGACTGCGGCCTGCCGGAGTTCTTCACCGAGGCCTCCGATGCGGATCCGGAGGCCGTCCGGCAAGGGGACATCTGTGGGGATCCAGAAACGGGCAGTCTCGGAGGGCAGCACCAGAACCGGTTGGATCCCGGTGTTTCGCCGTACGATCCCGGCCGCACCGGCGACGCAGGCCCAATGCCGTCGCAGTTCCCCGGGGCGGCTTCCCGGCAGCAGGAGCAGATTCCGCCGGTCGGCGTTCTCCGTCGATGGAGCCTCCGGAAGCCGGACGTGACGATCCACGATGGGATGTCCCACGAACCGAACCGGGACCTCCGGGGCATGACGTGAATACCAGTCCCTTTCGAAGGGCAGGATGGACAGGAGCAGGTCGTGATTGCGGGCGATTTCCCGGGCGCGGCCGGGACGGGAAGCCCAGACCTGCGGGGACACGAACTGGATGACCTTGGGATTCCAGTTGTGGAATGGGCCCTTCGAATTGGAGCTGCTGCGGATCGCGGCGGCGAACCGCAGGTTGAAGGCCCCGAAATCGACGCCCACCACCCGATCCGGGGTCCGTCGTGAGGCCTCCCGGAGGAGGAGGTCGAATGCCCGGCGGTAGCGGGAATACTGCCGGAGCGCGTCCGCGGGGCCGATGGCGGAGTTGGCGGTCAAGTCGACGACCACTTCGACGCCGGCCGCCGCCATCGCGGGACCTCCGGCCCCGAAGAAGCGGGGCGGGGTGGGCAGGCAAAGCTGGGAGAGCGACTTCACCAGCTCCGCGGCCAGCTGGTCGCCGCTCGCCTCGCCTGCGACCAGGAGGATGGAAGACGGTGTCACCGCGTGGAGAATAGTTGTCGGTCGGATCGGGCAGGAAGCCTCCAGATGGTCGGGGATCGAATCCGATTCCGATTTCCCGTCAAAAATGTTGTGGCGTCCTTGGATTGCCCTGTTAGCTTCCGCGGCCCCTGAATCCGGGTTTTCCGTGTTTCCGGGACCGTCCGCCCTTGGAAGAGGGTGGAGGAACGCAACCTTCGAACCGAACCGAAGCGAACAGTCATGGCGAAGAAACCGGCCCCAGCCGCAAAACCCGCGGTCAAGCACCACAAGGTAGGTGCCGCCAGTGCGGCGGCCATCCTCGGTCGTCCCCTGGCAAAGACGGTGAAGAATTCGGGGGCGATGCCCACTTGGCTTCCCATATCGAAGGTGAAGCCGGAGTGGCAGAAGTTCTATCAGAACCTGCTGGACCTCCATGAGCGCCTCCGGGGCCAGATGAGCGGTTTGGCCAAGGAATCCCAGGCCGAGATGGAGAGCTACAGCCTCCACATGGGGGATTCCGGCACCGACAATTTCGACCGTGACTTCGCCCTCAGCCTCCTGTCGTCCGACCAGGACGCCATGTATGAGATCGAGGAGGCGCTGAAGCGGATCGAGAAGGGGACTTACGGCGTCTGCGAATTGACGCAGAAGCCGATTCCCAAGGCCCGTCTTGAGGCGATTCCCTGGACCCGTTTCACCGTGGAGGCCCAGGCTCAACTCGAGAAGGAAGGCCTTCTCCGTCAGCGCAACCGGTTGGGTTCGCTCGGCTCTGTGGAGTCGGGAGGATCCGTCGATGTCGACGACGACGACGGTGATGTGGAAGAGAAGCCATCGAAGGAAAAAGAAAGCTGATTTATGCCGCGCGAGATCGTGACCATCGAATGCACGGAAGCGAAGAAGGAGGGCAAGCCCGTCTCCCGCTACCAGACCACCCGTAACAAGAAGCTGCAGACGGACAAGGTGGAGAAGAAGAAGTTCAATCCCTTCCTCCGCCGCCACACCGTCCATCGCGAAATCAAGTAAGCCATGCCCCGCAAGACCAAGCTCGAGGAGAAGAAGAAGCGCCGTTCGACCGTTGCCCGGACCCCGCGTCCGAAGCCCAAGGTCGATTTCACCATCGACGCGATCGACTTCAAGAACGTCGCGATGTTGAAGCAGTACGTGACCGACAACGGCCGCATCCTGCCCCGCAAGTACACCGGTCTCCCGGCCCCGTTCCAGCGTAAGCTGACGCTCGCCATCAAGCGCGCGCGTCAAGCCCTGCTGGTCAAGTAGGCCACCAACGCCGATCCGCCCGCCGGAACTTTTCCGGCGGGCTTTTCGTACGCACTCAATGCAATCGGTTTGCAAATGCGTTGAGGCCGGACGAGCTTCATTGTGATGTCGCTGTTCCGTGGATGCCTGATCTGGATGCTGGCCGCCCTTTCCGGCTCGGCGGCGGAACCATTGCGGGTCTTGGCGACGCTTCCGGCGTTGCACAGTTGGGCAGCGAAGGTCGCTGGCCCGGATGCCGTGGTGGACACCCTTCCGAGCGCTTCGGTTGGACCGCACGACTTCCAGTTCCGCCCCTCGGATCTGCGTCGACTGGCCCGCGCCGACGTCGTGGTGATGAATGGGCTTGGTGTCGACGGATGGATGGACAAGGCCCTCCGCAACAACTCCGCCAAGCCCGGCCTGCGTGTGGTCACGGTGGCCGACGGGTTGAAGGGCCAGTGGATCTCCGAGGTTCCTGAATTGTCGGTGGGGTCCGCCGACAGGGAGAATTCCAAGCATGACGGCGGCTCCGACAAGCACGCCGAAAAGCATGACCACCATGATCATGCCGAGCACGGACCTAATCCCCACTTGTGGCTGGATCCGGTGTTCGCCCGACATGGTGTCTCCAACATCCTGGATACCCTTGTCGCCTTGGACCCGGCGCATTCGGATGGGTATCGGAGCCGCGCCGCCGCCTACCTCGCCGAACTCGAGGGTCTCGATGCCGAGATCCGATCCACCGTGGCACGGCTTCGGGATCGCCGGATCGTCACCTTCCATGACGCCTTTCCCTACTTCTGTCGCCGCTACGGTCTGGAACTCGTCGGTGTCGTTGAGGAAGTCCCCAGCGTCGAACCCAGCCCGCGCTATCTGACCGAACTGGTTGCGGCCATCCGGAAGTCCAAGGTCCGGGTCGTCTTTTCGGAGCCCCAGTTCCATCCCCGGTTGGTTCGCAGGTTGGCCGAAGACCTTGGCATCAAGGTGGGCGAACTGGACGTGCTCGAGACCGGCACGCCTTCCCCGGGATTCTATGTCGAAGGCCAGAGACGTAACCTGAAGGCCTTGGAAGCCGCGTTGCGTTGATATGGAGATCGCCTTCCGCCAACCCAAGCCGGTCGTTGTCGAGGTGGCGGGGCTTCATGTGCGCTTGGGGGACGCCGCGGTGCTTCGGGGTGTCGACCTCCAGATCCGCCAAGGCGGGATCGTGGCCCTCATCGGTCCCAACGGCTCGGGCAAGACCACGCTCCTCCGTTGCCTCCTCGGTCTCCAGAAGTACGACCGGGGTTCCATCCGCCTCCTTGGAGAGTCCCCGGATTCGGGAGTCCTCCGTCGCGTCGGATACGTTCCCCAGCGTCTTCAGCCGGATCGCAGCTTCATCCTGACGGTCCGGGAGTTCCTCGCCCTGCGGCGCCCCAGCACACAGGACTGGTTCTGGCGTTCCCGTCGGCATGTGGATTCCCTCCTCGCCGACGCCGTCGCGGACCTGGACGTGGCCCGGTTGATGGATCGGCCATTGGCCGGACTGAGTGGAGGTCAGCTTCAGCGTGTGCTGATCTGTGCCAGCCTCCTCAACGACCCCGAGTTGCTGTTGCTGGACGAACCCACCGCCGGCGTCGACACCCCGGGCGAGAAGGACTTCTACGAACTGATCGCCGCGGTGCATGGACGCAGGAACCTCACCGTGGTTCTGGTCTCCCACGACCTTTCCATGGTCTATCGACATGCCTCGCGGGTTTATGCCCTGAACGGTGTCGTCTGCTGCGAGGGGGCGCCGGAGGAAGTCATGAATGCGGAGTCCCTCAAGCAGGCGTACGGCATCCATGTGACGCCGTATCATCACCACCACGGCCATGCCCATTGAACCCTTCCTCCAGCGGGCGCTGTCGATCTCCGTCCTGCTCGGACCGCTTTGCGGCCTGCTCGGGGTTTTCGTCACCGCGCGCCGGATGTCCTTCTTCAGCGACACCATCGCCCATGCCGCCTTGGCCGGCGTGGCCCTGGGTCTCTGGCTGGGAGTGCCGGAGCCGACGATTCCGATGATCGTCTTCAGCTTGGCGGTCGCGCTCCTGATCCTCTGGCTCAAGGAGCATACCGAGCTTCTGAACGACACGATCATGGCCCTGCTGCTCAGCGGATCCGTCGCGTTCGGCATGGTGGTCCTCAGCCACCTCAAGGGATACCGCGGGGAACTCGACCGGATGCTTTTCGGCGACATCTTCTCGGTCGGATGGCGGGACGTCGGGGTTGCGTTCGCAGTGACCCTTTCGGTGGGTGGATTGCTGTTCTGGAAGCTGAACGACCTCGCGCTGCTGACCGCGCACGAAGACCTTGCCCACGTCTCCGGCGTCAATGTGACTCGTCTCAACCGCCTCTTCATCCTCGTTCTCACTGTGACGGTCGCCTTGAGCATCCGCCTTTTGGGAATCGTGCTGGTGACCTCGCTGGTGGTCATCCCCCCGGCAGCGGCCCGGAATCTGGCCCGTAGCCTTCGGCAACAGGTCCTGCTGAGCCTGGTCTTCGGATTCCTCGGCGCCGCCGGTGGCGTCTATGCTTCCTTCCATTTCGATCTTCCCGGTGGTCCGTGCATCACATTGGTCCTGGTCGGACTCTTCCTGCTTTCCCTGCCTGCGGCCCGTCGCGGAGGTTTGCGTGAGGCCGTTCCCGCCGGTCCTCCCACCAAACCATGAGCAAGCCCTGTTCGCGGCACCCGCACACCCACCGGCTCATCCAGCAGCCGCTGACCGAGTTGACCGAGAAGCTGCGCCAAGGTTCCCGCAAGGTCACCGGACCGCGCCAAGCCATCCTCGATGTGCTGCGTCGCCATGCGTCGCCGCTGACCAACAAGGAGATCCATGCGGCCTTGGGCAAGGAGGACTGCGATCTGGCCACCATCTACCGCAACATGCACACCCTCGAACGGATGGGGCTGGTCCGGAGGTATGATTTCGGCGATGGCGCGGCCCGCTTCGAGTTGGCCTCGGAAGAGGAGTCGGCCCATCACCACCATCTGGTCTGCACCCGCTGCTCGATGATCCTGGAGGTGGACGATTGCTTCCCAGAAGAGTTCCAGGCCTCGGTCGCCAGCCGTCATGGATTCGTCGGTGTTTCCCACCGGCTGGAATTCTTCGGGATCTGCCCGAAATGCCAAGCGACGCCATCGGCAACCGCTTGAGCCCGACGAGGATCTCCACTAAAAGGAACCGGTGAATCACCCGGTCTCCCCGGCACCTGGCGGCGCCCGACCGGGCCGGACCTTCTCGATCCTGCTGATCTATCTGCTGGGGGTCTTCTTGGGTGCGGCCCTTTTGGCCCCATGGATCTGGGAGGCGACCCACTTCCTGTTCCCGGGTACGGCCTTCCTTCGGCATCCTTTTCACCGGTATGTCAACCGCTGCCTCATCCTCATGTCCATGGCCGGGTTGTGGCCGCTTTATCGCCTTGGTTTCTTCCCCGACCTGAATGGCGCCGGATGGAAATGGCGCCCGGGCCTATTCCGCGAGGTTGGATTCGGCTTGGTCCTGGGATTCGCCACCCTGGCGCTGGTCGTCTTCGCCGCATGGGGAAGCGGCTTCCGAACCTGGATTCCCGGCCGAGGTTTCCCGCTGGTCCTCCTGCATGTCGCCCGTGCCGCGGGTGCCGCGCTGTTTGTGTCGCTCATCGAGGAAACCCTCTTCCGTGGCGCGATCCTCGGGGCGCTGCGCCGTGCCGTCGGCTTTTGGACTGCGGCCATAGCCACCTCGGCCTTGTACGCCCTGGTCCACTTCTTCCAGCGCCCCGCACCTCCCGACTCCGTGGACTGGTCGACTGGGCTGCAGATGCTCAGCCGCATGTCGGTCGGTTTCCTGGACATTGGCGCCTTGTTCCCGGGATTCATCAACCTGACCTTGGCTGGGCTGATCCTCGCCGCCTTCCGCGAGTGCACCGGTGCGCTTTGGACGGCCATCGGCCTCCACGCTGGGTGGATCTTCTGGTTGAAGTCCTACGCCTTCTTCACCACGTCCACCACGGCGGTTTCAAACGCGTTCTGGGGGACCTCGAATCTGATCGACGGTTGGATCGCGCTCCCGGTCCTGCTTCTCGCCGGGGTGGGGCTCCGATACTGCCGGGACTGGAGCGCTTGCAGCTCGAAGTCGGATTGAACTTGGCCAGTGGCATCGCCAGCGCGGGTGCCCGGTTGCGCCACGGCCTGGAGGGCTTTCTTTCCCTCGTCTATCCCGAGGTCTGCGCCCTGTGTCGCGAACATCCAGCCGGCGTGCAGGAGGGATTCGTCTGCAGCCTTTGCCGGTCTTCGGTTCAGAGGGTGTTGCCGCCCTTCTGCGAGCGCTGTGGCCTTCCTCCCTCCGGGGAGGTGAGCAGCCGACATGCGTGCGCCCACTGCCGGGAATTCCGCCCCCCTTTCGAGTCGGCTCGTGCCGCCTTGATTGCCAAGGGGCCGGTTCTCGACGTGCTGCACCGCTTCAAGTACCGGGGTGAACTCTGGTTCGAACCCTTCCTGCGCGATGCGCTCCTGTCGGCGGCGGTCCCGGCGCTTTCAACCGATGCCTGGGCCGGTCTGGTCCCGGTTCCGTTGCATCCCGTCAAGGAGCGGGAACGCGAGTTCAACCAGGCCGAGATCCTCGGCCGACCCCTGGCCCGCGCGTTGGGCATTCCGATG
>JAIXUV010000042.1 GCA_027483345.1 Verrucomicrobiales bacterium | reverse complement strand
GAGGAGCACGCGTTCGCGTTCACCGAGACGGTGGTGGTGGTGGTGGAGATGCAGGGCGAGCGGCAGTTGCGCGACGTCCTGGCGGCCCTGCTCGAGGCGGAACTCAACATCCACTACACCTATCCCTTCCTGACGAGGCCGGGTGGGAAGTCGGCATTGGTGCTGAACGTCGAGCATCCGGAAGTCGCGGTGGAAAGCCTGCGTCGGAACCTGTTCCCGGTCCTCTACCAAGGGGACATCTCACGCTGACCGGCCGTCTCCCTTGCCCCCGGCATCCCGGCCGGAGAGAGTCCCCGCCTTCCCCACGGATGCCTGTCCCTCCTTCCAATCGAGCTCCCGGCCGACCCGTCGTCGGAGCGTTCCTCCTCTGGCTCCTCCTCCTCGGGAGCCGGATGTGGGCGGCGGAAGGAATCGGCGAGGAGAGCATCCTCCGTCCGACACGGGTCTGGCTGCGGATGGCGGACGCCCAGCCACTGGAAGGTGAACCGAATCCCGAGACCGGCTGGCAGCTCGTCGAAGCGTCAAGACCCTGGCAGTCGGAGTGGAAGGGCCCTGGGAGCCCGCTTCCGGCCACCGGATGGTACCGGATGGAGTTCGTCGTCGATGCCGAGCTCACCAGAAGGAACTGGTTCGCGTCGGCGGGCTTCGTCGGCAACGTCTCCGAACTCCATTTCAACCGGGCGAGGCTGGGCAACTTCGGACGGCAGGACTCGATCATTCCCCTGCCCCAGAGGACCCTGCACGCATTGCCGATCCCACCCGGAGGCTTGAAGGCGGGCACCAACTGGTTCGATGTCCGATTCCGCAACGAGGTCGGCAAGGGCGGCATCCTGGGCGGCCCCATCGGACTGCTCCCCGCCGAACAGATGCGCGAGATCCGGAGCCGCACCGAGTTCGGGCGCGAGCTCTTCCGCGGATTTGTCGGAGGGGTGAGCGTCCTGGCGGGTCTGGCGGCATTGGCCGCCTATTGGGTCCAACCCGCGGGCAAGCTCCCGGCCCTCGGGTTTCCACTCATCCTCCTCGGCCTGCAGAACCTCATCCACTCCCAGTCGCTCTTCGGACGCGCCTCCGGGGCCGGCGCCAGGACGGTCACCACCATTCTGCTTCCGGTGGCCCTGTATTGGCTCTGCCGGACGCTGATCGGCAGACAGCGACGCGTCGACAGGCTGGTGTTCGGCCTTGCCGGAGTGCTGGGGCTGCTCGTCTTCTTCGCCTTCCCCAATCCGAAGTCCATCCAGGGTCTGTTCAGCCTGCTCCTCCTCGTCTGCGGGGGCGGGATGGCCCTGAACTTCTATCGCCACCGCGGCTCGATGGATCTCACGGCAAAGGCGTTCGCCATCTCAATCGGGGGCTTCGGATTGGCGGCGACCTGGGATATGAGCCTCCGAAGCCTACCCAGCCTCCCCTGGGCCGCCCTCTGGTGGGATCCCGTGGACTGGGCGATGTTGTTCTTCATCGTCTCCAACGGTTGGGTGCTGCTTTTCCACGACATCCGCCTCGGCCTGGAACGCGACAGGATCGCCCGTCGGTTGCTCCAGGCGGAGGAGGAGGATCGCCGGACCTTGGCACAGACCATGAGGACTGAGGCGGAAAGCGGCCTCGGACAACTCAAGGGCATCCTGGAAAGGGTGCGGACGGAGTCCGATCCGGCACTCCGGTCCGACCATCTGGGCGACCTTTCCGCCGGACTCTCACATTTCCAGAGGCGCCTCCATGAAATGGCGGAACATTTCCGGGCGATCCCCGGGGTGTCCTTGGAGACGGCGCTCCATCGGCTTGAAGTGGGCTTCAGGTCCCGCCATCGGATCCCGCTCTACATCGACCTTCCCCGTCCCTGCCGGGTTGGAGACGGCGCCACGGAAATGGTCTACCAACTGACCCAGGTGAGCCTCGAGCTCCTGGTTCGAAGCAAGGATTGTCGTAGCATCCGACTCGAGCTCCGCGCGGAAGACGGCCTGGTGGAATTGCGGATCGAATCCGAGGCGGTGCGCCTATTGCCGGGCCTCGATGCGTTGGGGAGGGACCACGAACGGCTGGTAGACCGGGTCCGATGGTCTGGCGGCTCTGTGGTTCTGAATTCCCTCGAGAACGGTGGCTTCCTGTTGGTGGCCTTGATCCCGGACAGCCAGCGGCTCTCCCCACCCTGATCCCAGAAGGGGACCCGGCAACCGATCCGCATCGACGGAGCGCGGAAGAACCTTCGAGGCGAGCCTTAGCAGACGGCGGCCGGAAACCCGGAGACGGAGACCTCGTCTCACGAACGGCACCTGACAGAGTCCGCGATAGTGGAAGCGTTCGACCGCGGCCGAAACCTGATCCTGGGAACGCGCACACAGGCACTCCTGAACCAGCCTCTTCTCGACAAACCACGAGTTCGAAGCCGTCACCTTCGGAAACAGCCGAAGCACGCCCCTCCAAATCGGGGGAACTCCCAGCAGCAACAACTCCCGGTGCACCTCCGGACCGCGACAGTTCCTCGTCTCTTGTATGTGCTCAAACAGTGTCATCAACGACTCCGATCCATCGACCTCCGGCCGACTCCACCCAACTAGCCTTCGAAACTCGGGAACATCGCATGGGCAACAGGCGCCCGTTTCCTCCACCAACTTAACTGCCGAAATTGCCCGGAATTGAAAGGGTTGGAGGGTCCGCAAGTTCGCGGAACTGGTGCCTTGATCGAGTCTCGCGAGGCGGGACGGATTGGGGTTCCCTAGCGCTGAGACAGCTTC
>JAIXUV010000262.1 GCA_027483345.1 Verrucomicrobiales bacterium | reverse complement strand
TTCGTCGCCCCGCAATTCGCGCCGCTGCTCCAGGTGAAGGCCGGCCTCTTCCGCACGCTCCTGCTGGTTCATGCCGGGGCGGCGCTGGTGGCGCTGGCGGTGGGGCCGTTCCAGTTCTCCAGCCGACTCCGGAACCGCTCTCCGCGGATGCACCGGCGGGTCGGCTACGTGTATTTCGCCGGCGTGTTCGTCGGAGGCGGTGTCGGGCTGGTCTCGGCCGTGGGCGCCGAAGGCGGTCTGACCGCGCGCACCGGCTTCTTCCTGCTCGGCGTGTGCTGGTTGACGACGGCTTGGATCGCGTTGTCGGCGGCGCGGCGTGGGGACATCGCGGCGCACCGCCGGTGGATGGTGCGGAACTTCGCCCTGACCTTCGCTGCGGTGACGCTGCGGCTGTGGTTGCCGGCGCTTGCGGCGGCCACGGGAAGTTTCGTCGAGGCCTACCAGACCGTCGCTTGGCTCTGCTGGGTGCCCAACGCGATCGTCGCCGAGATCGTGTTGGGGAGAAGAATGGCGAAGCTCTGAGAGCTTCGAGTATTCAGTTTCTAGTTTTCAGTCTTCTGCGGGGAGTCCTCAGGCGTGGCGCCTGAGGCGACGGGGAAGAGCGAGGGCTTTGAGCAGGGAGCAGGGAGCGGAGAGAAGTGTGAGATGCGGCGACCCCGCAGCTGGGCAGCTGCGGCAACGGGCAACGGGCAACGGACATTCCCCTCCGTGTCCTCCGTGTCTCCGTGGCAAACCGTCAGTCGGTGAACTCGTAGGAATAGATGCTGTCGGGAAGCTGGCCCGGATCGATCTTGGTCGTCTGCTTCAGCTGGCCGGTGTGGATGTCGTAGATCCAGCCGTGGATCATCGGACGTTGTTCCTTCTGCCAGGCGCGTTGGACGAACGAGAGTTCGGCAAGGTGGTGGACCTGTTCGTCGACGTTCAGCTCGATCAGTCGTTCGTAGCGGCGGGCCTCGTCGGGGATGGCGTCGAGCTCGGCGCGGTGCAGGCGGTAGACGTCCTTGATGTAGCGCAGCCACTTGTTGATCAGGCCCAGGTGCTGGCGTCCGAGAGCGGTCTTGATGCCCCCGCAACCGTAGTGTCCGCACACGATGATGTGCTTCACCTTCAGCACCTCCACGGCGTACTGGACGACGCTGAGCATGTTGAAGTCGGTATGGATGACGAGGTTGGCGATGTTGCGGTGGACGAAGAGCTCACCGGGTTCGACGCCGGTGATTTCCTCCGCGGGCACGCGGCTGTCGGAGCAGCCGATCCAGAGGAACTCGGGCTTCTGGTCGCTGGAGGACTTGGTGAAGAAGTCCGGGCGCAGGTGGAGCTTGTCCTCGACCCAGGCCTTGTTGTTCAGGAGGAGCCGCTTGTAGGTGTCCATGGAAAGGGTCTTCCGGGGGTGGACCACCGGGTCAGTGCCGGGTGATCTCCTTACCGAAGATGTTGTAGTACGCGACCTTGATACCGCGAAAGGAGGCCGCGGTCTCGAATTCCTTCAAGGTGTCGTAGATGTCGTGGTCGATGTAGAGCGCCTTGTTGCCGTCGATGATCGCGTTGGAGCGGTCGGGGATCTCGCTGAGGCGGCGCTTGAGCTCGGCCTTGTGGATGAAGGAGACGTCCTTGTTGAAGCGCACGAGCCAGTCGGAGTCCTGGTGGACGAGCGTGATGGCGGCGTGGTGGTTCGAGCGGATCACGAAGAAGACGCTGGTGAGCAGTCCGATTCCGATGCCCTTGAGCAGGTCGGTGAAGACGATGGCCAGGAGGGTGACACCGAACGGGATGAACTGGGACCGGCCGAGGGCCCACATCTCGCGGATGATCTTCAGCGACGACAGCTTGTAGCCGACGAGGAGAAGGATGGAGGCGAGGGCGGCGAGGGGGATGTGGTTGAGAATGCCGGCGAGCAGCAGGGCGGCGACGAGCAGGAGCAGGCCGTGGACGAAGGCGGAGAGGCGGGTGCGGGCGCCGGCGTAGACGTTGGCGGAGCTGCGGACGATGACCGAGGTGATGGGGAGACCGCCGAGCAGGCCGGAGAGGATGTTACCGATGCCCTGGGCGCGCAGCTCGCGGTCGGAGTCGGAAATCCGCTTCTCGGGGTCCAGCTTGTCGGTGGCCTCGATGCACAGGAGGGTCTCGGCGCTGCCGACGACGGCGATGGTGACGGCGGTGGTCCAGACCTCGAACCGGCCGATCTGCGCGAACGCGGGCAGGCTGAAGGCGTCGAGGAACCCCTTGAAGGAATCCATGACCGGCAGGCTCACGAGGTGGCCGTTCTCGGCGGTCAATTTCCAAGCGGGTGCGACCACCCCGTAGAGTTCGTTGAGACCGGTTCCAAGCAGCACGCAGACGAGCGGGCCGGGGATCACCGAGGTCCAATGCATGCGACGGCGGAAGGGCGTCTCCCAGAAGAGGAGGAGACCGAGGCAGCAGAGGGTGATGAGGATGGCGCCGGGACTCAGCCGCAGGACGGCCTCGAGGATCTCGCTGAAGGTGTTCCTGCCGTCGGACTGCTGGAAGGCGTTGTCGCCCTCGAAGTCGTGGTCGTCGCCGAGGGCGTGGGGCAGCTGCTTGAGGATGATGACGACGCCGATGGCGGCGAGCATGCCCTTGATGACGCCGTTGGGGATGTGGTCGCCGACCACGCCGACGCGGAGGAAGCCGAAGGCGACCTGGAGCATGCCGGAGAGGACGACGGCCAGTGCGAAGGCCTCGAAGCCAAGGCCCTTGATGGCGGCCAGGACGACCACGGCAAGGCCGGCGGCGGGACCGCTGACGCTGAGTTCCGAGCCGGAGAACAGGGAGACGACCAGTCCGGCCACGATGCCGGCGATGACCCCGGAGAACAGCGGCGCTCCCGAGGCGAGGGCGATGCCGAGGCAAAGGGGCAGGGCGACCAGGAAGACGACGATGCCCGCCGGGACGTCCCGTCCGGCGGACGCCAACGAAGGCCAAGTCAGGTGTCTGGAGGTCACTTGGGGCAAGGACCGCATTTCTTGCCGTCCCGCCTCCGCGAGTCAAACCCCGTGTCCTCAAACTTCCGCGGGAAGGATCGGCGAGCGGTTCGAGGTGGCTTCATGTTCGGGTTCTGCGGTTTGCGGTGGGGCAGATCCGAACCGGGCCGCGAAGGTCCGTGGGCTTTCCGTCGCGCTCCCGTGGTCCATGGAGTCTCGGCGGCGGACTTCTCCCGAAGGCATGGATGCGGCGCCACCGACGGTGTGGCGCCGACCCCGGCTCACGGACGATGGGGGAGCGTCCTCGGATTGCTCGCGGTCTTGATCTTCCGGGTCCCGTGGTCCTCGCGGATGTCCCGGGAACGGGACGATGCCCGGCCACCCCGGACGGTCTCCTTGACGGGCGTAGGCGGCGGTTGGATGGCGTGTGCGGGACGGCGTTGGTTTCCTGCGGTTTTCATGGATGTCCTCGGGGACGTCACCAACCGGCGGCGTCAACCCGTGGCCTGATCGGTCCACCGAACCCGGGCTGCCAGCCCGGGGCGAAGCCGAAAGGGTCACGTTCCACCTGCTTGGAGGCGTCCCACGGCTCCATGTTCCCCGAGGATGCCCGGGTCCTCCATGGGGTGTTCCCCCCATTCCGATTTGTCGGGCGACATGGGCGGGTTGGGCTTGGGTGAAGGCCGTCCCGATGCGTTGGGCGAACCCGGCGAGGCGGCGTCGCGCCAGGATCCGCGGGTGCCGGGGAGGCCGGCGGCGATCGTCTCAGCGAACCTTCCCGACCTTGCGCTGGACGAGTTCCGCGACCAGGGGGTTGGGGAAGCGTCGGCTCGGGGTCACGGCGTAGAACGTCTCCCGGATCTGCGGGATCCGATGGGTCTCCACGAGGACGCCCTCCTTGATCTCCGACTGCACGACGACCGGTGGGACCAGTGCCAACGCCTCCCCTTCGCGGGCGAGGAGACGGATCATCGCCATGTCGTCCACCTCGGCCACGATCCGGGGCCGGACGCCGGCCGAGGCGAGGAGGCGGTCGAATCCCGCGCGCATGTTGCTTTCCTGGGTCGGAAGGATGACCGGGATGTCCTTCATTCCGTCGGGAAACTTCAACCGCCTCTTCTTCCAGGGCGGCGTCCCGACCAGGCTCACGGGCTGTTCCGCGAGGAGGTGGCTGTGCCAATGGGTCTCCGCGTCGCGGCGTGCCGGCTGGTTGGAGAGCACGAGGTCGACCTGGTGCGAGTGGAGCAGGACCAGGAGCTCGGGGAATCCGCCGGAACGCAGGACCACCTCGACGTCGGGCCGGTGCAGGGCCGGGCGGAGGAACTCGAGCTGGAAGTTGCGCGACAACGTCGCCACCGCGCCGATCCGCAGTACCTGCCGTCCACCGCGGGGACGGTGCTGCATGACATCCAGCAGCTCCTCGCCGGCCCGGCCGATCGACTCGGCGTAGTCGAGCGCGATCCGGCCCGCCTCGGTGAGCACGAGCCCGGTGCGTCGTCGCTCGAAGAGACGGTGTCCCAGGTCCTCCTCGAGCTGCCTCAGCTGGAGGCTCAGCGCCGGTGCCGAGAGGTTCAGCCTCTTCGCGGCGCGGGTCAGGTTCAGGTCCCGGGCGATGTGCCGGAAGTACCGCAGGTGGTGGTAGTTCAGGAAGGGCATGACGTTAAACGAAACCTAACGCTGAGTTTGAATCAGTGTCGTCGTCTAAAACAACAGCGATTGCATGATCGGTGCATGGAATCGAACACGGGCCTGCTCCTGGCCGCCGCGCCGCTGCTGCCGCTGATGGCCGGACTGCTCTGCCTCAGGGCCTCCGCGCGGGAATCCTCCCTCCTGTCCGTCCTTGCGGCGTCCGGCTCCCTGCTGGTCGCGGTGGTCCTCGCCGGCATCGTCGTGCTGGGACAGGGGGTCCACCTTCGGCTGGCACCCGGAGCGACGGAGCCGTTCACCCTGCGAATGGACGTCCTCGCTGCGACCATGGCGGTCCTTGTGTCGTTCCTCGGCCTGACCGTCCAGCGCTTCTCCAAGCAGTACCTCGCGGGGGATCCGCGACAGGCGCGGTTCCATGCCTGGATGTGCCTCACGCTGGCGTCGGTGCTCCTGCTGGTTCTCTCCGGGAACCTGCTGCTGATCTGGTTCTCCTGGGTGGCGATGAGCCTGTGCCTGCACCGGCTCCTGCTGCACTTCCCGGAGCGGCCCGGGGCGGTGTTCTCGGCCCGAAAGAAGTTCGTGGTGAGCCGGCTCGGGGACGCCTGCCTGTTGGCGGCGGTGGTGTTGGTCCGGCGGGAATTCGGGACGTGGGAGCTCGAAAGGATCTTCGGCTCGATCGGCGCCGGCGGCGTCCATGACCTGACGTCGGTGGGTTTCCTGCTGGTGGCCTGCGCCTGCCTGAAGTCGGCGCAGTTCCCCTTCCACAGCTGGCTGCCCGACACCATGGAAACCCCGACCCCGGTGTCGGCGTTCATGCATGCCGGGATCATCAACGCCGGCGGATTCCTGCTCATCCGGCTCAGCCCGCTGTTCCGCCAGGACCCGGAACCGCTGCGCTGGCTCGCCGTGGTCGGATCGCTGACGGCCGCGTTCGCGGCGGTGGTCATGCTCGCCCAGCCGACGGCGAAGCGGGCGCTGGCCTTCTCCACCATCGCTCAGATGGGATTCATGATGCTGCAGTGCGGCGTCGGGGCGTTCGGACTCGCCCTGGTGCACATCATCGCCCACTCGATCTACAAGGCCCACGCGTTCCTCCACGCGGGCTCGGGAATCGGGGCCAGCCCCCGCACTGCGATCCCGCTCCGGACGCCCGGTCTTGTCGTCGGCGCCGTCCTGGCCCTGATCCTCGTCGGAGGCGCCTCCGTTTCGGTGCCGGCGCGGTTCCATCCTTCGCCGCTGCTCGCCCTGCCGCTCGGACTCGCGATCACCTACGGTCTGGCCCGGCAGTGGTCCGCCGCGGGTCCGCGGAACGTGTTCGTCCTCGGCCTTCCCGTCGCGGCCGGCATGACCGCCCTCGCCTTCGCCTTCCACGCGTTGGCGACCCTGCTTCCGAATGGCCACGTCCCGGTGCCGATGCCCCGGGCGCTGACGGCGTTCGTGGCCGCGGTGTTCGTCGGGCTGTTCCTGTTCCAGGTGCTTCTCTGGAGGTTCCGGACCCTTCCCTTCGGCCGCAGGATCTACGTCCACGCGCTGAACGGGTTCTATGTCGGCACGTACGCCAACCGCGCCCTGTCGCGTCTCTGGCCGAAGGCCGAAGCCCCCTGATCCCTTCCGTCGCACGGCCGTTCCTCCAATCCCATCCATGACCCCGTCAACGAGTCCGATCCCATCCGCCACCCTGTCCGAGGAGACGATCGAGGCCGCGCTCGACCGGATTCCGCCCTTGTGGCCGCTGAGGCACTTCGTCGCGGTGAACCCGTTCCTCGGCCTCGTGCACCAGCCGTTTGCGGAGGCTTGCGAATCCTGGCATCGCGCCACGGGCTCGCTGCCGCTTCCCTCAGCGACGGAGTTCCGCCGGATGTGGATGGACGGGGTGATCCCGCCGGGCGACCTGGATCGGGTCCTCGACGCGGAGTGGACGCGGGAGCGGTTGGTCGGGGCGCTGTCGCCGGACCAGCCGTCGATCCCCGGTCCGCTGCCGACCTTCGCGGATCTGCTGGATGCGCACCAGGCCGGGTCCCATTGGGGGCCGCTGGTGGTGGAGGAGATCTCGAAGTGGTGTGCCGCGGTCTTCGACCACAACCAGACGACGTGGAAGTCGCCCTGGAGCGACGCCGGATTCTATGCCGACTGGAAGGCGGCCGCGGTCTTCGACCGGAATCCCGAGGCCTTCGGCCTGCGGGGATTCCGGCGGTTCGTCGCGACCCTGCCGGACGACTCCCTGGGTTGCATCCGGGAGTGCGTGGCGCGGCTTTCGCCCCGGGTGGACCAGGTGGCGTTCCTGCATCGGCAACTGGCAACGGTGTCGGGTTGGGCGGGACACCTGCGGTACCGTGTGCGCGAGGACGCCCTGCGTGGGCGGCCCAACGGCTCGCTGCGGGACCTGCTCGCGGTCCGGCTGGCCTTCGATGCCGCCCTGCACGCGGCGTTCGGTGCGGAGCCTTCGATCGCGGCCGCCTGGGCGTCCGTGGCGTCACCCGTGGTGCCGCCGGACCGGCTCGCGGCGCTGCTGCGGTGGCAGAAGGCCTACGAACTGGGCTACCAGAGGGAGCTGGCCGCCCGGCTCTCGGCGGGCCCGGGGCCGGGCGCATCCCAACGGCCGGATCTCCAGGCGGTGTTCTGCATCGACGTCCGGTCGGAAGTCCTCCGCCGGCGGCTTGAGGAGGCCCATCCGGGGCTGCGGACGATCGGCTTCGCGGGGTTCTTCGGGTTCCCGGTGTCGCATCGGCCCGCTGTGGGGGAAGCCGGGGCGCGGTGTCCGGTGCTGTTGGTTCCGCCGGTGGAGACCTGCGATGGGATCCCGTCCGCCGAGGCCGATGCGGCGCGACTTCGTCGGGCGGAATCCGACGCGTGGCGGGCGGTGCAGAACTCGGCCGCCTCGTGCTTCTCGTTCGTTGAGACCGTCGGAATGGGTTTCGTCTTCGGCCTGAACCGGGCGGTCGGAGGCGCCGCTCCGGCCTGTGGTCCGGCCCGGCCGATCCTGGCGACCGGCGGCACGGCGGCGTTGGAGACCCGGGCCACGATGGCGGAGGGTGCGTTGCGGAACATGGGTCTGACCGACGGTTTCGCGCGGCTGGTCCTGATCTGCGGACACGGGAGCCGGAGCGCCAACAACCCGTACGCCTCGGGCCTCGACTGCGGCGCCTGTGGCGGCCATGCGGGCGACGTGAACGCTAGGCTCGCCGCGGACGCCCTGAACGATTCCGGGGTGCGCGCGATCCTCGCCTCGAAGGGAATCCGGATCCCCGTGGACACCCAGTTCATCGCCGGACTGCACAACACCACCACGGACGAGGTCGCGGTCTTCGTCGACGAACCGGTTCCGTCGACGCACCGGGACCTCCTGGATCGTCTCCGGAACGCGCTGAAACAGGCGGGTGAGGCGACGCGGCGCGAGCGGGCGGGCTCCCTGGGAGCGACCAGCGCCACCGAGGAAGGGCGCATGCGGGAATTCCAGAGGCGTGCCGGGGACATCTCCGAGGTGCGGCCGGAGTGGGGCCTCGCGAACAACGCGGCCTTCGTGGCGGCACCGCGGGCCCGCAGCGCCGGCCTCGACCTGAAGGGACGTGTGTTCCTACACGACTACGACGCCTCCACCGACGTCGATTCGAAGGTCCTCACGTTGATCCTCTGCGCCCCGGTGGTCGTGGCGAGCTGGATCAACCTTCAGTACTACGCGTCGAGGGTGGACCCGCGGCGGCTCGGAAGCGGCAACAAGGTCCTGCACAACGTCGTCGGCGGCATCGGGGTCGTGGAGGGCAACGGCGGGGACCTCCGGGTCGGCCTGCCGCTCCAGTCGATCCACGATGGCGAGCGGTTCGTCCACGAACCGCGGCGTCTGTCCGTGTTCGTCGAGGCGGACACCGCGAAGATCGGAAGCGTTCTCGACGCGAACCCCACGGTGCGCCAGCTCTTCGCGAACGGGTGGATCCACCTCTTCGCGATCGGAGGAGGAGGCTGCCGCCGGTTCGCGTCCGACGGCTGGAGGGATGTGGGCTGAACGGGCGGAGAGAGGAGCCGGACCGTGGCCTGGCGGCAACGCCTACGTCACTCGGCCGGCTCGACGCGGACGATTTGGGCGTCGGCGTTGTTCTCCCAGCCGGTGCCGAACTCGATCACGTACAGGGCGCCGTCGGATCCGATCTTGAGGTCGGTGGGACGCTTGAAGGTCAGCTCGGGCGCGAAGCGGGCGATCTCCACGCGTTCGCCCTGGGCGTCGAGCTTCACCACGACGATCCAGTTGCGCATCCACTCGTAGAGGAAGAGGGCGTTGTCGTACTCGGCGGGCAGGCGGCTGGCGGAGGCGAGCTTGGAGTCGAAGTGGTAGACCGGTCCTGCCGCGGCGGAGCGCCCACCGCTGCCGAACAGAGGGAACCGCGAGGACGGCCCGGCCGGGTAGAACATCCAGGCCAGCTGCGCGGGCGGCAGTTCCTTCGGGCCGGTGTTGTTGGGCGACAGGTTCAGCGGCTTCGCGGGGTCCTGCGCTGGTCCCGACTGCTTGGTGGCGAAGTCGAACTGCCGATAGGGGCGGTTGTCGGCGAGCAGGAAGGGCCAGCCGAAATTGCCCGCCGTCCTGGTGCGGTTGAACTCGTCGAAGCCGGCGGGACCGCGGGCCTCGGTGGCCGCCGCGGCGTCGGGGCCGACGTCCCCGAAGTAGAGCGTGTCGGACTTCGCATCGACGGAGAACCGCCACGGGTTGCGGCAGCCCATGACGTAGATCTCGGGCCGGGTGGACGGGGTACCGGGCGGGAAGAGGTTCCCCTTGGGGATGGTGACGGAGCCGTCGGGTTCGGGGTGGATCCGGAGGATCTTCCCGCGGAGATCGTTGGCGTTGCCCGCGGACCGCGCGGAATCGAAGAGGCGGCGGCCTTCGCGGTAGTCGGTCGGGGCGAAGGCGTCGCTCTCGAAGCCCACGGTGTTGTCGCCGGTGGCGACGAGCAGGTTGCCGTGTCCGTCGAAGCCGAGTCCGCCGGCGTAGTGGCAGCAGACCTCGAGGTCGACCGGGATGGTCAGGAGGATCTTCTCGTCGGCGAGCTTCGCGGGGCTTCCGGAGAGGGTCAGGCGCGAGACGTGGAACTCCTTCCCGCCCCGGGGTGAGTAGTAGAGGTACACCCACGCGTTGCGGGCGAAGTCGGGATCGACGGCGAGACCCAGCAGGCCGGCCTCCCAGGCGCCGCCGGTGGCCGGGGTGGCGCTGTTGTTGCGGGCCTCGACGTCCCGCTGCCAGACCACCTCGGAGGTCTTCGTGGCCGGGTTCCACAGCTTCACCGCGCCACCGCGCTCGGCGTAGATCAGGCGCCCGTCGGCGAGCACCTCGACCTGCATCGGGTTCCGGGCGTCGGTGACCAGGACGGACTTCTTCAGGCCGGCGGCGTGGGCCGGGGCGAGGTGGCAGCAGATCGCCGCGGACGCGACGAGGATCGCGACACGACGGAGGAGGGACACGGGGATCATGGGTTTCGGAGTGAACCTTTGGCCGGCGGCGGATTCCAATCCGGAATCCATCCGGAACGGCTCAGCGATGGGGCGCGGGGAGGTCCTTGGCGATGGACAGGATGGCTTCGAAGGCGGGCTTGGGACGGTTGTCGCCGTCGAAGGGCAGCGGCTTGCCGTTGGCCCGCCAGGAGACGGCGTCGTTGACGCCCCAGAGGGTGACCATGCGCACCGACTGGCGGTGCTTGAGGAACGCGCGGAAGATCCCGGCGTAGGCGTCGGCGAGCCGTTTGTCGGCATCGGAGACGAGCCCGCCCTGGGTGGCGGCCGCGTTGGCCGAGACGTCGGCACCGGTGGTCCGCTGTCCGCCTTGGGCGCCGTTGACGTCGAGTTCGGTGATGTGGATGGGGAGTCCGAGCGAGGCGAGTTCGGAGAGGGTCTGGTCCATCGTCTCGAAGGTCATGCCGACGTTGACGTGGGCCTGTGAGCCGATGGCGTGGATCGGGACGCCCTGTTCCTTGAGGGAGCGGACCAGGGTCAGGAGCTTCGCCCGCTTCACGGGGTTCTCGAGGCTGTAGTCGTTGTAGCGGAGGACGGCGGCGGGATCCGCCTCGTGGGCGAAGCGGAACGCGTGGGCGATGAAGTCGGGACCGATGATCTCGGACCACAGCGAGCTGCGCAGCACGTTCGTGCCGTTGCCGTCGGCGATGGCCTCGTTGACGACGTCCCAGGTCTTCACGCGTCCCTTGTAGCGGCCGACGACGGTGTGGATGTGTTCGCGCATGCGGGCGAGCAGTTCCTCGCGGGAGGCGCGCGGGCCGTCGTAGCGGCCGAAGCCGCCGCCGAAACCCGGGCCGGGCCGGGGGCGGCCGGATGCGTTGGTGCCCGTGGAGTTGGTGCCGGCGATGGCGACCACGGCGGAATTGGTCGGAGCCGATGGAACCGCCTTCGGGACGACCGGGGCGGGATTGGTGCCGGCGAAGACCCAGTTCGGGGTCTGGCTGTGCCAGACCAGGGTATGGCCGACCACCTCCATGCGGTTGGACACGGCGAAGGCCACGAGGGCGTCCGCGCCGGTGAAGTCGTAGCCGTCCCGTCCCTCCCGGGGGTGGATCAGCTGCCACTTCATGTCGTTCTCCGCGGTGACCTGGTTGAACTGCGCCTTCACCAGGGCCACCTCGGAGGCGACCTGCTCCGGGGTGCGGCGGAACGGGGCCCCGCCGACGTGGCTGCGGTTGAGCGCGGTGCCGACCAGGAAGTGGTCGCGGAACACGTCCTTCAGCGACGGCGTCGGCTCCGCGGCCATGGCGGCCGGAAGCAGCGCGGCGAGGAGGAGGGCGAAGGGAGTCCGGTTCATGGCGTGGGAGTCGGGGTCCGGAGGACGCGGAGGCCGGGGAGCGGCCTGCCGGCGAGGTCGGTGAGACGCAGCGAGGCCTGCCAGCTGTTGGACTCGTTGAGGACCTTGAAGACGAAGACGTTGATCCCCTTGCGGAGCCTCACCTTGCCCTTGTCGGCGTCCACCACGAGCGGCCGGGCCTCGGTCCACGCGTAGATGTCGACGCCGTTGAAGTAGAGGCGTCCCTGGTCGTTGCTGCCGACGGAGACCATGACGTCGGGCGTCTCCGCCGGGGCTTCGACGTAGGCGACGACGTAGCCGCCGGAGCGGTCGTTGAGGGAGTCGAGCGCCTCGTTGAAGTCCATGAAGTTGGTCTTCGTTGAGACGTCCCGCCAGGCGAGTTCCTTGCCGCGGACGGTGACGCGGTCGCCGGCCTTCGGCTTCAGCGTGGCCTCGCCGGGCACCTGGTCGCGCATGAGCAGGTCGCCGGTGGGAGCGCCTTCCGGCAGCGGGATCGGGGCGAGCATCACCCAGTTGCGGACGTAGCCCTTGGCGTCGATGCCGGGAACGTCGTCGGCCGCGACGGCGTGCGTCCACGGCGCCAGCAGGGCCAGGGCGGCCAAGAGGGGGTGGAGTGGTCGGATGTTCATTCGTAGTCCTCCGTCTTGCGCACCGGCACCGTGTTTCCGTCCTTGGGCGGACGGGTGAGCGTCGCGAGGAACGCCAGGACGTCCGCCAGTTCCTGTTCCTTGAGGATGGCGCCGAGGGGCGGCATCGGGGAGATCTCGAGGTTCTCGAAGCCCTTGGCGAACTTCGCGTTGGGGTCCATGAGGCTCTCGAGGATGTAGGCCTTGTCGGCGCGGACGGCGATGCCGTCGAGGATCGGCCCGACGTCGCCGCCGCGGCCGTTGGCCGTGTGGCAGGCCGCGCAGGCGGCGGTCGGGCTTTCGTAGAACAGCGCCTCGCCGCGCTTCGGGTCGCCGGCGGAGACGGCCACCTCGTTCTCGCCGACGCCGTCCACCTTGTGGATGCGGCCGAGCAGCGTGAGCGTGTCGTTGAGGAACGGATCGCCGGTGTTGGCGGGGACGCGTTGGAGTTGGGCGACCACGGTTCGGATCTCGGGAACCGTCGGGAACTCGAGCAGCTTGGCGAAGGCGGCCTGGCGGGTGACGAGGTCGGGGTCCTGGACGACCGGGCTGCTGAAGAACAGCTGGCGGCCGACCTCGTTGGTCGGGAGGGCGCGGACGGCATTGCGGCGGACGGCGGGATCCCGGTCGAGCAGCGCCTTCCGGTGGGTCTCGGCGTCGAGGGCGCCGATGCCGGCGAGCGACCACAGGGCGTGGATGGCGCCGGTCCCGCCGATCCCGGAACGCACCCGTTTCCTCAATGCCGGGGCGATCTGGGACTGCTGCCGGTCGACGACCAGTCGTTGGGCGGTCTGGCTCCAGAACTGGTTTCCGCTGTCGAGTGTGGCAACGAGGGTCTCGGGAGCCGCGGAGGCGAGGGAGCGGATGGGACTCCGCGGGCCGTCCTTCCAGACGATGCGGTAGATGCGCCCGTGGGTCTGGTCGCGGAGGTCGTTGGCGGTCTTGTAGGCGCCGCCGAGGCCGGTGGTCGCCTCGACGCCGGCGGAGCGGACGTTCGGGGTGGGGTTGTGCTGGATGACGAAGCTGTAGAAGTCGAGCACCCAGACCGCGCCATCCGGGCCGACGTCGGCGTGCACGGGGGACATCCATTCGTCGGTGCTGGCGAGCAGGTTGAAGCCGTCCTCGGCGCGGTAGCCGCCGCCGTCGGGGCGGATGTCCATGATGCCGATGATCTTCGCGGTGGGTTCGGTCACGAGGGCCTTGCCCTGGAGGCGGGCCGGGAGGGCGTCGCTGACCATGAAGGTGTGGCCGGCCGCGGCGGTGTAGCCGCCGAAGTTGTCCACCATGCGGACGTTCGGCGTGTTCGGGTGCATCCGCATTCCCGGCGCGAGCGACTTGGCGGAAGGCAGCCGGCGGACGTTCCGGGTGTCGGCCTCCGGGGAGTTGTCGCCGTCGAGCCGGTAGCCGGGCCGGAAACCGCCGCCGCCACCGCCGCCACGACGTCCGGGTCCGGGCTGGGTCGGGTTGAGGATGTGGGCGGGCAGGTAGCCGTAGAAGCTCGGGTTGCCGTTGGCGGTGGAGCCGAAGACGTCGCCGTGGGCGTTGAGTCCGAGGCCCCAGGTGTTGTTGTTGTACTGGTGGAGGAACTCGAGCGCGGAACCGTCTGCCTTGAACCGGAAGACGCCCTGTCCGAAGTCGATGTTCCTTCCGGCCACCTGGCCGCGGAAGTTCGAGTAGCCGACCGCGCCGTAGAGCCAGTTGTCGAAGCCGCGGGTGAGGCTGCCCTGCATCGCGTGCGAGTCGCCGACGCCCCAGCCGGGAAGGACCGTGCGCCGGACGTCGGCCTTGTCGTCGCCGTCGGTGTCCTGGAGGAAGAGCATGTGGCGCGCTTGCGAGACGAGCACGCCGCCGTCGACGAAGACGAGGGAGGTGGCGAGGTTGAGGCCTTCGGCGAAGACGGTGAACCGGTCCGCGCGGCCGTCGCCGTCGGTGTCCTCGCAGATCTTGATGTCGGCCTTGCCGGGCTGGCCTTCGGGCACGAGGCCGTGGGGGTAGTCCTTGGCCTCGACCACCCAGGCGCGGCCGCGTTCGTCCCAGGCGATCCAGATCGGCTTCATCACGTCCGGTTCGGCGGCGAACAGCTTCAGCTCGAAGTCGGCGGGCACCTGCGTGTAGCGGATGCTGTCCTCGGGGGAGAGCGGCTCCTGGTAGCCGACCGGTTGCGGGCGGCGCTCGTAGTTGGGCACCTCGCCGGGAAGTCGACGGAGCGGCGGGCGTGCGGCCAGCGAGGATTCCCAGGCGGACTTCGCTTCCTTGGGGACCGACTCCAGCACGGCGGTGCGGAGTGCGGCGTCCGTGGGGCGCGTGCCGTCGGCGGACTCGATCCAGCCCTTGCCCGACTTCCGGAACCCTTCGAGCCAAGCGCGCCGCGTCCCGTCGAGGCCGGAGTCCGGCAGCGTCTGGACGACGGCGTCGTAGTGGCGCAACTGGGCCTCGGTGAGGTTCGTGGGCGAGGTGACGTGGTCGAAGAGGATCGCCTCCGGCGCGAGGGTCTGTCCGGGCAGGTAGGCGTAGTTGGTGCGGGCGTCCGGACCGCGGCCGCCGGTGGCGGCGGAAACCGGGCCGAGGTGGAGCACGTGGAGGGGGCGGTCCGGGGCACCGGCCGCGGAGGTGGGGAGGCCGGCCAGTCCTCCCACGGCGAGGCCGAGGATCCAATTCAGGGGCTTCATGTTTTACCGACCGCTGGGCTTGAAGAGCTGTTGCGAGAAAAGATACAGCGCCTTCTTCCAGTGTTGGAAGTCGTGGGCGTGTTCGTCGACGTGCCAGACGTGGGGCACGTCCTTCTCCTTCAGGTGGGCGTGGACGCCCTGGCTGATGCGGATGAGGCCGTCCTTGTTGCCGCAGGAGAGGTAGAGCAGGCGCAGGGACGACTTCGCCTTGGCGGGATCGGGGACCAGTTCCGCCGGCGGCCGCGTGTTGGGCGCGGAGGAGAAGCCGCCGACCCAGGCGAACGTGTCGAGGTTGCCGAGTCCGAAGTTGAGCGACTGTCCGCCGCCCATGGAGAGGCCGGCGAGGGCGCGGTTCCCGCGGTCGGGCTTCACGGAGTACCTGGCCTCGACGAACGGGATCAGGCTGCCGAGGAGGTCCTGGTCGAAGACGCCGAAGGCCGGGGCGGTGGCCATGGCGTTGGGACCGGGACGGTCGTCCTTCGAGGCGCGGCCGTTGGGCATCACCACGATCATCGGCTCTGATTTCCCGTCGGCGACCAGGTTGTCGAGGATGACCTCCGGATGCCCGCCGCGGCGCCATTCCTCCTCGTCGCCGCCGATGCCGTGGAGCAGGTAGAGCACGGGGTATTTGCGGGAAGAGGAATAGCCGGGCGGGGTGTACACGAGCGCCTTGCGGCGGGCGCCGACCGACTTGGAGTTGTACTCTACCATCTCCAGGCGTCCGTGGGCGACGCCGTCGCGGGGCTGGTCGAATCCCTCCGGCACCGGCGGAAAGGCCGGCTTGTCGTCCGGCCCGAGTTCGATCGGGCCGCCGAAGCCGCCACGGCCGGGCCGCGGTCCGGGACCGGCGACGGGTGTGGATGTCGGTGACGGTGCCGGAGCGGATCCGACGCGGGTCGCGAGGAAGGCCTGGCTTCCGAACTCGCCCGTCTTGCGTTCGAACTGGATGCCCTTGTCCCCGACCTTGCCGGTGTACTCGATGCGCATCTCGTTCTCCTGGAACTTCCGGATCTCGACGAAGGAGAGGGTGTCGCCGGCGAGCTTCGGCTCGATGAACTCCACGTCGCGCTTCTCCCCGCGGGCCTCGGCGACGGCCTTGGCGGCGAGCTTGCCGTCCTTCACGGCGAAGTCGAAGAGGTACTTCTGAAGGCCGAGCCGGGACTCGAATTCACCCTGCCAACGGCCGGCTGGGCCGACGTCCTTGGCGGCCGGTTCCGCCGCGGGCTTCTCGCGGCGCGCGACGAGTTCCTCGGTGGCGAAGTCGCCGACCTTGCGGGTGAGGCGGAGCTCCCCGTCCACGAGCCTGCCGCTGTAGGTGATGGTGATTTCGTTGCCTTGGAACGGGAAGTTCTCGGCGAAGGAGACGGTGTCGCCCGACAGCTTGCCGTCACGCAGCTCGGCGACGTGTCGGTTCTCGCCGTTGACGTCGCCGATCGCCTTGCCGGTCAGCTTCCCGCCGTCGGCCTTGAGTTCGAAGACGTAGGACTGCTTGCCGATCTGGGTGTCGAAGACGGCTTTCCACGGGCCGTCGAGGTCGGCGGCCATGGCCGGGAGCGCGGCGAGGAGGAGGATGAGGGGGGATCTCATGACGGGAAGGTTTGGAGGCTGCGGACTACTTCTGGAAGAGGAGGGGTGCGAACTCGCGGAGGCAACGGCGCCAGGTCTGCCATTCGTGGGCGGTCTCGGGGGACTCGTAGAACACGGCATCGATGCCGGCCTCCTTCAGCGCGGCCACCGCGGCCTTGGGATCGCCGCCGCGGTTCCCGCGGTCGCCCCCGAGTTCCCGGCTGCCGTAGCCGATGAAGACGCGTCGGACCTTCTGCTTGAAGGCGGCGGGATCCTTGATGTCGGCGAGGGCGATGCTGCCGCCGCTGAAGACGCCGATGTGGGAGAAGGTGTCGAGGTTCCGGAGGGTGACCGTGCGCGTCTCCATGCCGCCCATCGAGAGGCCGGCCATGGCGCGGTTCGGCTGGTCGGCGAGGGTGCGGAAGCCGGAGTCGACGAACGGGATCAGCTCCTTCACCAGCACCGTCTCGAACGGCGTGATGTCGAAGTCGCGGAGCCCGCCCATGCGGGTCTCGTTGGTCAACCCGTATATCATCACCACGATGAACGGCTTCGCGCGGCCTTCGGCGACGAGGTTGTCGAGGATCTCGCGGACGCGGCCCTGCACGCTCCATCCGTACTCGTTCTCGCCCCAGCCGTGCTGGAGATAGAGGACCGGGTACCGCTTCCCCGGGTTCTCGTCGTAGCCGGGCGGCGTGTAGACGAAGGCGCGGCGCTGGGTGCCGGTGCTCTTCGAGCGGAAGAAGACCTCGCGGACCTGGCCGTGGGGGACGTCGCGGAGGGCGTAGGAATCCTGGTCCGCGGCGGGGATCTCGACGGCGCTGCCCCAGCGCATGGCGCCGAAGTACATCATGCTGTTCGGATCCGGGACCTCGGCTCCGTCGATCTTCAGGGCGTAGTAGTGGAAGCCCTCGTCGAGCGGCCGCGTGTGGCCGTACCAGGCGCCGTCGTCGCCCTTGGTGAAGGGACTGCTGTCGCGGAAGGTCACGCCGACGCTCTTCGCCTCGGGGGCGACGATGCGGAACTTCACGCGCCGCTCCGAGTTGACCTTGGGATACTCCTTGCCGGGCTGGTTGGAGGAAGCCGGCTTCCAGTCGTCGGCGGGGGCGTTGGTCTGGGCGAAGCCGGACTGGGTGGCCAACAGGGCCAGCAGCGGGATGAGGGCGGGTCTCATGGCGTGGAGGGCGGGATGGATGACGGAGAAACCAGCGGAGCCGGCAGGATGCCCGACCTCAGGTCCAGGCGGGTGCCTGGGGCCGATGCGCGAAGGGATGGGACTTCAGGGGACATCCGGAGGGTACGCACCTACTTCCGTGACGCCTGGGAAATTGGACAGGAAATCTGCGGGAAGAGGCCTGGAACCGTGGGAAAGGTTTTGGAGGACAGATTTGTCCGTTGTCTGTTGTCCGTCGCCCGTGGTTGCGGCGGCAAGGCCGGGGTCGAACGCGGAACCCCTATCGTGCCTGTGTCCGCCGGGACACGGTCCCTGGACTTTTGGTGGGGTCTGTCTCCCTATTCGCCTGAAGAATCAGGTCCGTCTGTAACCGGCGCGGATTTTCCCCCAAGGTTCTCACGGAGAAACTCCGCCATGAAGATCCCCATCGGTGAAGTCGCCGCCCTGTTCCGCTACCCCGTGAAGTCGATGGCCGGCGAACGACTCGATGCGGCCGAGTTGGGTTGGCATGGCGTCGCCGGGGATCGACGTCTCGCCTTGCGGCGCATCGGGGACCGCGCCGGCTTCCCGTGGCTGACGGCCTCCAAGCTTCCCGAACTGGTCCTGCACCAGCCGGTCCGGTCCGGGAACCCCTCCGCGGACCCCGGCGCCTTGCTTTCCCATGTCCGGACTCCCGGTGGCGCCGAATGGCCGCTGTTCTCTCCGGAGCTGGCCGAAGAGGTGGGAAAGCGTCATGGCTCGCCGGTGGAGATGCTGCACCTCGACCGTGGCATCTTCGACGAAGCCGGACTTTCGCTCATCGCCGAGGCCACCGTGGAGGCGATCGCGAGGCATCTGGGTCGGTCTCCGGACGTGCGCCGCTACCGGCCGAACCTGCTCATCGCCACCCACGATGCGCTGCCCTTCGGCGAGGAGAAGTGGCTGGGCGGGGTGTTGACCTTTGGGTCCTCGGACGACGGACCTGTGGTCACGATCACCAACCACGACCTGCGCTGCTCGATGGTGAACATCGATCCGGACACGGCGCGTCTCGAACCGGAATGGCTGAAGGCCGTGGCCGCGCTTCGGAATGGAAATGCCGGGATGTATGGGACGGTGACGAAGCGAGGGAGGATCGAGGTCGGGCGGACGGTGTTTCTGGAGTCGGGAGTGTAGTGCGGGGTCCGTTGTCCGTTGTCCTTTGCCCGTTGTGCGCCAGTCGGGTTCTCAGGGGCCAGCCGTGGTTGCGACGGATGGGTCGGCGAGGGTGCTCCGCTCCTTCCGCAGGGCTTCCTCCAGGCGGCGCAGGGTCGCGGCGTGGGCGGGTTGGTCGGACAGGTCGTGGCGTTCGTCGGGGTCGGACTTCAGGTCGAACAGCTGCACCCGGCCGATCTTCGGGTACTCGATCCGCTTCCAACGCGCGTCCCGCACGGACCGCTGGAATTCCCGGTAGGCGCCGAAGAGTTGGTCCCGTCCCTTCGCACCCGGCTCGCCGCGCAGCAGCGGAACGAGGTCCACGCCTTCGTGGCCTTCGGGCGCCTCCACACCGGCGAGTCGGCACAGGGTCGGCGTGAGGTCGGAGAGGTAGCAGAGGGCGTCGGTGTGGCGGTTGCGTGCGAGGCCCGGTCCCCGCACCACCAGCGGCACCCGGAGCGAGTGCTCGTACAGGTTCTGTTTGCCCATCAGGCCGTGGGAACCCAGCGCCAGGCCGTTGTCGGCGGTGAAGACCACGACGGTGTCGTCCGCGAACCCAAGCCGGTCGAGCTCGGTGAGCACGCGGCCGATCTGGAAGTCGGTGGCCTCGATGCTGGCGTGGTAGTCGGCGATCTCGCTGCGGACGGCCCCCGGGGTCCGCGGCCACGGCAGGAGCTTCTCGTCGCGCACCTCCAGCTCGCCGTTGTCGAACGGATGCCGCGGCAGGAAGTTGGATGGCAGCGGCAGACGGGCGGGATCCTGGCGCCGGCGGAACTCCTCCGGGGCGGTCCGCGGGTCGTGCGGCGTGGTGAAGGCGACGTAGAGGCAGAATGGCTCGGCCGCCGACTGGCGCCGCAGGAAGCCGAGCGCCGCGTCGGCGAACACCTCCGCCGCGAAGCGTCCCTCCTTGCGGCGGCGCACGGCCTTCCCGCCCTCGATGTCGACGACGCCCACCGCGAAGGGATCGGTCATGCCGCCGAGGAACACCGCGCCGGCCTCGGGGAACACGCGCGTCGCGGAGGCCTCGCCGTTGTGCCACTTGCCCACCATGAAGGTCCGGTAGCCGCCCTTGCGGAGCTGCTCCGGCCAGGTCGGCGTGTCCTTGAGGTCCTCGCGGACGCGGAAGATCGAGCGTCCGCTCATCAGCATCGCCCGCGATGGCTGGCAGACGGCGCCGTGTTTCGGGCTGCCGGGGATGTGCGCTTCGCGGAAGGTGATGCCTTCCTGGACCAGTCGGTCGATGTTCGGGGTGCGGACGTGGCGGTTGCCGAGGGCGTGGATCGTGTCGGCCCGCTGGTCGTCGGTGAACAGGAACACGACGTTGGGACGCAGTGGTGAAGGCGTTGCGGACGCCGCATGCAGTCCCGGCAGCAGGGACGGAACGAGGAAGAGGACCAGGACGCGGAACAACGCCGGCATGGGACGAGGCTGCTTCCGGCGATGCCGCGGCTCAACGCGGAAGGACGGCGGAGCGGGACCGGGCCGTGGCCGGCTCACTTCGAGCACTCGACGATGAAGCGCACGACCGGAGCGGGGTCTTCGAGTCCGTGCGGGTGGTGACCGCCGCCGACCTTGTGCAGCACGCGGATCGTCCCGCCGAGCTTCCGGTAGCGTTCCTCCACGAGGGCGGTGTTCTCCGGGACGGGGACCGGTTCGTCGGCGTCACCGACCACGTGGATGAGCCGCACGCCGGCCTTGGCCAGCGGTTCCAGCGTGTCCACGGGATTGCCCTGGAACGCGAGCGCCTCGGCCTCGTCGGCGAAGCCGTAGTCGCCGAGCAGCTTCTTCCAGTCGCCGGCGCTGCCGGGTCCCTTGCCTTTTCCGCCGGGCCAGCTCTTGAAGTCGCAGACCGGGGCGTCGCCGTAGATGCAGGTGACCCGTTCGGGGTTCCGCGCGGCGAAGCGGTAGGCGTAGAGGCCGCCGCGGCTGATGCCGATCAGGGCGCCCTTGGGGGCGAGCCCGGCGTTGGTGACGAAGGCGTGGAAGGCGTCGAAGTGCCGCTGGGCCGCGGGCGAGCCGAAGGTGTTGCCGACGACGAGGTGCAGTTGGTGGAAGCCGAGCTTCAGCAGGTCGGGGACGCCGGTGCGCGCGGTGAAGGCGTCGGGGAACTCCATGCACCAGGTCCACGGCTTGCCGGGTGCCGGCTGGGCGGGTTCGACGACCCAGGCCTCACAGCCGTCGACCTCGAACCGGAACCGCCGGAACCCGTTCCAGGTGTCGACGCGCGCCGACGCGGGCCATGGGGATGTGGACGGCGTGGAGGACTTGGCGGGCTCTTCGGCGAGGACCATTCCGAGCAATCCGAGGGACAGCAGCCAACGGAGGAAACGCATGGCGTGATC
Source organism: Verrucomicrobiales bacterium (assembly GCA_027483345.1). GTDB lineage: Bacteria > Verrucomicrobiota > Verrucomicrobiia > Limisphaerales > UBA9464 > SXXZ01. Next base: position 447 of record JAIXUV010000262.1, on the reverse strand, counting down.
GAAGCCGAACGGGCGGGCGAACCCAATGGGAATGGCGCAGGGACCGGTTGGAAGGTTGAAGGGTTGCAGGGTTGATGGGCGGTGGAGGGAATCCGGCAGGTGAGATGGAGAGCCGAGACCGCAGCCTGGCGGCCGCGGCTGCGGGAAACGGACGACGGGCAACAGCCGCTGGCTCTGTGTTCTCCGTGACTCCGTGGCCAACCGCTACTTCGCCGCGCCAGGGTCTTTGGCGTTGAACCGGAGGCGCGGGTCGTCGAGGTCGAGGCGGTAGAGGATCTGGTTGTAGTCGTGGCGCGGCGTGGCCACGGGGGACGAGGAAAACTCGCGGGTGTAGGTGCCCTCGAAGAGCAGCGTCGGCGCGTCGGCCGGGGTGAAGTCGAGGTGCAGGCAGGGGTTGTAGAAGGTGTGGTGACGGTGGGTGAGCACCTTCACCGCGGGACCCCACGG
>JAIXUV010000028.1 GCA_027483345.1 Verrucomicrobiales bacterium | reverse complement strand
GATCCGCGTTCCTTCTTCCATGGCAACCGCCGGCCGAACGCCATCTCCTGGAACAGCTCGTTCCAGAGTCGCCCCTACGTCCGCCACCAACCCGTCGTCACCCGGTACGAACTGCGGGAGAACCTGCAGGGGGAGATGTTGGACCGGATGGCGACGAAGTCCGAAACTCGGTTCCTTATGCGACGCTCCGCCGCCCGCAGCGACGCGCTCCAGCTCGGGATGGTCGTCAACGGCGCTGCCGCCCCGGCCGCCGCCATGATGTTGGCCGACAGTCCGGCCGGGGAAGCCAAGGCCGGCGGCGCCGGTGGCGATGCCGCGGCCAACGTCGTCGTCCGCTCCGACTTCCGGGAGACCGCCTTCTGGCAACCCGACGTCCGCACCGGCACCGGTGGCTCCGCGCGGGTCGCCGTCCGCTTCCCCGACTCCGCGACCCGCTGGATCGCCACCGCCCGCGCCTTCGCCGCCGACCACCGCGTCGGCATCGGCACCAACGCGCTCCAGACCCGTCTCCCGCTGATGGTCCGCCTCCAGACCCCGCGCTTCGTCGTGGTCGGTGACACCGTGTCGGTGGCCGCGCTGATCCGGAACAACACCGACCGCGCCGTGTCCGTGAACCCGACGCTGGAGCTGGAGGGCGCGGAACGCGTCGGCGTCTGGCGGAACGGCGGGATCATCCAGGTGAAACGCGCCGCCATGCTGGAGATCCCGGCCGGCGGCGAGATCACCGAGACCTGGGCCGTCACCGCCTCCCGGCCGGGTCCGGTCCGCCTCAAGGCCGCCGCCGCCGGCGCCACCGACGGCGACGCCATGGAACGGAAGATCCAAGCCGTGGAACACGGGATGGAACAGTTCGCCGGAAGCTCGGTCCGCGTGGCCGACGGAGACGCCGAGCTCACGCTTCGCCTGCCATCCCAACGGAAGCCCGGAAGCACGATCGTCCGGATCGACGTCACGCCGAGCCTCGCCGCCACCCTGCTCGACGCCCTGCCCTACCTCGCCGACTACCCCTACGGCTGCACCGAGCAGACGCTCAGCCGTTTCCTTCCCGCGGTGCTGGTCCGACGGACGCTGCGCGACGCGGGGATCGACGCGGAGACGGCCATGGCTCGGACGTTCGGGGGCATCGAGCCCGCCCACGCCGCGGCCACCCATCCGGGAGGACGCAAGGACCTCTCCAAGCTCGACGCGATGGTCGCCGCCGGCCTGGAGCGCCTGGCCGACTTCCAGCATGAGGACGGCGGCTGGGGTTGGTGGAAGGAAGGATCCTCGGACGCCTGGATGACGGCCTATGTGGTCTGGGGACTGTCGCTCGCCCGCGAGGCCGGCATCGACGTCCCCGGCGATCGGAACGCGCGCGCGGCCGCCTGGCTGGACCGCCGGTTGGTCGAACTGGAAAACGATCCCGCCACGGCCGCCTGGATCCTCCATGCGTTGGCCGCCGCCGCCGCTCCGCAGTCCACGCCCAGCGCCGCGGTCTCCAAGTCGATGGACCGCCTGCTCGCCCAGGAGGAGTCCCTCACCGCCTACTCACGCGCCTTGGGGGCCATCGCGCTGAACCGCTTCGGCCGCACCCAGGACGCAAGGCGTTGGGTGGTGAACCTGGAGAACGGCGTGGTCCGCGACGACGCCGCCTCGCCCGGACTTGCGGGAACCGGCCCCGCTTCGGCCACCGTGGCCACGGCCCATTGGGGACGCGACACCGGCTGGCATCGCTGGCAGGACGGCCCGGTCGAGTCCACCGCCACCGTGTTGCGGGCCCTTTTGGCGATCGACCCGGCGAACAAGCTCGCCGTGCCCGCGGCCACCTGGCTCCAGCGCAACCGCCGCGGCGCCCAGTGGAACAACACCCGCGACACCGCGCTCACCGTGCTCGCGTTGAACGACTGGCTCCGCGTCACCGGCGAGGCCAAGCCGGATCTCGCGTTCCGCGTCGAGGTCGACGGACGGACCCTCGCCGAGGCCGACGTGCGCGGACGCCCGCTCTGGGACATCCGCAGGTCCTTCGAGGTGCCTGCGGAATGGCTCACGGGCACCCACGTTGTCCGCATCCGCCGGACCGCCGGGACCTCCCCGATCCACGCCGCCGTCCAGGCCCGGTGGTTTTCCACGGAGGAACCCGTGCGGGCGCTCGGAAACGAGCTCTTCCTCCGCCGCGACTACTTCCGGCTCGTCCCGCGGGAAACCCTCCTGCGCGGCACCGTGCTCGACCGCGTGCCGCTCGCCGACGGCGAGTCGGTCCGTTCCGGCGACCGGATCGAATCCGTGCTGACGATGGAGACCAAGAACGAGGGCGAGTACCTGCTCCTCGAGGACACCAAGCCCGCGGGATTCGAGGCGGTCGAGCAGCGGAGCGGCGGCGGGGCTGTCCTTCGGGAACTGCGCAAGGCCGCGGCCAACGCGCCCGCCACCAAGGGTGGCCGCGAGCCGGAGGAGTACGGCGACCGCACGGCGTCGGCCCATGCCGAATGGCGGGACCGCCACGGCGCCTTCTTCGTGGACCGCATCGGCCAGGGATTCTGGGAACTGCGCTCCGAGTTCCGCGCGGAACGGCCCGGCCGCTTCCACGCCCTGCCCGCCACCGTGGAGGCGATGTACGTCCCCGAACTCCGCGCCAACGGCGACGAGGTCCGGCTCGAGGTCCACGACTGAACCGACAACCGAAGGGAGTGAGGACGGACCTCACGCCACAACGCCAAGACGCGAACGGGAAGTGGCCGTCGAAGCCGAAGCGGCAACCTGCGTGCGGTCACCAGTTCAACCACTGGAACCCGCAGTGACGGTTCCGTCCCCTCGCGGCCTGGCGTCTTCGCGTGAGGGTCCCCCTTTCCGCATGGGTCCGATTTCGCGGGACCTCGGGGTCAACCGGAGCGGCGCGCCATGCAGATCAGGTCGTCGACTCGGCCGTCGAGGATGCGGGCGCCGACCTTGCGTCCCTCGAACTCGAACCCGCGGCTCCGATACAATTCCAAGGCCGCCGTGTTCGAGGAGTAGGCCTCCAGTTCGACGCGGGTGAAGCCGGCCCGTGGCGCCAAGGCGAGGGCCGCGTCGAGCAGCGCGCCGCCGATCCCCTGTCCCCGCCATTCCGCCACCACGCCCATGCCGAGGCGGCCGTTGTGGCGGAAGCCCTCGAACGGCGCGAGCGGCACGATGTCGCACCATCCCACGACCTGGCCCCGGAACCGCGCCGCCACGGCCGGATGTCCGCGCAGGAGGTTGTCCCGGACGAACCCGCGTGTGGCGTCCTCGGGAAAGGCCTCCAGCGTCATCAGCCAACGGCGCTCCGCGGCGACCGATCCCACGGCCGCGCGGAAGCCCGGGATGTCGGCCTCGGTCAGGCCGACGATCTCGATTCCGGGAGGAAGGGGCTTCATGCGACGACCAAGGAGGGACGGAGGTCGGCCCGCCATCCGGTTCACTGTGAGCAGCGGAAGGCGGTCACGCTCATCGGCGGCAGCACGAACTCCGCGGAGTAGCGCTGGTTATGCACCGCGTAGTCCTGGGACAGCACCCCCGATCCGGCATTGCCCTGGTTGGATCCGCCGTACACCGCGGCGTCGGAGTTGAAGACCTCCTGCCAGCGGCAGGCCTTGGGCAGCCCGACGCGGTAGCTCGGATGCGGCTTCGGCGTGAGGTTCAGCACCACGAGCAGGTGCGAACCGGAATCGCGGTCGTGGCGGAGGAAGCTGAGCACGCTGTTCGCCGCGTCGCTGCAGTCCACCCACATGAAGCCGTCCGCCTCGTAGTCGCCCCGCCACAACGCGGGCTCCTGCCGGTAGAGCGCGTTGAGGTCCGAGACGAGTCTCTGGATCCCGGCGTGGTACGGACCCTGTTCCAACAGCCACCAGTCCACCTCGGCGTTGGCGTTCCACTCCGCCGTCTGGCCGATCTCGCAGCCCTGGAAGAGGAGCTTCTTGCCCGGGAAGAACCACTGGTAGGCCAACAGGCAGCGCAGGTTCGCGAAGGCCTGCCAGTCGTCGCCCGGCATCCGCCGACGGAGCGAGCCCTTGCCGTGCACCACCTCGTCGTGGGACAGCGGCAGGACGAAGTTCTCGTGCGCGTGGTAGAGCATCGCGAACGTGAGGTCGTTCTGGTGGTAGGCCCGGTGGATGGGGTCCCGCTTGAAGTAGCCCAGCGTGTCGTGCATCCAGCCCATGTTCCACTTCATGGTGAAGCCGAGGCCGCCGATCCACGGCGGACGCGAGACCATCGGCCACGAGGTGCTCTCCTCGGCGATGGTGACCACGCCCGGATGCTCCGTGCCGACGAGGTGGTTCACGTGGCGGAAGAACTCGATGGCCTCCAGGTTCTCGCGGCCGCCATGGCGGTTGGGGATCCATTCGCCTTCCTTGCGCGAGTAGTCGAGGTAGAGCATCGATGCCACGGCGTCCACCCGGAGGCCGTCCACGTGGTAGCGCTCGCACCAGAAGAGCGCGTTCGCGGCGAGGAAGTTCCGGACCTCGTGCCGGCCGTAGTTGAAGATCAGCGTGCCCCAGTCCTGGTGGGACCCCTGCCTCGGATCCTCGTGCTCGAACAGGGCCGTGCCGTCGAAACGGGCCAACGCCCAGGTGTCCCTCGGGAAATGCCCCGGCACCCAGTCGATGATCACCCCGATGCCCGCGTCGTGGAGCGCGTCCACAAGGTACTGGAAGTCGTCCGGCGTCCCGTAGCGGCTGGTCGGGGCGTAGAAGCCCGTCACCTGGTAGCCCCAGCTCGGGTAGTAGGCGTGCTCCGAGACCGGCATCATCTCGACATGCGTGAATCCGGTCTTCCGCAGGTAGTCGATCAGCGGGACGGCGATCTCGCGGTACCCCGGCGAGGTGTCCACCGACTTCTTGCGCCAGGAGCCGAGGTGGAACTCGTAGATGCTCATCGGCGCCCGCAGCGGGTTCGTCCGCGAACGGCGTTCCATCCAGGAGGCGTCGTTCCACGAGTGCCGACGCGTGTCCCACACGATCGCCGCCTGCTTCGGCGGCTGCTCGAAGAACTGGCCGAACGGATCGGTGTTCAGCTTCAGGGCCCCGGTGGCGTCCAGGATCTCGAACTTGTAGAGCGCGCCGTCCCCGACCCCGGGCACGAAGATCTCCCACACGCCGCTCGCCCCGAGCTGGCGCATCGCATGCCGACGCCCGTCCCAGCCGTTGAAGCTGCCCACCACCGACACCCGGCGCGCCGACGGCGCCCAGACCGAGAACGCCACGCCGGGGACGCCGTCGAGCATCACCTTCTGCGCGCCGAGGGCGTCGTACAGACGGCGGTGGTTGCCTTCGTTGAAGAGATGCAGGTCGGTCTCGCCCAACGTCGGCCAGAACGAGTAGGGATCGCGGCCCTGCGTGACCGAGCCGTCCGCCCAGGTGACCTCCAGGTCGTAGGCGTACACCGACGTGGCGCCCCGGGTGGAGCCCTCGAAGAGGTCGGTGTCCCCGATGCGGTGCAGCTCGAAGGCCGGACGCGTCCGGTCGTGGACCGGCACGATCCGTACCTTCGCCGCGCCGGGGACCAGCGCGCGGCCAGCGAGTCCCAAACCGTTGCCCAGCGGATGGAGCCCCAGCAGCGAGTGCGGTGAGGCGCTCCGGAATCCGGTGAGGCTTTCGAGTTCGGACGGGGTGAGGAGCATGGGCCGATTAAAGTCCGGGGAGGCCGTCGGAGGAATGCGAAAAGCGGACTCCGCAGGCCCGGGTCAGGAGCGCGCAGGCATCGCCAGGGCCGTCCGGTAGGCCGTCTCGATGTTCCGCGCGGCCGCCTCCCAGGTGAATCCGGCCGCCTTGCGCCGCAGGGCCCCGCCGAACCGCGCGCGGAGGTCCGCGTCGGACACCAACCGGTCCAGGGCCGCCGTCAGCCGCACGGGATCCGACACCGGGACGACGAGTCCGTCCTCGCCGTCCGAAAGGAAGTCGCCGATGCCGCCGATCGCGGTCCCCACGACGGCCAGTCCCTGGGCCGCCGCCTCGACCAGCACCAGCGGGTGCCCCTCGAAGTAGGAGGGCAACGCGAACACCGCGTGCGAGGCATAGAGCCGGATGAGCGCCTCGGTCCCCCGCACCTCCGGCAGGACACGGATGCGCGGGTGCAGCGACGGATCGAAGTCCTCGAGGACCCTCGGCGCGGTCTTGAGGCCGCCGGCCGCCGTGAAGGTCCAGTCGGGATGCCGTCGCAGGACCTCCGAGACGGCCGGTGCCAGGTCCCGGACACCCTTCCGGTCCATCCAGGTGCCCAGGAACAGGATCCCGGAACGTCCGGACGCCGGCGGGGGCTCCGCGTCCAGGAACTCCCTCTCCACGCCGCTGAAATGCCGGGTCACACGGCGCGGATCCACCCCCGCGGCCACCAGATGTCCCCGATCCGCGGGGTTCGAGCAGAGCACGTGGTCGGCATGACGTGTGGCCCACTGCGCCTGCCAAACGACGGTCAGGGGCGAGTAGCGGTCCTTGAGGGAGATCGGGATGCCCTTCCGTTGGCGGTAGTCGAGCGAGGCCAGCCGGGACCGCTCCTCGAGTCCGAAGGAGAGCACCACGATCCGGGAGCGGATCCGGCGTCCGGAGACGAGGAGCGCCCCCAACGGTTCGTGCACCTCGACCACATCCCATTCCCGTCCCGCACGACGTTCCCTCAGCAGCTGCCGGCGGACCTGCCACGGCGCGACGAATCGCCAAAGCTGGGGAGGAAGGGCCATGGGGATGTCCTCCTCGAACCAGTAGTCCACCGAGTGTCCCCGGCGCTCCAGTTCGTCCCCGGTCAGGAACATCGTCCGTGACATGCCGCCGGAACGGTTCCGGACGACCTGCGCGATGCGCAGGATCCGGAGCGGGCGGTCGGACGGCGTATCCATGGCCCTCGGACCCTAGGAACCGCAGCGCAGCGGATCAATCCCGTTCGACGGACGATTCCAGGCGGACCATGGATCCGACCCGTGGAAGAGAACCCCGCACTGTTCGCGCAGGAAACCGCCACGGTGAAGGGGGCGATCCACAGAGGCAGGCACGACCGCCTGCGGGAGCCGCGGACGGCCCGAACGGCCCGGTGGGGAGGTTATCGCCCCTGCGATCCCAAGGGCACCACGCCCGAAGCCGAGGTCGCCGGCGCCGTCTCGACCACCCGGTAGAACCGGGCCGCGGCGGCGGCGGCCGGAAGTTCCGTGACCCAGGGAAGTCCGTCCCCCAATACCGAAACGCCCGCGTCGACCCACTGGCCGGCGACGAGGTCGTCCGTCCTTTCGATCCGGTAGAGGAACCCGGGAAGCGTCGGACAGGAGAACCCCAGCGAACCGGCGGTCGGCGCGGCATCGAACCGAAGCTCCAACGGCGGCAGTTCCACCACGCCGCAGACCGGGTCGAAATCGGTGAACGGCGCCCCGGGTGTTCCCAGATCGTTCCAGGTTCCACCCGGATGCCCGAAGGTGTTGGCCCGGGAGATCATGTGCACATACGGTTCGCCGCCCAAGGCGTCGTCGGGCTGGCCCGGCAGCCAGTTCCGGTACGTCGTGACGCTGCCGTCGGACCATCCGAACGGACCACCCGGAGTCGATCGGGAGAGCCCGATCCACAGGCTCCTCTCGACGCCTCCACGGTTCCCGAAGGCGCCGAAGACCCAATCCTGTTCCTCCGGGCTCCCGATGGAGGCCAGGTGACCGCCCAAGACCTGCGCCGCCTGTTCGGACTCCGGCCACGGCGCGGGTTCCAGCAGGAGATACCGGTGGCCGGAAACGGGCTCCACCTCCGGACCGCCGAGGATCCGTAGGAAGAGAAGCGCGCCGGGGAACGCAGGGGTCATGGGGAGCGACGGAATGCGGGTGGACGGCTTATGGACGGAAACGACGGTTCAGTCCGGCTGGATCGACGTGGGTGCGGGTTCGAAGCGGATCCGCGAGCCGGCGGGATGGTTCCCCAAGGCCACTCCCACCGAGCCCTTCGCATCGGCTTCCATCACGGTTTCCACCGCGCCGGTCGTCACCACCACGCGTCCCTTCGCGGACTTCGGGAACTCCACCAGCAACGCCTTGGACTTCGGCACCAGGAAGCCGAGCCCGCCTCCGAGCTTCTTCGCCGCGGCGTTCGCCTGGTCGAGCGCCTTCTGATACCAGCCGACCGTCTCGTCACCGGCCTTCTCGGGACGCTTCAGGACCACACGGACGCCCAGCTGCAGCGTGCCCTTGGGACGGTTGGCGACCACCGGAGGGTTCTCCTCCCTCAACGCCGGGGTCGTCGGGAGGTCGACCAACCCGCCGTCGGCCGCCACCTCCACGGTCTTCACGCCCGACCTCGATCGGACCTCGAGCCGGATCGGCGCGGTGTCGGCCGGATCCTTCGGCGTCACGCGGACGCACAGGTCGAGCCGCTCCTTGTCGCGAAACGCGTCCACCTTGTCGGCGAGGTCGGCGAAGGCACGGTAGGGCAACGTGGCCGGATCCGGGATGGTCGTCTCACCCACCAACGGCAGGGCGATCAGGACCGCGGCGAGGAAGGTTCCTTGCAGACGCATGGGAAGGACAATACCGGGCACGACCGGCGGCGCCACCGAAAGACCCTGCTGCCTTCCTGCAGGGCCGTTCGCCGCGGGGTTGCGGCCTTTCCAGGTCCGCGACATGGTCCTTCCATGACCCTGCGTTCGCTGACCCTGTCGCTCGCACTCGCCGCGCTCGCCCCGCTGGCCGAAGCCGCCCCGAAGGTTTCCCTCGAACTCGTCGCCGACGGCCTCACCTCGCCGCTGGCCTACGTCGCGCTGCCCGGCGGCCGCGCCCTGATCGTGGACCAACCCGGCTACGTCCGGCTGCTCGAGAAGCCTGGCCAGCTGCGCGAGGCGCCGGTGCTGAACCTCACCAACCGCCTCTCCGCCTTGAACCATGGCGGCTTCGACGAACGCGGCGTCCTCAGCCTCGCACTCCATCCCGACTTCGCCCGGAACCGCCGAGTCTTCGTCGCCTACACCGGGTCGCGCCGGGAATCCGCCCCCACCAACTGGGACTGCACCCTGCGGGTCTCCGAGTTCACCCTCCCCGCCGCCGAGCCCCTCGCCATCGACCCGGCGTCCGAGAAGGTCCGGCTCGAGATCGACAAGCCCTACTCCAACCACAACGGCGGCCGCATCGCCTTCGGCCCGGACGGCTTCCTCTACGTGGGCGTCGGGGACGGCGGCAACGCGAACGACGACGGCAAGCGCCCCGAGGGCGGCAACGGCCAGAACCTGAAGACGCTCCTCGGCAAGATCCTGCGCATCGACGTCAACGTGCCCGAGGGTCACGGCATCCCGAAGGACAACCCCTTCGCCGACGGCACCGTCGCGCTCCCCGAGATCTGGGCCTACGGCATCCGCAACCCGTGGGGACTCGGCTTCGACCGCGGCGGCGACCACGCCTTCTACTCCGCGGACGTCGGCCAGACGCTCTGGGAGGAGGTCAACCGCATCGAGAAGGGCGGCAACTACGGCTGGCGCCTGACCGAGGGCTTCGTCGGGTTCAATCCGAAGGCCGCGGAAAAGCCCACGGCCGAGACGCCCGCCGTCGGACCGCGCGGCGAACCGATCGTCGGTCCGATCGCCCGCTACAAGAACCGGAACGGCTTCAAGAAGGACGCGGACGCCTACGGCATCAGCGTGACCGGCGGCTACGTGTACCGCGGCACCGCGCTACCGGGTCTCGCCGGCGACTACATCTACGGCGACTGGGGCCGCATCTGGGGCGTGCCCGGCGGCACGCTGCTCGTCGCGCACCGGCCGACCGACCCGAAGTCCGAGTGGGCCGTGGAACCGCTGGAGCTGGCCAGTCCGGTGAAGCTGGGCGGCTACGTGGTGGCCTTCGGCCAGGACGACGCCGGCGAGGTGTACGTGATGACCAACGGCAACATCGGCCTGACCCCCGGCAAGGGCCGAGTCTGGAAGCTCGTCGCCCCTTCCGTCCAGCAGGCCAAGGCGGAGTGAGCGAGGGGAACGCCGAATCCGAACGGACGGCCTCACGCAAAACCGCAAAGCCGCGAAGGGGAAAGGGAATCCGGGTTCTTGGGTGGTGATTCCCCCGGCCGCGTCCGCTTCCGCCACGGAACACCTGTGCCCGAATCGTTCTTCCTTCGCGGCTTGGCGCCTTGGCGTGAGGCCTCCCTCCCCCGCTCCGGCGCGGTTCAGCGCCCGCCGAGCACGGTCAGGACGACGGCGGTGAGGATCAGGACGGCGCCGGCGGCGCGGGTGAGCATGCGGCCGGCGCCGCTTTCGCGCCGTTCCTCGTTGCCGAACCAGTGCCCCGCCCACCACACCAGCACCAGGCTCCACAGCCCGCGCGTGCCGTAGACGACGTTCACGCCGGCGGCGTCCTTCCAGACGCCGATCGTCCCGGTGATCAGGATTGCCTGCACCGCCGACAATGTCGTCGCCAGCCCGATCCAACGCCACGCCACCGCCGGTGCCTTGAGGGACCGCAATCCCAGGAACGGCAGCAGCAGCGTCGACTCGACCGCCAGCGCCACGAACAGCAGCGAGAGGAAGTTGAAGACGCCGAACCGGGAGGCCCAGACCTGGATCAGGACGTCGGTCACCGAGAACGCCGCCGCGCATCCGAGCGCGAGGGCGGTGGTCAGTCCCGCCCGGCGTCCCGGCTTGAAGTCGGTGACTCCGGTCAGGAACACACCCGCCGTGGTCAGCGCCGCGGCCGCGGTCTTCAGCGGCGTGATCGCCTCCCCGAAGGCGAACCGCGCCAACAGGGCCACGAACAGCACCTTGGCCCCGAGCAACGGCGTGGCCACCGAGACATCCCCGACCCGCAGCGAGGCCACGTTCAGGAAGTGCCCCAGGACGAAGACCGTGGCGGTGATCGCCGGCAGGTGGATCTGGTCCCAGGGAATGGGATGCGGATCGAAGGCGAGCAACGGCAGGAAGGCGAAGCCGAGGACCACGTTGTTCACCACCACCGCATGCGCCAGCGTGGCGCCCTCGGACAGGGCACGCTTGTACACGAGCGATCCCGCCGCGAAGGCGATCGCCGCGAGGAGCGGCAGCAGAAGGTGCATCCGAAGGCCCGGGACGTTCCGCACCCGTCCACGCCGAGGCAAGGACGGGATGCCGGGTGGGAATGGCCACGGAGACACGGAGGTCACGGAGGTTTGACACGGATGGCACGGATTTCTCCGGGGAGGAGACTTGGGATCCGCGGCCCGGTGATGGCGGACGCTGCCACGAGGAGAAGGCCGGAAAGCCTCCGCGACCTCGCCCACCGACGGACGATGGGCCACGGACACCTGACCACGGACAGATTCCAAACCCTCCGTGTCCTCGGTGTCTCCGTGGCCATCCCGTCCGGCCGAGGAACGGTTTGAACCGGAGGCGGCTCCGGTCCACGGTCGGGGTTCCATGACGGATTGCTTCGACCTGCTCGGTGAACCTCGGCGCCCCTGGCTGGACGCCGAGGCGCTGAAGTCGCGTTTCCTCCTGCTTTCCGCGGAGGCGCATCCCGACCGGGTGCACGGCGGGACCGACGAGGCGAAGGCGGCGGCGAACGACCGTTCCGCGGAACTGAACGCGGCCTTCAACACCCTGCGCGAGCCGCGCGACCGCCTGTTCCACCTGCTCGAGCTCGAGCTCGGCGCGAGGCCCCGCGACATCCAACGCATCCCTCCGGGGACCATGGACCTCTTCGTCGAGATCGGGCAGACCTGCCGCGACGTCGACACGTTCCTTTCGGTCCCGGCGCCCGAGGACCTGCCGGCGATGCTCCGGCTCCAGCGTCTGCGCACCCAGCTCGGCTGGTCCGACCGGCTGATGACGCTCCAGGGCAAGGTGAACGCCCGGCGCGACGCGCTCGACCTGGAGCTTCGGGAACTGAACGCGGCGTGGGAGAAGGCCCCGGCGGCCCCCGCCGACGCGCGCCGTGCGGCGCTGCCTCTCGAACGCCTCGAGGAACTGTCCCGGTCGACGAGCTACGTCACCCGCTGGACCGCGCAGATCCAGGAGCGCCTGTCGCAACTCGCCGCCTGACCCGCGTCCCATGTCCATCGCCGCCGCACCAACCGCGAGTCCGCACCGCCGCAGGCTGGCCGCCTTCGTCGCCGGGTTCGTGGTCCTGGTGGTGGCGTTGGAGCTGGCGGTCCGCCGATGGGAACCGCTGTTCGAAGCCGCCTCGCACCGGGCCTTGGCGAAGGTCGCGATGTGCGAGCGCCACGAACGCGTGGACTTCCTCTTCCTCGGAACCTCGCGGACCCAGGACGGCGTCTCGCCGGCGCTGGTCTCCAGCGCCTTCGAGGAGCGCCGTTCCGGGCTCGCCGGGCTGCGTGGCTTCAACGCCGCGTTCACCAGCTCCAGCATCGACGCCCTCGAGGCCCTGGCGGAACGGCTGCTTTCCCGACCCGGCCTGAGGATCGTGGTGCTCGAGCTGTCCGAACCCCAGCTCGGGAACCCCGCGACGCCCTGGACCGGGGCCCCGCCCGACACGCGCTCCATGGAAGGCCGTCTGGCGGAAGCCGCCCGGGAGATCCACCTCGTGCGCCATCGGTCCGCGTTCCTCTCGGACAACCTGGCCCGGCTGCCTGCGTTGCTCCTGTTTGCGCCCGCTCTGGGCGGCTGGGAGGTGAAGGGCGGCGAACAGATCGCCTCCTGGCTGGGGCGGCGCGAGAAGCCGCCGGTGGACTTCGATGCCGGCCGTTGGCGGCCCGTGGTGCTGGCGCCCGGTGG
>JAIXUV010000237.1 GCA_027483345.1 Verrucomicrobiales bacterium | reverse complement strand
GCCAAGTACAAGGCCTCGCAGAAGGCCAAGCAGGAGAAGCTGGAAGCGGCCCAGAACGACCTGCGCAAGGTCCTCACGGTGAAGCAGGAGGCGGCCGCCACCCTGCTCGGCCTGCTCAACTGAGCCGGAACGTCGCACGCCCATCCGCCCGAGGAACCCGATGCCCGTCGCCGCCAATCCCGTCGCCGAAACCGCCTCCGACCTCCAGCCGCTGCTGGACGGGATGGTGACGGCGCGCCAGTTGTCCGTCGGCGATCGCGACGAGTTCCTCAGGTCGGGGAAGGCGGCCGCCGGCGAAGCTGAAGTCCTGCGGTGGCTGGCACCGGAATATGGGCTGGAGTATTCCTCCCTCGACGCCGTGGAACCGGGTCGGGAACTGCTCGCGCAGTTCCCCGCCCGGGTCCTGATGCGGGAGGAACTCCTGCCCCTGCGCCGCAACGGAGGGACGGTCGAGGTGGCTACCAGCCGCCTGTTCAACACCCAGGGGTTCGACGCCCTGAAGACGCTCACCGGACTGCGCCTGCATCCGGTGCTCGCGCCCACCGAGGCCATCCAGCGCGAACTCAAGAAGCACCTCGGCGTCGGCGCCGACACCATCGGCACCCTCGACGAGGAGAAGTCCATCCAGATCGTCGACGAGGGCGCCGAGGACAACAACCTCGACTCCGACGGCCAGGACGAAGCCTCCATCATCCGCTTCGTCAACCAGGTGCTGAAGGACGCCATCGAGCTGCGCGCCTCGGACATCCACCTGGAACCGTTCGAGGATGAGTTCCGCATCCGGTACCGGATCGATGGCGACCTGCAGGAAATCCCCGTGCCGGCGCAGCTGAAGCAGTTCCAGCCGGCCATCGTCTCCCGCGTCAAGATCCTCAGCCACCTGAACATCGCGGAGAAGCGGCTGCCGCAGGACGGACGCATCAAGGTCCGCATCGACTCGGCCGACGTGGACATCCGCGTCTCGATCATCCCCATGCTCCACGGCGAGGCCGTGGTCATGCGCCTCCTGCGCCAGAACTCCTCCCTGCGCGGACTCGGCGACATCGGGATGGCGAAGCGGGACCTCGATTGCTTCCGTCGGGTGCTCGGACTTCCCCACGGCATCATCCTGGTCACCGGCCCGACAGGCAGCGGCAAGACGTCGACGCTCTACACGGCTCTCAACGAGATCAACGACGCCGTCCGCAAGATCATCACCATCGAGGACCCCGTCGAATACCAGCTCAAGGGCGTCAACCAGATCCAGGTCTCGGAAAAGGCCGGCCTCTCGTTCGCCCGCGGTTTGCGCTCGATCCTGCGCCACGATCCCGACGTGGTCCTGATCGGCGAGATCCGCGACCAGGAGACCGCCCAGATCGCCGTGCAGGCCTCGCTGACCGGCCACCTGGTGTTCTCCACGCTCCACACCAACGACGCCCCAGGTGCGCTGACGCGTCTGGTGGACATGGGTGTCGAACCCTATCTGGTGGCCTCCTCCCTGGAGGCGGTCCTCGCGCAACGCCTCGTCCGCGTGCTCTGCAAGAAGTGCAAGACTCCCGACCTGAGCCCGACCGCCGCGGCCTTCAAGTCGCGGCTCGGCCTTCCCGCTGACGCCGTGCTCTACCAGGCCAACGGCTGCCGGGACTGCCGCGGGATCGGCTTCCTAGGACGCCACGCCATCTTCGAATGGATGGACACCGACGAGAACATCCGCTCGATGATCCTCTCCCGCGCGTCGACCGACAGGGTCCGCGACGCGGCCCGCCGCGCAGGGATGCGGACCTTGGCCGAGGATGGCTGGCGGTTGGTCGCGCAGGGCATCACCACCGTGGAGGAGGTCCTCAGCGTCACCACGGCCAAGGAGACCGAACAGGCCACGCCCGCCGCGTCACCCGACGCCCCGTCGGCGGCCGAGATCGCGGTGAACCGGAAGTAGCCCCGGCATGCCGACCTTCCAGTACAAGGCCCTCCGTGCCGACGGCGGGATCGCCGAAGGCGCCATCGACGCCGGTGGACGCCCGGACGCCCTGCGCCAGATCCAGTCGCTCGGGCTCAGGCCGCTGCGCCTCACCGAGAAGGCGGGCAAGGACGGCAAGTCGCGTCCCGCCGCATCCGGTGCCGCCAACGCCACCACCGGCTTCGGTTCCGGCAAGGTCTCCTCGAAGGAGCTCGAGACCTTCACCCGGCTCCTCTCCAGCCTGCTTTCCGCCGGAGTTCCGTTGAGCCGTGCCCTCGTCATTCTGGGCAAGGAGGCCTCGTCCCCGGCCGCCGCCGCGAAGTGGCGGGAGGTCCACGACCTCGTCGTCGACGGCATGTCGCTCGCCGATGCCATGGCGCGTTCCCCGGAGACCTTCCCCAAGGTCTACACCGCCATGGTCCAGGCCGGCGAGGCGGGCGGCTTCCTCGACCTCGTCCTGGCCCAGATCGCCGACTTCCAGTCCCGGGAAAAGGACCTGAAGTCGAAGGTCGCCACCGCGATGATCTATCCGGCGGTTCTGCTGGTGCTCGCCCTGGTCGTGTTGGGCGTGCTGCTCGTCTTCTTCATCCCGAAGTTCCAGACGGTCTTCGCCAGCGTGAAGGGTTCCCTGCCGTTGATCACACAGCTGATCATCGCCACGAGCCGCGGACTCCGGGAGTACGGCCTCGTCTTCGTGGTGGCCGGCCTGGGGGCGTTCTTCGGACTGCGGACCTGGTTCACCTCCGAAAAGGGACGCCGTTCCTGGGAGGGCATGCTTCTGGATGCGCCGGTGGTCGGAAACCTCCTCGCCCAGTTCGCCATGGCCCGTTTCTGCCGCATGCTCGGCACCCTGCTCGGAGCCGGCGTGCCCCTCGTCCAAGGCCTCAACGTCGCCCGCAAGTCCATCGGCAACCAGATCCTCGTCGACGCCGTCGCAGAATCGATCGAGAAGGTCCAACAGGGCGGCCGGCTCGGCCAGAGCCTCGCCGAATGCCGCACGCTCTTCCCCGGTTCCGTGATGGAGATGATCTCCGTCGCCGAGGAGAGCGGCCACCTCGACAAGGAGCTGGTCCGCATCGCCAACGTCACGGAGGGCGAACTCGACCGCCAGCTCAAGACCGCCGTCGCCCTCGCCGAACCCCTCATGCTCTTCATGATCGCCGGATTCATCGGCATCATCTTCATCGGCATGCTCCTGCCGGTGTTCTCGCTCCAGGACAACATCAAGTAAGCCACCGACCCGACCCGAATCGTCCACACCTCCCCATGAAGATCCCCGCCTCCACCAGCGCCCCGGAATCCCGTCGCCGGCGCCACGGCTTCACCCTCGTCGAGATGCTGCTGGTGATCACCATCATCGGCATTCTCGCCGCCCTGGTGATCCCCAAGATGATGGGACGCTCCGAGCAGGCCCGTCAGGCCGCCGTCCGCGCGGACATCGCCGCGGTCAAGACCGCCCTCGACGCCTTCGAGGTCGACAGCGGCTTCTACCCCAAGAACATCAACGACCTCCTCCAGGCGCCCCGCGACGCGAAGAACTGGCGCGGACCCTATCTGGACAAGATCCCGCAGGACCCGTGGGGCAACGCGTACACCTACGCCTACCCGGGACGCCACAACGCCAACTCCTTCGACATCTCCTCGTCCGGACCCGACGGGAAGACCGGCACCGACGATGACATCGGCAACTGGACGGCCAAGTGACCGGGGAGCGCGGGACGGGTTCACGCTCATCGAGCTGGTCCTCGTACTCGCCCTCCTCGTGATCGCCGTCTCCATCGTGTCGCCGCGCATCTCCGGTTTCATCCGTGGCCGGGCGATCCATTCCGAGGCCCATCGTCTGTACTCGCTGCTCCGTGCCGGCCAGGCCCGGGCGATCTCGGATGGGATTCCCGCCATGGTCTGGCTCGACGCCGCTGCGGGACGCTACGGCATGGCCACGGAGACTCCGGCTGGGAAGTCGGATCCGAAGGAACTCGAGTTCATCGCCGACGAAACCCTCCGCATTTCCGTAACCACGGGCACCGGCACCTCGGTCACTTTCCGCGACCGCCCCGCCGTCCGATGGCTTCCCGATGGAACCGCGGATGAAGGCAGTCCCGGCCGGGTCGAGCTGAGGGATGCGCTGGGCACGTCCCTGTGGCTAGTGGAAGCCGCCGACCGACGCGGATATGAGATCCAGAACGCAACCAACTAGACACCGCCGCTCCGGCTTCACGCTGGCGGAGCTGCTGGCGTCGCTGCTGTTCCTGGCGATCGTCATTCCGGCCGCCGTGCAGGCGCTGCGCGTCGCCAGCCTCTCGGGCACTGTCGCCGCAAGGAAGGGGGCCGCCGCGCGGATCGCCGACCGCGTCCTCAACGAGAGCCTCGTTCTCACCAACTGGTCCAACGCCTCCCAACGTGGAACCACCCGCGAGGGGAACATCGAGTACCGCTGGTCATTGAGCCGTTCCAACTGGAACCTCCCCGACCTCCAGGTGCTCACCGCCGAGGTCACCTTCGCCGCCCAGGGACGCGACTACGCCGTGCGGCTCTCCACCCTGGCCGATGTCGCCGACCTGAATCCCGGCGCCTCCTCCTCCACCCTTTCCGCCACCTCCTCCCGTTGAACGTCCGGAATTCCATCGGGACGACAGGTCTGGGCGAACGGGTCCGGCACGGGTTCACGCTCATCGAGCTGATCCTCGCGATCGGGCTCGCGGCGATCGTGCTGGTCGCCGTGAACGGCGCCTTCTTCGGGGCGGTGCGGCTCCGGAACAGGACCGCCGAGACCATCGACGCGGCCGCACCGCTCGACCAGGCCGCGGAGATCCTGCGCCGCGACCTGTCCTGCGCCGTCGCCCCCAAGCCGGACGGCGTCATGTCGGGCGCCTTCCGGGCCGGCAATGTCTCCGCCCTCGGCCTCGGACAACCCGTCCAGCTCGAGTTCCACACCGCGACCGCCGTCATGGACCGCACCCAACCCTGGGGCGAGGTCCAACGCGTGGCCTACGGGCTCCGCGGCAACGGCAACTCCAGGGACCTGTACCGCTCCGTCACCCGCAACCTCCTCACCCTCGGCACACCCCAGACCGAGGACCAGCTCGTCCTCCGCGACGTCTCCCAGTTCCGCGTCCAGTGCTTCAACGGGGCGATGTGGACCGAGTCCTGGGACACGTCGGACACCGCCGCCCTGAGCACGAACCTCCCGTTGGCCGTCCGGCTCCAGATCCAGCGCGGCGCCAACTTCGACCCTTCCAACCCGACGGAACTCCTCGTCCCGGTACGCGTGGTAGCCCGGAACATCTCCAACACCACCCTCTGAGCGATTGAGGACCTCCCCTCCATCAAGTCCCGAGAGCGCTCCACGGAAGCGGGGGTCGGTGCTGATCCTCGTGCTCTGGATGTCCGTCGGCCTGGTGGCGTTGGCCCTGTACTTCGCGGACACCATGACCCTCGAGTTGCGGGCCTCGGCCAACCGCGCCGCGGGCCTCGCCGCCGAACAGGCCATCGAGGGAGCCTCCCGCTACGTGGCCTGGTCGATCCTCAACCTCTCCACCAACGGGGTGATCCCGACCAACTCCCTCTTCCGCTGCGAATCCCTTCCCATCGGCGAGGCCAGGGTGTGGATCATCGGCCGCGACACGCCGCCGACACTGAACGTCACCGCCACCCAACCCGTCTTCGGGCTCGTGGACGAGGCCGGCAAGCTGAACATCAACCGGGCCGGCTCCAACATCCTCGTCTACCTGCCCGGGATGTTCGTCGACGTCGCCCAGGCCGTCGTCGACTGGCGGTCCACCAACAGCACCCTGACGCTGAACTACGGGGCCCTGGGCTACGAGGCCAAGCACGGCCAGTACGAGAGCCTCGACGAGCTGCGGCTGGTCCAGGGGATCACGCTCGCCGACCTCGAGGGCGACGACCGCAACCGCAACGGCGTCCAGGACGCCCAGGAGAAGGCGGCCTCAGGGGCCAAGCCCTTCTACCCGGGGCTGCTCGACTACCTGACGGTCTACAGCCGCGAGCCGAACACCCATTCCGACGGCACGACGTTGACCAACATCAGCAACCGCGCGCAGCTGCTCGGCCTGCTCAGCACCGCCTTCGGCCAGGCGCGCGCCCAGCAGGTGCTCAACCAGCTGGGATTCCGGGGCAACGCCACGCCGACCATCGCGAGCCCCCTCCAGTTCTACCTGAACAGCGGACTGGGCGAGGACGACTTCGCGCGCATCGCCGGCGAACTGGCCACGTCCACCAACTCCTTCACCTACGGACGGGTCAACATCAACACCGCCCCCGAGCCCGTGCTCACCGCGTTGTTCATGGGCTCCGGCGTGAATGAGCAGACCGCCACCGGCGCCGCGGAGACGCTCATCAACTACCGCCGCAGCAACCCCGACTCCCTCGGAAGCGTGGCCTGGATCGTCACCGCCCTCGGGCGGAACAGCCCCGTGGTCACCGCCCTCGCCCAACGCGACCGCATCACGACCCGCAGCTTCCAGTACTCCGCCGACATCGCGGCCGTGGGTCCCGAGGGACGCGGCTACCGGCGGGTCCGCTTCGTCTTCGACCTCTCCGACGGCACCCCGAAGATCATCCACCGACAGGACCTCAGCCGACTCGGCTGGGCCCTCGGCGACACGGTCCGGGAGAAGCTTCTGGCCGGAAACACCCCATGAACTCAGCCGCCATCTCCGGATTCGGGCGACGAAAACGCCCCACCTCGATCGTCGGTCTCCGGCTCGGAGCCGGACGCCTCGAGGCCGCCCATCTCGTCCGCGCCAACGGATCGCTGCGGATCGTCGCCAGCGTCACCGTGCCGCTGGCTGCCGCGGTACCCTCGACCCCTCCCGAGGTGCTCGGCACCGAGATCCGGACTCACCTCGAGGCCGCAGGCATCCGCGAGCGCCATTGCGTGGTCGCCGTCCCGCCCCGCTGGATCCTCACCGGAAGGACCGAGATCCCCGAGCTCCCGGACGCCGACGCCGAGAGCCTCCTGCAACTGGAGGCCGAACGCTGCTTCTCCACCGACACCGCGGCGTTGCGCCAGGGTTCGTCCTCGTGCGGGCTTCCCGGCGGCAGCCACCATGTGACCCTGTTCGGCGTGGCCGACTCGCCGTTGTCGGGACTCGAGGCGGGCCTGACGAAGGCGGGACTCCGGCTGGAAGGACTCCCGCTGGGAACCCCAGCCTTGGTCCGTCCCCAGGAATTCCGCGACGGACTCCTGCTGATCTCCCTCGAGGACGAACAGGTGATCCTGCTGGTCTTGGCCGGTGGCGGCGTCGCCGCGCATCGGACCCTGGAAGGCGATCCGGCCGAGGACGGCTCCCGCCTCGCCCCGCGGCCGGAGATCGTGGCCCGCGAGATCCGCATCACGCTTGGCCAGCTTCCCGACGCGCTCCGCCAACAGGTGACGCGCGCCCGGATCACCGGGCCGTCGGCACCGTCACAGGCCCTCGCGGATGCCCTCGGCGACCGCCTGCGCCAGTCCGGACTGGCAACCGAGGTCGCACCGAACTTCCCGGACGGCGAGCCGGGACCCGGGGTCGCCTCCGGCACGCCCGCTTCCATCGCCGTCGCGATCGCGGCCCGGTTCCTGGAGGGAATCCCGTCGCCCTGCGACCTGCTTCCCCCGCGGCCGACCCTGGTGGGACGTCTCGTTGCCCGCTACTCGGCGGGCCGGCTCAAGGCCGCCGGGGCCGTCGCCGGCGGCATCTTCGCGCTGCTCCTCGCCTTGGTCCTCTACCAGCAGGTGCAGCTCTTCCTGCTGGGACGCCGCTGGTCGGCCATGTCGGCCAAGGTCTCCGAGCTGGACTCGATGCAGCAGCGCATCCGGCAGTACCGCCCGTGGTTCGACGATTCCTTCCCGAACCTCGCGGTCCTCCGGCAGCTCAGCGCCGCGTTCCCCCAGGATGGCTCGGTGACCGCGACGAGCATCGAGATCCGCGAGGGCTCGAACGTGACCTGCGCCGGAACCGCCCGGGACACAGCGTCGTTCCTGCGGATGCTGGAGACGCTCAACGCGGCGCCCGGCGTGACCCAACTGCACCGGGACCAGATCCGCGGCACCAGTCCGATCCAGTTCACCTTCGGCTTCCAGTGGAACCCGGCAGCCACACCATGAACATCCGCAACCGACAACAGCTTCTCATGATCCTAGCGGCCGGGGCCGCGGCCCTCTACGCCGCGGACCTCCTGGTCATCGGCCCGGCCGGCGACTGGTGGACCGCCCGCTCCAAGCGGATCGAATCCCTCCGCAAGCAGGTCGACGAAGGGGCCTCCCTGCTCCGGCGCGAGGCGGGAATCCGCGGACGCTGGGAATCGATGAGGACCAACACCCTTCCCGCGGATCCCTCGCTCGCCGAGCAGCGCCTGCTCAACGAGTTCAACACCTGGTCCCGCGCCGCAGGAGCCGAGGTGACGGACACCATCCCGCAATGGCGCAACGACTCGGAGGAGCATTCCACCCTCACCTGCCGCGTGGAGGCCTCGGGATCGCTCTCCCACCTCGGCGGTTTCCTCCAACGGATCGAAGACAGCCCCCTCGGCGTCCGGATCGCCTCGGTCCAGCTCGGAACCCGTGACAAGACCGGACAGAAGCTCACCCTCGGCCTCCAGGTGAGCGGCCTCACCCTCACCCCGGAATCCCGCCCATGAAGCGCACCCGCATCCCCGCCGCCGTCGGCCTCGCGGTGACGCTGCTCGCCTCCCCGGCGCGCGCGGCCGAGGAGTCGACGACCAACGCCCCCGCCGCCACCGCAGACCCGTCCTCGTTCGTCCGCTTCATCTCGGACCGGAACATCTTCGACCCGGACCGCCGTGCCCGCGGACCCGGCGAGTCGCGCCGACAGCCGGAGCGGCCGCGCAACACCGTGATCCCGACCCTCACCCTCGTGGGCGTCATGGACTACTCGCGCGGCCGGTTCGCCTTCTTCGACGGCCCCGCCTCCGAGTACAAGAAGACGATCGCCGCCAACGGGTCCATCGCCGGATTCACGGTCGCGGCAATCCGGCCGTCCTCGGTCATCCTGAAGCCCAAGGAGGGCGCGGAGATCGAACTGGCGATCGGCAAGGCCCTGCGCCTGGACGGTGCCGAACCCGTGGAGGCCCCGGCGAAGGCCGATGCCACCGAGGCGGCCGACGCCGCCACACCGCCGGCCGCCACCGGCGACGCCGCCGAAGTTCTCAGGAAGCTCATGCTGAAACGCCAACAGGAGTCGAAATGAACACTGCCATCACCCGGATCATCTCCGCCGCCTGCGCCGCCGGCATGCTCGCCGCCGCCCGCGCCGAGGACGTCCCCAAGTCCGCCGACACCGCCACCGAAGCCAAAGCCACCGCCGCGGCGCCGGTGAAGGTGGACGACTCCACTCCAAGGTCTGCCGCCTCGGAGCCCCAGCCACTGGCTGAGACGACGCCGTCGTCGGGCCCCGACGCCATCCGCCTCAACTTCCGGAACGCGCCGCTCGACCAGGTCCTCAGCCACCTCAGCGAGGCCGCCGGCTTCGTCGTGGTCATGGAGGCCACGGTGAAGGGCGAGGTCAGCGTGATCAGCAACCAGCCCCTCACCCGTGACGAGGCGGTGGACCTGCTCAATTCGGTCCTCGGCAAGAACGGCTACGCCGCGATCCGAGACGGCAGGACCCTCACGATCGTGGACCGCAGCACCGCCAAGAGCCGCAACATCCCGGTCAAGGTGAGCAATGATCCGGCGCTGATCCCGGCCAACGACGAGGTCGTGACCCAGATCATCCCCATCCGCTACGTCGAGGCAGAGCAGTTGGCCAAGGACCTCTCCACGTTCGTCTCCGCGAACGCCACGTTCGTGGCGAATGCGGCCGGCAACTCAATCGTGATGACCGACACCCAGTCGAACATCCGGCACCTGGTCGAGATCATCAGAGCGATCGACACCAGCGCCCAGTCCGAGACCGAGATCCGGGTCTTCAAGCTGAAGAACGCCAATCCGGGTGAGGTGGCGACGCTGCTCACCGAGCTCTTCAACACCAGCTCCTCGAGCGGATCCGGCACACAGTCCCCGATCCGCTTCGGCGGGGCCCCGGGCGCAGGCGGCTTCGGTGGGTTCGGGGGATTCGGCGGCTTCGGGGGTGGCGGCCGCGGCGGTGGCGGTGGCGGCGGCACCGCCACGGCCTCCGGCGCCAACGACCGCATCCGCAAGGCCTCGCAGGTCGTCTCGGTCGCCGACGCCCGCACCTCCTCGGTCGTGGTCACGGCCTCCAAGGACCTGATGACCCAGATCGCGGGCATGGTCCGCGAACTCGACGTGCCCTCCAACCGGGACCAGCGCGTGTACGTCTACCACATGGAAAACGGGGATCCGCAGCAGGCGGTCCAGGTGCTCCAGAACATGTTCCAGGGCAGCAATTCCGGCCGCGGGAACAGCGCCTCCTCAACGGCACAGCAGAACAGCGCGCTCATGCAGCGCCAGCAGAACAACGCCAGCAGCAGCAGCACCACGGTCAGCGGCGGGACGTCGTCGGCCTTCGGCGGCACCGGGACCCGTACCGGCGGTGGCGGCGGCGGAAACCTGTTCTGAACCCCACGGTCTTTCCCACAGATTCCATGAACATTCCTTCCTTCCGGCGGTTCACCCGCCTCGCCGCGGCGGCCGCACTGGTCCTGGCGGCAACCCCGCTTCTCCACGCGCAGCAGCGCGGCGGTGGTGGTGGCGGCGGATTCGGTGGCTTCGGCGGATTCGGCGGCGGTGGCGGCAACAACGCCAACCGCGGCGGTTCCTCCAGCAGCTCCAGCCAGTACAACAACAACGGCAGCGTCGGCAGCGCCATCATCTCGGTCGATCCCCAGACCCACAACATCATCGTCATCGCCGACGCCGACACGAGCCTCCAGATCAGCAACGTCATCTCCAACCTCGACTCCCCGAAGCCGCAGGTGCTGATCAACGTGGTGTTCGTCGAGGTCCAGCTCAACAACTCCTCCGACATCGGCGTCGAGGGCGGTTGGGCCAAGAACGTGGGCAACGGCATCACCA
The DNA here is from genome assembly GCA_027483345.1 of Verrucomicrobiales bacterium. Classification (GTDB taxonomy): domain Bacteria; phylum Verrucomicrobiota; class Verrucomicrobiia; order Limisphaerales; family UBA9464; genus SXXZ01. The sequence continues at coordinate 1,467 of JAIXUV010000237.1, read as the reverse complement.
CCGGCGGCGGATCCGTACTCGGCCTCTCCGGCCTCAACTCCGTGGTGACCAACGCCAGCGTCATCGGCGGCCAGATGTCCAGCGCCCTCACCCCGGGCGCGAACGGCGCCGGCGCTGGCGGCCTCTACCAGATCGCCGGGACCGACTTCCAGGCCACGCTCCGCGCCATCGCCAAGGCCGGCAAGGCCCAGGTGCTCTCCAAGCCCTCCATCATCGCGCGCGACGGCCAGCTCGCGAAAATCGTCGTCGGACAGCAGGTCCCCCTGCCCTCCGGCGTCTCCTTCGCCCAGGCCGGGAACAACACTATCCCCATCGTCAACGTCAGCTACACCGACGTCGGCATCATCCTCAACGTCACGCCGTTCATCGGCGCCAACGGCCAGGTGGAGATGATCGTCCAACCCCAGATCTCGTCGGTCTCGCCGACCGAACGCCAGTCGCTCTCCTCCGACGTCTCGGCCCCCTACATCAATGTCCGGTCCGCCGACACCGTGGTCGTCACGCCGCACTCGCAGACGGTGGTCATCGGCGGACTGATCTCCGACACCAAGTCCGACGCCGAGAGCAAGGTGCCGATCCTCGGCAGCATCCCGGGCCTCGGGAACCTCTTCAAATCGAGGCAGAAGAGCCGCTCCAAGACCGAGCTGCTGATCTTCCTGACGCCCTACATCGTGGATGCCCCGACCCAGCTGGCCTCCCTGTCCAGCTCGATGCGGGACCGCTCGCAGGTGATCACCAATGCCGCGACCGAGAAGGAATTGGACCGGTTCCTCGAGAAGCTGCCGACGAAGAAGCAGCCGTGAGCGCGAAGTGACCGCGGCATCAGCCCGGCAGGGGCCGGATGAAAAGAAACGGGGCGGGCCGAAAGGCCCGCCCCGTCTTCGTTGGCCCAACTGGGGCCTTACTCCACCACCACGCGGTAGAACGCGGCGGCGTCGGTGGTCAGGAGACCGACCGTGGCCTCGGAACCCGTGCCCGGGACGGACGGTCCGGCGGCGGACCAGTCACCCGAGCCGAGGGCGGCGCGGGTCTGGACCGTGTAGGTGCGTCCGGAGACGGTCGCGAAGGCCAACCGGATCCCGGTCTCGGTGCGGGAAACACCCACCACCGGCGAGGGAGGAGGCGTGCTGCCGGCGGGGCCGGATGGGCGGATGGCGGTGGCCTTGAAGAAGCCTTCATGACCCATCGCGGTCCAATCCTGAGCCCAATTCTCTGAACCAAACGCCCCGACATAGTCGACTGCCTGGAGGCTGGAATCTTCGACGCGGCCGTAGCCCCAAGCGGGGCTTCCGACGCGGAGGGTCGGGTCAAGCATGCGCTCGGGCTGCCGGCTAATGCCTCCGAGCATGGGATCGAGCACCGGGTTGAGGGCGGCCGGGACGAACTCGCCGCCGTAGTCTTCATTGGCACCGGTCCGGAAACCGAAGAACAGGTTGTTCTCGATCGTCGGGGTGGATCGCACAGCGT
>JAIXUV010000074.1 GCA_027483345.1 Verrucomicrobiales bacterium | reverse complement strand
TTCCGGCTTGCCATAAGACAGACTTGTCTGTTTATTGACTCCCGAGATGTCCGAAGCCCGTCAGCGTATCCTGGAGACGGCCGCCCGTTTGTTCGCCGAACGGGGCTACGAGGCCGTGGGCATCAACGAGCTCATCGAGAAGTCGGAGGTCTGCAAGGCGACCTTCTACCAGCAGTTCCGCAGCAAGGAGTCGCTGTGCGTGGAATGGCTGCGTCTGGAGGCGGCCGCGTCCGAGCAACAGGCGTCGGCCCTGTTGGACCGCGATCTGCCCGCCGAGGAGAAGGTCGCCATCCGCTTCGACGGACTGCGCAACTTCCTCAAGGATTCAGAGTTCCGAGGATGCCCGTTCTCCAATACCGCCACGGTGATCCCGCGCGACAGCGACGCCGTTGGCGTGGTCCAGGAGTACAAGGCGAACTCACGCCTCTTCTGGCATTCCTTGGCCCTGCAGGTCCATCGGGAGCCTTCGGCGGCCCGGTCCCTCGGTGACGCCTGGTTCCTCCTCTTCTCCGGCGCCGTCACCGAAGCCCAGAACGCCAAGGCGCTTTGGCCCGTCGACTCCGCCAAGGCAGCCGCCCTTTCCCTCTGCGGTTCCTCCAAGCCCTGACCGCCCTAGTCCCATTTCTCACACCTTGTAGACAACAAAGTAGACCGACCAGTCTGTCCCTTCTCGCCTTCCAATTCCCATGAGCACTCCTGCAAACCTGTTCACCCCGATCCGCATCGGCGCCGTCGAGGCGCCCAACCGCATCTTCATGGCGCCGCTCACCCGCTGCCGGGCGGCTGCCGGGAATGTCCCCGTCGAACTGAACGCCCTCTACTACACCCAACGCGCCACGGCGGGCCTGATCATCACCGAGGCCACCTCCGTGTCCCCCCGCGGTTTCGGCTATCCCAGCACCCCGGGCATCTTCACCGAGGCGCAGGTCGCCGGTTGGCGCACGGTCACCCACTCGGTCCATGCCGCCGGCGGACGCATCTTCCTCCAGCTTTGGCATGTCGGACGCATTTCCCATCCTTCCTACCAACCCGACGGTGGCCTTCCGGTGGCTCCTTCCGCGATCACGCCGCGAGGCCAGATCTTCACCGGCACCGCGATGGCCGACTACGTCGCACCGCGCGCGCTCGAACTGTCCGAGATCCCCGGCATCGTCGCCGAGTACGTCCACGGCGCGCAGCTGGCCAAGGCCGCCGGCTTCGACGGCGTGGAAATCCACAACGCCAACGGCTACCTGCTCGACCAGTTCCTGAGGGACGGCACCAACCACCGGACCGACCGCTACGGCGGCAGCGTCCAGAACCGGGCCCGCCTCACCCTCGAGGTCACCGAGGCCGTCGTCGGGGTCTGGGGCGCGGATCGCGTCGGCATCCGCTTCTCCCCGGGCGGCGTGTTCAACGACATGCGCGATTCCAATCCGCTGGAGACCTTCGGATACGTGCTCCAGGAGCTCTCGCCCCTAAACCTTGCGTACGCGCACGTGACCGCCGTGACCGCCCAGGACATCGCCCACGGCGCCAAGGCCGGGGTCGGACCCCGCGAACTCCGTTCCAGCTATCGCGGGAACATCGTCACGGCCGGCGGATTCGACCTCGAGTCCGGCAACCAGGCTCTCGCCGAGGGCTGGGCGGACGCCGTGGCCTTCGGGGTGAAGTTCATCGCCAATCCCGATCTCCCGGCGCGCTTCCGTGCCGGGGCCGCGCTCAACGAGCCCGACGAGACCACGTTCTACGCCCCCGGCCCCAAGGGCTACACCGACTACACCGCCCTCACGCGATGACCGGGACCGCCGCCATTCCACCGAAACCCACTTCGAAAACATGAGCACCATCAACGAAATCCGAGCCCTCGACCTGACCCAACGCCCTCCGCGCAGCATGCGCGTCCGCCTCGGCGGATACGCGATCCTGCCGCGGGTCCTCGACAAATGCCGCGCCGTCCTCGTCGGCAAGAACGGCGAGTACAAGTTCAACTGCCCGCTGGACCAGCACCTCTTCAACTTCGTCGGCATCGACGCCGAGGCCTTCAAGGCCGAGGTCGCCAAGGGCGCCGGCGACAGCGAGATGCTCGCGTGGGTGCAGGCCAACGCAAAGGTCCAGCGGTCGCCGTGGGAGATCCAGCAGTGGAGCGCCTACCATGACAACCGGGGACCCGACAGCGACGCCGAGACGCTCGCCTACTTCGCCAACGCGGTGGCCAAGCTGAGCACCACGCGCGAGGACATCCGGGCGTGGGCCGACATGCTCGACCTCGACGACCACGTCAGCTACGGCGGCCAGCCGTGAGCCGGACGCCGGACGGAATGGGCACCCGATCTCCGATCGTGGATTCCCATTCCCGTCCGGCGTGGTTTCTGGAACAAGGGATCGGTTGAAGCGCTGGAGCTCCATCTGGTTTTTCGGGGTCGTCGCCATGGCCGCCGCGGCCGCCATGGCCTACTGGTGGCGGTTCCGCTCCGAGAACCGCTACGACACGGAGATCCGGGCCGGCGCCGCGAAGTACGGATTGCCACCGGCGCTGGTGAAGGCGGTGATCTGGAAGGAAAGCCGCTTCAACGCCGACGCCCGCGGGAAGGCCGGCGAGATCGGCCTCATGCAGATCACCGAGGACGCCGCGCAGGAATGGGCCGACAGCCTGCGCCTGACCCACTACGTCCACGAACACACCCTGGACCCGGCGACGAACGTCTTCGCGGGGTCCCACTACCTGTCGAAGGTCCTGCGCCGCTACGGCGCGACGGACAACCCGCTGGCCTACGCGTTGGCCGACTACAATGCCGGCCGCGGGAACGTGCTGCGCTGGATGAACTCCACCAACGCCCCGGCGGCGCGCACCAACAGCCGCGTCTTCCTCTCGGCCATGACCTTCCCGGGGACGCGGCAGTACGTGCTGGGGATCCTCGAACGGCGGAACCACTACGAGGGGCAGTTCCGCTGAAGCCGGGGTTCCTCCGCCACCCCGCGGAGGAACGGCTGGGAGTGGAGACTGGTCGACGCGGAGGGGAACGGCTTCCGGTGACTTTGTGGGCGAGGTCGCGGTCCACGCCCGTCTGAGGTTGGGATTGGGGTTCACAACCAAGGGTGCCAAGAGGACACCTCTCAGTTTCGGAGTCCTGACTTCAGGCGACTCCGCGGGCTCCGCGCCTCCGCGTGAAACTCCGTCCCGCCTCCACCGCTACGCCAACAGCTTCGAGACAACCTCGCCGTGGACGTCGGTGAGCCGGAAGTCGCGGCCTTGGAAGCGGTAGGTCAGCTTCTCGTGGTTGAATCCCAGCAGGTGCAGCATGGTGGCGTGGAAGTCGTGGACGTGGACCTTGTCGGTGGTGGCGTTGAAGCCGAAGTCGTCGGACTCGCC
>JAIXUV010000213.1 GCA_027483345.1 Verrucomicrobiales bacterium | reverse complement strand
GGTCCTCGGGAGGCTCGGTGGGATCCGCGGCCGTCGCCTCGGCCTCGGCCTTGGACTCCTTGATGTCGGCATCCGCCTCGATGGCGGCCAGCTCCTCCAGGACGGGGTTTTGCTGGAGCTCCTGCTCCACCATCGCCTTCAGCTCCAGCACCGGCGCCTGCAGCAACGCCAGCGACTGCTGGAGCTGGGGCGACAGCACCATCTGCTGGGACAGACGTTGGCTGAGATGGAGACCGGCGGACATTTGACATGCCGACTCTATCCGGTCCCGGCCGGCAACAAAAGTGCTAACAGGGATGTGGCCCGGATCCCGCTCACGGCGAGATCCCGCCAACTTCGCCTTGGGAATTCCGGTCCGGAGCCGCTTCAATCGGACCGTGGACGCCACCGCCCGCGAACGCATCACCTACCGCCAGGAACGTTGGCGCTCCCTCTTCGCGGGGGTGATCGAGACGGCGGGCAACACCTTCCTGCTGCTCATCGCGACTCGGCAGTTCGACCTGGGTCCCCTTTGGAAAGCCATGATCGCCGGCGGCACCTCGGTCGGCCTGCTCCTGTCGCCGGTGCTGGTGAATGTGGCCCGCTGGCTCGGATTGCGTCCGACCGAGGCCGTGGGTCGGCTCCTGTTCCTCGGAGGCCTCTGCTGCCTGGCGCTCGGCGTCTATCCGAACCCGAAGTTCTTCGCCCTGGCCTCCCTGCTGGCGCTCACCGCGACCACCTGCGCGATCCCGCTGATGACGCAGGTCTACCACGACAACTACCCGGAATCGCGTCGCGGCAAGCTCTACTCGAATGCGTTCATGATCCGGATCGCCGCCGCCATGGCCTTCGGCTGGCTGGGTGGCCAGATCCTGGAACCCCACCTCGGCGGGGTGGCCTCGGCACTCGGGGTGAAGCTGTTCCGGGTGACCGCCTACGTGATGAAGGTGCCGGGCCGTTGGCGGATCCTCTGCGGCCTGTTCGCCCTCGCCTACTTCGGGGCCGCCTGGGCGGTCAGTCGGATCCCTTCGGCCCCCCTCCGGTCCGACGTCGGAGGACATCCCCTCCGGGCGCTGCGCTTTCTCCGCACCGACCCGGTGTTCCGCAACGCGCTGATCGCATGGATGCTCATGGGCTTCGCCAACCTCGCGATGCTCCCCATGCGCGTCGAGTACCTCGGCAACCCACGGCACGGACTCGCCCTCGGCGCGACCGAGATCGCGTTCTACACCCTCGTCATACCCAACGCCGCCCGACTGGTCATGAGCCCGGTCTGGGGTCGGCTCTTCGACCGGATGAACTTCTTCGCTCTCCGGGCGACCTTGAACGTCGGGTTCGCGGTTGGCATCGGGGCGTTCTTCATGAGCGACTCGCCGACCGGCCTCCTCGTCGCGGCGACCTTGTACGGCATCTCCACCGCCGGCGGCGACGTGGCCTGGGGACTTTGGGTGACCAAGGTGGCGCCTCCCGGACAGGTCACCGACTACATGGCCGTCCACACCTTCCTCACCGGCATCCGCGGCGTCCTCGCCCCGGTGGCCGCGTTCCATGCCGTCCAGACCATCGCCCCCGCGCGCATGGGCTGGATCGCGGGCGGCATGATCCTCGCCTCCAGCCTGCTCCTCTTGCCCGAGATCTCCCGCTGGAAACCCAAGCGCACCGGGGAATCGATCCCCGAGGACGTCACGGATTGAACTCGGTGGAACCGAGGAGAAGCCGGAAGCAGGAAGCAGGGAGCGAGACGGCGTACGGCCTCCGGGAGTCTGTCCGTGAGGTTGCATTCACGGGGGTTCGATCCGACGGTCTGACCCATGCCGTCCAATGTTCTCGGAGGAAAGCTCGTCCCCTGTTGCCAGGATCCGGTCACTGGATTCTACCGGGACGGGTTCTGCCGCACCGGCCCCGAGGACCGCGGGCTCCACACGGTGTGCGCCCAGATGACCCCGGAGTTCCTCGCCTTCTCGTTGATGCGTGGAAACGACCTGGTCACCCCAAGACCCGAGTTCGGGTTTCAGGGCCTGGGGCCGGGTGACCTCTGGTGCCTGTGTGTCGAGCGCTGGAAGGAAGCCCTGGATGCCGGCGTCGCACCATCGGTCCGCTTGGAGGCCTGCCACATCTCGGCGTTGGAATTCGTCGAACTCGACGACCTCCGCCGCCATGCCCTCCCACCCGCCAAGGACTGAGCAGAATCGGGTTCGGGTATCAGGCGTTGGGCGTCAGGCGACCCCTCAGCGTCTCTGCGTCTCCACGGGAAAAACAACTCCGCGATTCCCGGCGGAACCGGGGATCAGACCTCGTCGGTCTTCCGGGCCGCCTTCTTGCGCGGCGCCGGCGGCTTTACCTGAGCCGCGTCGGCCCAAAGCCCCTCGAGGTCGTAGTGCTCCCGGACGTCGGGCTTCATCAGGTGGACGATCACGTCGAAGTAGTCGACGACGATCCAGTTCGACTGGGCCGAACCCTCGCTCTGGTTGGGCTTGAGGCCCAGGTCGTCGAGGAGGCCGCGCAGGAGCTCGTTCTCGATCGCGCGCAGGTGCGGCTCGCTGGTTCCGGTGGCGATGACGAAATAGTCGGTCACGCTGGAGAGCTTCCGCACATCCAGGATGACGATGTTCTCCGCCTTCTTGTTGTCCGCCAGTTCGCGACAGAGCAGCGCGAGCTTCTTCGAGTCCATGTCCGGCGCACCATGCCCGAAAAAAGGCCCAGATAAAGCCGATTCCGGCCGGGACATCGGCGTTTGCACTCGGCATCCCCGTCCCGGGCCCGCGATCCTGTGCCCATGGAAGCGCCCGAATCCTTCCTCACAGCCTGCCGCGGCGCCCTGCTGGGATTGTCCATCGCGGCGCCGGTGGGGCCGATCGGATTGCTCTGCATCCGACGGACCCTCGTCGACGGCTGGCGCTTCGGGTTGGCGACCGGACTCGGCGCAGCGACCGCGGACGCGGCGTACGGGGCCATCGCCGCCGGAGGTCTCGGCGCGGTGTCCGGCCTGCTCGCCCAACAACGCGTGGGCCTCCAGTTGGCGGGAGGCGCCTTCCTCCTGTGGATCGGCATCCGGACCCTGCTTCAGCCTCCGCCGACCGAAGCCTCTCCGGCATCGGGTCGAGGTCTTCCCGGAGCCTTCGCCGCGACCTTCGCCCTCACCCTGGCGAATCCGATGACCATCATTTCCTTCGTCGGTCTCTTCGCGGCCATGGGATTGGGCCCGGGAGCCACGACCACGGACTCGGTGATGCTGGTACTCGGAGTCTTCCTCGGCTCCGCGGCGTGGTGGTTGGGATTGAGCGCCGCGGTGGCTGGCCTGCGCCAACGCGTGACACCCGTCGGGATGCTCTGGATCAACCGGATCTCGGGTTGTGCCGTGGCCGTCTACGGACTGAAGACCTTGGCCGGGCTCCTCCACTCAAAATTCTAAGCCCCATCACAAGAGAGCCGCACGCAAAGCCGCAGAGCCGCCAAGGCACGGGATGGACAGCGCAGGTCGAGATTCGGGAATGCGTGAAGTCGACCGTGAATCACCCATGCGGCTTCAGATCAGACACCCGGTTTTGGCGCCTTTGCGGTTTGGCGTGAGATCCCACCTCGCCGTCATTGAATGATCAGGAGGCGAGGACCTCGGCGAGGAAACGGCCGGTCCGGCTTTCCCGGACCGCGGCCACCTGCTCCGGTGCGCCGGCCGCCACCAGTTTCCCGCCTTCGTCCCCCGCTTCCGGTCCGAGATCGAGGATCCAGTCGGTGCACTTGAGCACATCGAGGTTGTGCTCGATCACGATCACCGAATGCCCCTGGTCCACCAAGCGCTGGAACACCAAAAGGAGGATTCGGACATCCTCGAAGTGCAGTCCGGTCGTGGGCTCGTCGAAGACGAACAGCGTCGGCTTCACCGCGGGCGCGATTCGGGCCAGGTCGTCGGTCCCGAGGCGCGCGGCGATCTTCGGAGGGATCCGCGTCGCGGCCGCCGACGGCGTCTGCGCGAGGTGGCTGACCAGCTTCAGTCGCTGGCTCTCGCCACCCGAGAGCGTGTTGATCGGCTGACCCAACCG
>JAIXUV010000242.1 GCA_027483345.1 Verrucomicrobiales bacterium | reverse complement strand
GTGACCGCCGCGTTGCGCGCACCACGCAGGGCCGACTCGGCGGCGGACTCGCGGACCGACCCGTTCTCCCAGCCCGGCTCGACGTCGAAGGTCAGGTGGGTGTGACCGTCGATGAGGCCGGGCAGCAACGTGCCACGCGGGAGGTCGATGAACTTCGCGTCGGCCGGCACGACCACTTTCCCCGCGGCTCCGGCGTCCACGATCCGGTCTTCCGAGACCAGCACCACGGCGTTCGAGACGACCTCGCCGGACTCGACCCGCAGCCAGCGGGCGGCGCGGATCGCCGTGACCACGGGCGGCGGATTCGTCGATCCAGCGGCCAGGACGCGGGCGACACCGACCGCGATTCCCGCAAGCAACAGGAGGGGGACTCTCATCGGGATTCGACTCTCAAGGCCGGGACGTGCCTCGGTCAACGGATGCCGCAAGTCCCGCGATGCGAGTGCAGCCCCCAAGTCTTGGCCGCTCAGCGATACTCCAACTGCGCAGTGGCGCGACCGTCGCGGTCGGCAACGACCCGCACCCAGTAGGCGTGGAAGGCTTCCGGGAAGGTGTGCTTCACGGTCGCACCCGGCTTCACGGCAAACGACCGATACGGCCGCCAAACGCCGCTCCCGGTGGCGTCCACCTCGACGCGGAGGGTCACCGGCTCACGTTCTGCGTGGGACAAACGGAGGCGCTTCTCGTCGTAGCCGGTCATGAGATACGGGTCCGACGGTTCGCCCGCCTTCACCGCGGATTCCATCCACGGCCCGCCGTGGCCGCGGGGTTTGCCGAAGCGCCACAGATCATCCACCGCACCGGCCCACAGCGCGACCGCACCATCCTCGGAGCGGATGACATGGGGATTTCCGGCCGGTGCGTCCGTGGCGACGCCAGAGAGGATGAGAAGGCCGCGATACGAACAGTAGTCGGTGATGCGGCGGTTGTGCGTCGTGATGGGACGCACCTTCGCGAAGCCTCCGGCATTCTCCGCCGGGAGTTCGTAGAAGGTGCCCATGGCCTGGAAGAGGTCGCGCTCGGTGCACACCTCGCGGTCCACGCGCAGGGGCAACGCGGCGTCTCCGGCCAACGCAGCAGCTCCCTTGGGCAGGCGCCAGCGTTTCCCCCGGTCGTCGGTGAAGACCACGCTGGCGGCGTCCACGCGCAGAACGCCGGCGGGAACGGCGGTGTTCGCCTTGGTCCATGCGAGGGCGGCCGGATCGTCCCGTCGCACCAGCTTCAGGTCGGCGCCGAGTTCGTAGAATCCCTCGCCCACGGCCCGGCCGCCTCGAACCGATGTGGCCGCAAAGGCGAGGATTCGCAAATTGTCGCCGCGGGTGCGGATGACGCCGCCGGAGTAGTCCGTCGCCTCCGCCGTTGCCAGGCCTGCAAAAGCGGAGTCCGCCTGAGCCGAACGGGAATCCTCGGCCGAGTACTGGAACTGGGCGGACACCAGGGCCGCGTCGCGGTCCGTGGTGAGCCGGATCCATTCGCCAGGATCGGTTGGCCGGAAGGCGATCCACTGCGCGCCATGCGCCGGCACGGTCACGGCCCGCAGGATTCTCCAGCGCCCGCGGGCGTCGCCGGATTCCAGCGTGAAGGTTACGGGCGCCGCCTCGCCGTGCGCCAGATGCAGGCCGCGTTCGGCAAAGCCCGCGAACAGGAACGCATCGCTCGGAACTCCCGCCTTCACCGACTCGTTCCACCACACCGCACCGCGGCCCAGGGGCGGACCGATGCGGTCGAGCTGCGCGGGGTCCACGAACTGGAGGTTCGACTGCGACTGGCCGGGTCCGGCAAGGGCGCCCTTGGCGGCACGCTTGTTCAGGAACTCGTTCTTCGCCGTGTCATCGCAGCCGAGGACGACCCGGTCGTGCCAACGGGCGAAGTCGCCCACGACCTTCAGGTAGCTGGAGCGCGGTCGGATGCCGGCCGTGTTCGCGACGGAGAAGGTCTTCGGGAAACGCCAGAACTGGCCGTGCATCGTCATCAGCAGATCCTTCTCGCCGATGTCTCGGATGCGCGGCCACTCCGTGTTCCAGCCGTGCGCGCCGTCGTAGGAGTGGCTCGATTTCGGCAGGCGAAACGTCAGCCAACGCCCGCCTTCGCGGAGCATCAGGATCAGCGAACGATGGTCCCAGCCGATGCTCCAGAGTGGATCCGTGGCGGCATGGGCATTGCCCTCGATGCCGCCGAGGCCGGAGACGTCGGTGAACTGGTTGCGCCGGACCACGATCCAGTTCGTCCCGTCCCATTCCGCAAGGCAGCCCGACTCGATGTCCGGACGCGTCTGGGCGTCCCGGGAAAGTTCGCCATTGTTCGCATACACCAGCCGGCCCTGCCCGGAGAACAGGCCCTTGCCGTGATAGCCCGGCAGCAACGCCCCGGCATGGCCACCGGCATCGCCGTTCGCGTCCGGGTAAAGCCGGGTGACGGCGAGCGAACGCACGTCCACCTCGTAGAACCCCTCCTCCATCGTGGCGTAGTAGACCTTGTTCGCCGGATCGGTCAGGTGCCGCGCCGTGCCGGTGAGGCGACCCGGCATCTTCTGGGGCGTGAGCACGCGGACGTGGCGGTTCGTGTCGATCACATAAGGCCCGATCAGGAGCTGCTGCGACTCGGCATGGATCATCCGGTTCGCCGGCGTGCCCCCGACGCTCTCGGGGCGGATGGTCGGATTCAGGGCGTCGTCGATCTCGTAGAGCTTGTCGGTGGACCCATTGGGCTTGTGCGGCGAATAGGTGATCACCCAAAGGCGACCGGCCCACGGCACCACGGCGCCCGTGCCGCATTCCCCATCGTCGTTGAACATGGCGAGATGCGGGTAGATGCCACTCAAGCTCGGACGGGCCGGCGTCCGGTCCGCGGCGAAGGCAGGCAAAGCGGCGCACAGGGCCAACGCCAACCCACCCCTCCACCGGAACCATGACAACGCGCACATGACGCAACCCTGCACGCCATAGGAGACGAGGTCACGTGGCGGAATGGGGCGGGTCTGTTGTCTTTCGAAGAGAAGGGAGGCTGCCACAGCCTCAACGCGGAACGGCCACAGCGACCAGGACGACCACACCCAGGCACATCAACCCGATGCCCAGCACGATATGGAACCATTGGGTCGCCTTGACCCCGATCAAATCCTCCAGATTCCGGGTCCTGCGGCTGCAGACGTAGAATCCCCAGCGCCAAACCGCGCCGCCGAAGGCGAAGGCTCCGGCAGCCAGCAGGAAAATTCCGAGCAGGATTCCCTTGATGGCTTCGTCCATGGGTCAGCGGAGGAAAATCGGCCGTTTCGAACCGGCAGCCTCGGCACTCTCGTTCGCGCTCGGAGCCGGAGACAAGCCCGCGGGAAAACGAAACGCGACGACGAGGAGACGGATCTCCTCTATGCCGGGAAAAAGGGGCCGGGATCCGACTGGTCGGATCCCAACCCCGCGTGTCGGAATGTCACGCCTTGGACGCGATGGCGACGGTTTCCTTCCGCAGCAGCGTGCCGAGCAGGCCTTCCACCAGGCCGGCCTGTCCGCCGGCCCCGGTCACGGCGACATCCGGGACGATCCGCACGTTCCGCTCGCCGACGATCTGCATCATCTGCACTACTGAATCCAATATGGACACGTTTATGGGCTATACTGCCGCAGGCATTTCCTGCTCAAACTCCCTTTTGACGGCAGCACACATCAAGACGTCGGTAACCGACGTCTTGATGCAATTCAGGGTTTGCCTGAACAATAGCCTGCAGGCAGAGCCTTAGGTCGGCATGAACCCACATTTGATCCGGAACAACGGATTCTAGCAACTTCAACGACTCCTTAGGAAATCGTGTGCACAGACCCGATTCTTGCGCCCTGTGAACAACATAGTCAGGATGTTCAATTCGTTGGAGCCATCCCTGTACCGTAAATAAGGCATTGGGAAACTGGTTGCCTGCCGCAAGGCTGAGCCGTGCAAGGCTCGCCGAAATCTCTTGAGAGGCTAGTTGCCGAGACTTGGGCCAGATATTTTGCCAGAATGGCTGAACGCGATTAATCCAGAATTCCTCACGTCGGTCGCCGGAACCTTCTAGCGCTCTAGCAAGTGCCTCCGCAGCTTCATTCAATCCCTTTTGTGGCAACACTCCCAAGGCAGCTCGAAAATCTTGGATAGAATAGGAATCTACCGGCTCCAAAGCTGCATAAGTCAAGAACGCAGCGAACTGCTTAGAGTGATCACCCAGTTCGGCATAATGGTTAGACGTATCAAGAAACGACGATTTGAACGCAATTAACAGCGGTCGGTAAAGGCGCGGTGCCCAAAGAAAACCTCGCCAGACAGCACTCGCTTCAGCTGGATTCGCCAGCCAATTGAAAAGAGGCAATAGATTGACCTCGGTCCATGTTCGGTCGACACGAAACAAAGCTATAAGGCGCGAGGCTAGCAATACGCGTCCATGACGGAACTGGTCAACTCCAGTGTCGCACAGTCGGGTGAAGAATGGCTCCAAATCAATCGGCAGCCCATCGTTATCGTTAGGAGCTCGTCTGAACCATAGGTTCAACAGCGCCTGAGTGACATGACCAACAGGATGATTGATGGCTCTGGCAATAGGCTCACCAGAGTCCATTTCACCAATATGGAGCACATTTAGAGTACGCCTGCAAAGTTCGAGCAGAATTTCCTCGTGACGGCTTACCGATTTTGAAACCACCTCCAGCCACCATGTGAAGGCTGGCGCAACCTCGATCAGCACATTATCCGGCATAGTGTTGACCAACGGTGCGATGAATCTCCAAGAACGTTCTACCTTAGTCTCATCACTCCATGCTTGCAGGGCTGTACTCCATCGCCCGGCGTGCCATTGCCCTTCCTTGGCGAGGTCGCAGAGCGCGAAAGCACATAGATAGAAACGAGTGCGACAGATTTCGCCCCAATTGTCCTCTTCAAATATTTGTTGACCCGAGGAGCGCTGCAACCAAATGACCAAGTCGTTCCGCGTGCGAGGCGCAAGTTCAACATTACGACCTTCCTCAAAGTCAGGGTCACCAGTCCCGCTCATCCAATGGGAAAACTCATCGGAATTGTCCTTTGCAAGGCGCCATCTAGGATATTCAGCTGTCAACGCTTGCCACCGAGTTTCAGCCGCGGCACCAAGGTCCGCAGCGCATGACCTGAGCTTGGCTAAACGGAGCCAGACTGATCGGCTCACCAGTCGTTCCCATTCCTCAGCAGCAAGACTTAGATGATACTTTTTACGTGGCGGTCCGGCCAGAATTGACGATTCTAACCGTTCCCTCATGTCAGGCAAAAGAGTCTGCCCTTGAGATGCCAATAGACGTAGAACTTCACGACTAGTCTCGTCCGACCAAATCCACCATGCGTCATCAGATTGGAGCCAATCTACCCAATGTTCCGGCGCAATACAGTCTTTATGGCTAGCCGCGAATAGCGCCAATCGCTTGAAGGTCGAATACGGTGCGGCGAACCATCCTTGCGCAACCTGCCTAGCTCGAACCGGGTCAACCTCTCGAACAGCCAACCACGAATCGCGCAACAATTCAATCAGTATTACCCAATCGTAAAATCCTCGGTTCTGCCAATGAGGACTTATCGACGGCAGGTGCCAGTGTGAGCAACTACTACGGTCAGGAGTTTTATCGAGATCACGCAATAGATCTAGGGCATCGCGAAGCAATTGCTGAAAATCGTCGAGTAAAGCAGGTAGAGCGCTTTGCCACTTCGCGTCGTCGGTCAGGTCCTCAAGCGAGGCATGCACGTGGTCCGCCGCCAAAACGAGTTCCCATTCTACAAGTTGCTCCAATCGCTCTGGGTTCCCAGTCTTGGAAATGTCCACAGGCCAGGAAAATGGCTTCTTCAGACAAATCTTAGGGGCGAGCCGTTTTCTCAAATCGAAACGGAGTGTCGCGGTTAATCCTTCCCGTTTAAATCGATCCTTCCAGCGATAGAGTTCCAAACCCGGATTTGAGAATTTTACCCGACCAGTAAGAAGCAAACGCCACAAAGGTCTTAAAATGAGTCTAGGCACGGCATTCGGAGAATCGGCCCGAATACGTGCCAACTCAGTCGTATTTCCTTCATGCTCCAAAGTCGCGAACCGGTCCAGTTCGTGTTCAATCAGCCATTCTAGTCTGCCGTGCAATCGTCCTCGGCGCTGGGCTAACCATATGATCAGCGCCGGGTCGTCGAGGTGCCGGACGAGCCAACGCGCCAGATGAAAGAGAACTTCGTCCCATTGACAGTCAGTAGCGCCGCCCGAGGTCAGCGCCATCCATGGCGCAAGAGTATAGGGCGCCGGCCGATTGATTAGGCTGAATCGAAGTTTGTCATTTGACTCGGTGTGGGGCGGCACTCTAAATCGAATCAAGTCGCCGTGCCTGTAACGGTCGTCGGAAAACGCCTTCAGCCAATCAAGAGTCGGCACCGGGTTGAAGTCGGCAAAGCGTTTGGCTGGCAATCCCGACTCGTCCGACAACGCCCAGAGCATACGACCGACGAAATCATCCTGCCGGGTGCTTACAGAAGGTCGCGTCATAGCGTAGTCCACCACGATCCGCTCCTTTCCAAGGATGCCATCGCGGTGAGTCTCAGCCCATGCCTTCAAAGTGCGATGCAACGCGGAATGGTCGTGACTGCCAATTGGCACCCCGTAAAGGATCGGGGATACTCCTTTAGCTTCCCATTCGACGGTCTTCTGGCTTTCCTGCCCAGGCTCGCAGTCGCCTAGGGCATAGGCCTCAGGGGTGATCTCTCCTAGCATCCGGTCAGCAGCCAGTGCGTCCATCATATATCGCAGCACAGGGTCGTTAATACTGTAACCTACGAAGCACACGACGTAGTTCCTGAACAGTTCGCTGACAAAGCGTGCCGCCCAACGTTCCGTTAGGTAAGCCAACCCAAAGTCACCACTGGTAACCACCAACCGGTTTAGCTCGCTGGCGTCACCATCCTCCGGCAGCAAGCCATGGAGATAAACCAACCCGTTCCATCGGCTGTTTTTCGGAATGGGCAACATAGGTGCAGCGTACGCATTGATTCGCTGCTTGTCTCGGCTAGCCACCCGCCTGAATACGTGATCGAAGTTTGTTGTAACAAGGCGAAGCGCCTTGTCTCGGCCTCGTCCTAGTTGAAGGAGAGCGGCATGGGTATCCGTAGCACCTTTGCGGCGAAGATTTGGTTGTAGTGCCTCTACTAAAGCCATGCGAACATCCAACCGTTGGCGAGGTAGTCGTCGCTCCAACAGGTCCAGTGTAGCGTCGAATTGGCTGCGTTCGTATGCCTCCTTTTCGATGGCATTTGGTGTGGTGCCAACTAGACGATAAATTTCATCCACCAACCCCCTGAATCCGGGCAAACCAGCCGGATAGGAAATGCCGGCACCGCAGAAGAACACCACGCGCCCCTCCTCATGCGCCTGCAAGAGCGAGTCGGGGATGTCGGGACCATTGGCGACGAACTGCATTGCTAGGGAGAATTGGTAATCATAGCTTCTGCAAAGCTTCCACCGCCGCCTGCTTGAAGGCGCGGCGGACGTCGCTGGCATCGCTGTTGGAGAAGTCGGAATGCTGGACAATCAGCACTTAGACGGCGCCCTTCACGTAAGAGCCCATTCGGGACGCGTCCATAGTATATCGGTTTAGGAAGGACTTGCAAGAGATGCGGGCAGGTTCGGGAAGCTTAGGAATTTTCAATTTGGGATTCCGGATTTTCCGGATCCGCACTCTGGAATCGCTTTTGATTAAGTGTCTCTCATTCCTTGCAACACAACATGACCTAAAGTAAGTACAATTCCAACTGCATTTAAGGATGAGCGATCTTGAATGCATTCAATTTCAGCCGTCGACGAAAGAGTGCGACAGAAGAAGTTACCCATTAGGGACACGTCCGTAGGCTATCGGTTTGGGAAGGGCTGGCAAGATATGCAGGTGGGCACGACGAGTTCAGGTATTGTTCGGATGGGATGCCCAATCTGTCCCCATCGGCACCCCTGCCCCCGCTGAGGCCGGCCCCAGTCCACGGCGCCCCTTCCAGATGGCTAGGGGCCGGAACCCATTGGGGTCCCGGCCCAAAACTGAAACTTCAGCCCTTCGGCAAGGTGACGGCTTCCTTCCGCAGCAGCGTGCCGAGCAGGCCTTCCACCAGGCCGGCCTGCCCGCCGGCGCCGGTCACGGCGACATCCGGGACGATCCGCACGTTCCGTTCACCGACGATCTGCATCATCTGCATCAGGGTGTAGCCTTGGGCGCCCAGGGCCTCCACGCCCGCCCGATACGCCTCGGCCTTGGCCGAACCGGTCGCCCGGATGGCCTCGGCCTCGCCAATCGAACGGAGGCGGATCGCCTCGGCTTCGCCGGTGGCCTGCTTGATGTGCGCGTTGGACTTCAGCTCGGCGATGTTCACCCCCTGTTCCGCGCCGACCACCTGCTGCTGGATGTCCGCCATCGAAGTCTGCCGCACCAACTGCTGGCGTTGCACCTGGGCGGCCTCCTGCACCTCGTAGGTCTTGCGCTGCTCCTCGGCGATCTTGCGGTCGGTCTGGGTCTGCATCAGCTCGCCCGGCGGGTTGATGTCGCCGATCAGCGTGTCGATCGCCTGGACGTCGTAGGCCGCCAACGCCGTGCGGATGTGCGAGGCCGCCTCGACCTGCCGCTGGCTGCGGGCGCCGAGGAAGTCGAGCACGGTGTAGTCCTGGGCCGAGTTGCGGAAGTAGTTGCCCACGATCGGCTGCAGGACGTGGTCCACCAGGTTCTGCATCGAGCCCACCCGCGAGATCACCTTGGGAGCGTCGAGCGCCCCGACATGGATGATCTGCGAGACGTCGAGGTTGAAGGCGAAGCCGTCGCAGGACCTCACGGTGATCGACGACAGCTTGGCGTCGTAGTGGTGCGACTCCGTCCGCGAGGCCCAGTTCAGGACGATGTTGGTGGTGGGCACCAGCTCCACCTTCATGATGTGCGTGTTCAGCGGATGGCGTCCCGGATAGAGCGGCGAAACCCACACGCCCTTGTGGCCCACGTTGACCAGGTCGCCGTGCTTGAAGTCGGTGCCGCTGACGTCGACATGCGCCGCGCCCACGTAGGAGATCACCACGCCGACCGATCCGATGGGCACTTCGATCATGCGGACCTGCTCCACTTGGGCGAACCAGGGGTTGAGGTTCCAGCTGCCGCTGAGAAGCACCTGCTCCTGGAGGCCGCGACGGCCGCCGCCATCGAGAAACGCCTGGGCGTTCTGGAAGTTGTCATGGGCGGCCACCACGGGACCGGCGATCTCGCCCGGATCGATGGGGCGGCCGTCCAGCGTGGTGACGATACCCACCATGTCCGGCTCCACCCGCTGGACGAACAACGCGCCCGGGCTCATGCCATGGGAAGGCGCCTGGATCGCGGTGATCACCGTGAACAGCGCCGTGTTGATGCGGTAGGTGCCGGCGGTGATCAGGCCGAGCTGACGCCCGCGTTCGCCGCCGTTCACAAGGAACTTCCGGGCATCCTGGAAGTCGTCGCAGTCCACCACCTTGCCGAGGATCCGTTCGGGCGGGATGGGGGCGCCGTCCGCGGCCACCACGAGCGCGATCTCGCCCGGGGCGACCTCGGTGACGGGCACCTTCAGGATCTGGTACTGCCAGCGCCAGTAGCCGAAATGGAGGCCCGGAGCCAACGTGTCCGCCTGGTAGCCGGCCTCCCCGTCGAGGGCGACGAGGCGTCCAGGCTGGAGGGACTTCGAGGCGAAGCGCTTCACGACGACGCCCACCTGGCGCTCGTCGATGAGGACCAGGCCGAGGAGCCAGTAGAGGACGAGCAAGCCCAGCAGGATCCAGCCTGCCGTGATGGCGGCACCCGCGACGGAAATGACAGCGGTCATGGGAATTCCTTTCCTTGTTCGGTGGGTGGTTGGGTCAGAGGGAAAACCAGCGACCGGACCTGGGCAGCTTCGCCAGGGCATTGGAATCCGCGTAGAAGCGGGTCAGGCCACAATCGGCGCAGACCACCACTTGGAGCTGCGCGGAGTGGAGGAAGCCGCCAAGGCCGGGCAGCAGGACCGGGCCATAGGCACCTGCCGATGCGGTGGCGGTTTGACGGAGGTTTGCGGAACCGCACTCGGGACAGGTGCGGGAGACACGATGTTTCAGTTCACTCATGGCAGTCAGAGGTCCTCCACGCCGGGGCGCGTCGGACCGGGGCACGACGGCACGGGGCCGCCCTGCGGTTTCTAACGGGGTGAACGTGGATCCCCGCCACGCGGCGGGGCTAGAGGTTCGCCCTTCCAGTTGCCGACGGGGTTAGCTGACGGGCTTGGTCTTGGAAGTGACCTTGGCCCCGGTTGCCCGGTGCCGTTCGCCCCGTCCGCGGATCGCTCCGCGGAAGTTGGTTCCCCCGCGTCATTCCGCAGGAAGGCGGATGACTTAGGCTGCTACCGACGGCCGACAACTGTCACCCCGGCCCCGCGGTGTCAACATCGCCGAGGACGCCCAGTTTCCGCGGAATTCCACCCATTCCTCGCTTGGCCGTGGCGCCGTCGGTCCACAGGATCCCAAGCCGATCCCATGAATGCGCCCCGCCTCCGCCGCCTCCTTCCGCTGCTGCTCTCAGGCTTCCTTCCCCTCGCCCACGGAGCCGATTCCCAGCTCGCCATTCCGGCGACGGACGAGGGGCTTCCCGGCGCAGGCCCGATCCGGCGCTACGACTGGTTCCGGAACCTGTGGTTGGAAAAGAGGAGCACTTGGGCGACCCGCGCGGAACAGGACCGGCATGCGGTGGTCTTCCTTGGCGATTCCATCACCCAAGGCTGGGGCGACGACCTGGGCGGCGCGTTCCCCGGACTGAAGGTCGCCAACCGCGGCATCAGCGGAGACACCACCCGCGGCATCCTCGTCCGCATGAAGGAGGACGTGCTGGCGCTCCGGCCCGCCGCCGTGGTCCTGCTCATCGGCACCAACGACCTCGAAGAGGGAGCCGACCCCGCGGTCATCGCCGCCAACGTGCGCCTGATCCTGCAGCGGCTCCGGGAACAGGATCCCTTCGTGCCGGTGGTGCTGTGCCAGGTGTTCCCCGCGTCCGCGACGGTGAGGCGTCCGGCCGACAAGATCCGCGAGATCAACCGCCTGTACGCCGAGATCAAGAAG
This sequence comes from Verrucomicrobiales bacterium, assembly GCA_027483345.1. GTDB lineage: Bacteria > Verrucomicrobiota > Verrucomicrobiia > Limisphaerales > UBA9464 > SXXZ01. The sequence continues at coordinate 10,769 of JAIXUV010000242.1, read as the reverse complement.
GGCGACCGGAACACCTTCCTCCTGGAGACCTGGCCGCTCTTCGCGGACGCCAAGGGTGACGCCAAGGCGTCGGAGTTCCCCGACCTGCTCCATCCGAACGCCGTCGGCTACGCGAAGTGGGCCGCCGCACTCCGCCCGGTGCTGGGCACCTTGGGCTTCCTCGAACGGGAGCCGGAACCGTTCACGCCTGAGGCCGGATTCGAGAGCCTCTTCAACGGCCGGGACCTGACCGGCTGGGGCGTCCGGGTGACTCCGGAAGCCGACATCCAGGGCGCCGCCAACTGGAAGAAGAACGATCCGAACGCCCCGGACTGGCCGATCGTGAGCCGTGCCCAGGCCTTCGACGGCCTGACCAAGAGCCCGGACCACCGCTACGTGGCGCGCCATGGAAGGATCATCGTCACCCAACCGCCGGAGACCCGGCGCATCCAGCAGATGTGGACGACCCGCGAGTTCACCGGCGACTTCACGCTGCGGCTCCAGTTCCGGGCGACACCGAACGCGGACAGCGGCGTGTTCCTGCGTGGACCCCAGCTTCAGTGCCGCGACTACCCGATCGCCGGTCCCTACAAGGACCTGAAGAACTACCGCGCCCAGGACTGGAACGACCTGGAAGTCGTCGTGACCGGAGGCACCGCCCGCTGCACCTGCAACGGCGAGGTGATCGAGGCCGCCTTCAAGGTGCCTGCCAATGGCCCAATTGGACTCGAGGGCGACATGGGCCAGATGGAATACCGCCGGATCCGGATCCGGTTGGCGAAGCCGTGAACCTCGGACGGCCCATTGCGGTGATGTCCGACTTTCGCTGACCTTTTTCAATTCCGTCACTGCCTTGAAGCCTCCATCTCCCTAGGGTCACGCGGTGCAATGGTATGAGTCGGAGGTGGCCGCGATGGAGGAACTCCAGCAGCGGTCCCCCGCGCCGCCGTCACCGATTGTGTTCTACGGCAGCTCCTCCATCCGGCTTTGGGATTCCCTGGCCGACGATTTTCCGGGCCTTCCCGTGGTCAACCGCGGGTTCGGAGGCGCGACCATGGCGGCCTGCTCCTGGTTCTTCTGGCGTCTCGTCCGCCCATTGGCACCGCGCAGCGTGGTCCTCTACGCCGGAGACAACGACCTCTCCGACGGAGCGACCCCGGAGAATGTGCTCGCCCAACTGGACCACCTGACTCGCCAGTTGGATGCCGGCTGCGGACCCGGTACGCGGCTCGCCTTGCTGTCCGTCAAGGTGTCGCCGGCACGCCTCCACCTCGCTCCCAAAATCTCGGAGCTCAACCGCGGACTCCAAGCCGCCGTGGAACGCCGCCCGAACTCCCTCTGGATCGATGTCGCCAGTGTCCTGATGAGTTCAGGCCGCCCAGATCCCCGATTCTTCCAATGCGACGGATTGCACCTCAACCCGTCGGGATACGAGGCCTGGACCGGTGCCATCCGGGGCTTCCTCCCGCAGATCACCTGAACCGGCCATGGAACGGCGATACCTGCGATGGTGGAGCCCGAACCTCGGCCGTGACATGGAACTGCTGGCCTTCGGATATGGCGGCACGCGGGTGCTGGTGTTTCCCACCCGTTGCGGCCGCTTCTTCGACTTCGAGGACTTCGGGATGCTGGAGGCCGTGCGGCCCCGCATCGAGGCCGGGGAACTCCAGCTCTGGTGCGTCGACAGCATCGACACCGAGTCGTTTTACGCCCAGTGGATGAACCCGGCAGACCGCATCCGGCGGCACCAGAAGTACGAGGACTACCTCCTCGAGGAGGTCCTGCCCCTGATGCACGTCGACGACCCGGGTGTCCGCAGAATGACCTGTGGCTGCAGCCTTGGCGCCTACCACGCCGTCAACCTCGCCCTCCGCCACCCGAGACTCTTCGTCAAGGCCGTCGGCCTGAGCGGGCGCTACGACCTCACCGAGCGGCTTCCGGAGTTTCGGGACCTGCTGGACGGATTCGTCGACGACCTCGTCTACTTTCACATGCCAACCATGTTTCTTGGCAACGCCCGGGAGCCCGAACATTTGGAGGGACTGCGTCACCTGGAGGTGGTTCTCGCCTGCGGCGAAAGTGATCCGTTCCTCATCAGCAACCGGAAGCTGGCGGAACAGCTCGAGGCAAAGGGCATGCGCCACCAACTCTACGTCTGGCAAGGACGAGCCCACGGACGCCGCCATTGGCGTCAGATGTCGGATCTCTATCTCCACTGAACGGAGGCGCACGTTCCGCCTTCGCTCCGAATGAATCGTTCCGTGGCTCAGGTCATCTGTGGAGCTTGGTATTCTCGAGCCAATTGATTTGACCAGTCAGTATATTCAGGCCACTTGTCTCTCCGTTCCTCCTCACCATGGCCCGACCCAGCGATTCCCGACAACGTCTGCTCGACGCCGCATTGGACCTCATTTGGACCCAAAGCTTCGAGGGCGTCAGCGTGGACCAGATCTGCGAACGGGCCGGCGTCAACAAGGGCAGCTTCTACCACTTCTTCCCGTCGAAGTCCGAGTTGGCGGTCGCCGCCTACGAGGCGGGTTGGCAGGAATGGAAGCTCCAGTACGACGCGGTCTTCTCACTCCAAAGCAGTCCCGTCCAACGCCTCCTCGATTGGGGGCGCCTGATCCGGAAACACCAGCAGGACATCGCCACAAAGTACGGCAGGATATGCGGTTGCCCGGTTTCGAGCATGGGAACCGAGATGGCCGGCATCGACGAGAAGCTACGGCATGTCTGCCAGGACCTGTTCGAGCGGGACCTGCGCTACCTGGAGTCCACCGTCCGCGAAGCCCAAGCCTCGGGGGCGGCCGCGCCCGGCGATCCGCACGGGATCGCGTCCAGCCTTCAGGCCCTCACCATCGGGATGCTGCAACAGGCAAGGATCCGCAACGACCTCTCCGTCCTCGATCCCCTCGAGGAATCCGTCTGCCGCCTCGCAGGGATCCAAAACCCTGCCCGTTAGTTTCCCGAGGTTTTCCCCCAACGTCCCCTTGCGGGAGCAAAATAGGGTGATAGGATGTTGACCAGTCAGTTAACAACGTTCTCCACCTCGAATCTCCTGCAGTCCATGGTCCCGCTCCGTTCCCTTCCGAAAGTTCCGTCACCGCGTCGTTCGAGGGCCTTTGCGCTGCAACCCTTGGGCGATCCTGCCTTGAGGTCGGGGCTGCCCGAAGAACTGGTACGGCACGCACGGGCCGAGGCGGAAGCCCTCGCCTGGAGCACCACGGTGCCGGAGTTGGTCTTCCCGTCCCTGTTCGAGGAGACGCTGCTGCGCCTGCGCCGTTGGCATCTGCGACAACAACGACTGTTGGGGGCGGATTCCTCCGCCTTCGCCGCCTGAGGCCCTCTTCCACGAAACCCTTTCCAACATTTCCGCCGTGAACCGTCCAAAGCCCCTGCCATCCCCGTTCACCACCGCCATCACCGCCGCCCTGATCGGGCTTGCCGGTTGTTCGAAGGAAGGCGCCGGGGCCGCATCGGCCCCCACCGAAGCACCACCGGCCACGGTCACGGTCGCGGCCCCGGAATCACGGGAGTACATCCCGACCGAGACCCTCACCGGCCGGATCGACGCCGTGGACTCGGTGGAGATCCGGGCGCGCGTCTCCGGCTTCCTCGCCGAGGTGCGGTTCCAAGCCGGTCAGACGGTTCGCAAGGGGGACGTCCTGTTCGTGATCGATCCGCGTCCCTTCCAGGCGGCCCTCCAACGCGCCGAGGCCGACCTGGAGTCGGCGAAGACCCGGGCTGCCCAGGCGGACCGCGATGCCGCGCGCGCCGAGCAGATGCTGAAGACCAAGGCCATCTCCGTGGAGGAGGCCGACCAGCGTCGCACGCGCCTGTCCGAGGCGAAGGCCTCCGTCGCCGTGGCCGAGGCCGCGTTGGTGACGGCCCGGCTCAACGTCGAGTACGCCGAGATCCGGTCCCCGATCGACGGTCGCGTCAGCCGCGCGCTGGTCACGCCCGGCAACAACGTCTCCGGCGTGGACGGGGCCACCACCCTTTTGACCACCGTGGTCTCGGTCGACCCGGTGTACGTGTACGCCGACCTCGACGAGTCGGTGTTGCTCCGGCTGAACCGTTTCCGCCGCGAAGGCGTCCTGCCCGTCGACGCCAAGGGACGGATCGAGGTCGGGGTGGGTCTGGCCGACGAGACCGGATATCCCCACGTGGGCACGGTGGAGTCGCTCGACAACCGACTGGATCCCTCGACCGGAAGCCTCGTGCTGCGCGCCGTCCTGGCGAATCCGGACCAGCGTTTCGTCCCCGGCCTGTTCGCCCGCGTCAGCCTTCCCTCCGGACCGAAGACCGCCGCGCTGTTCGTTCCCGACGACGTCCTGGGAACCGAACAGAGCCGCAAGTTCCTCTACACCGTCTCGGCCTCCAACACGGTGGAGAAGAAGTTCGTCACGACCGGCCCGCTCTCCGGCGGCAAGCGCCTCGTCGCCTCCGGGCTCACCCCGACCGACCGGGTGGTGGTGAACGGCCAGCTCCGCATCCAGTTCCCGGGCCAACCGGTCGCCCCGGTCCAGGCCACCAATTCCCCCGCCCGCTGATCCCAGGCCGTCCCGCCCCGGTCCCCCATGAACTTCTCCCACTTCTTCATCAAGAGACCCATCTTCGCCGGGGTCCTCTCGATCCTGATCTTCATCGTCGGCCTCATCTCGATGTACCGGCTGCCGATCAGCGAGTACCCCGAGGTGGTCCCGCCCCAGATCGTCGTCCGCGCCGTCTATCCCGGCGCCAATCCGAAGACCATCTCCGAGACCGTCGCCGTCCCGCTGGAACAGCAGCTCAACGGCGTCGAGAACTCGCTCTACACCTTCTCCCAGGCCACCAGCGACGGCGTGATGACGCTCACGGTGACCTTCAAGCTCGGCACCGACATCGACCAGGCCCAGGTGCTGGTCCAGAACCGCGTCTCCCAGGCCTTGCCGAAGCTGCCCGAAGAGGTCCGCCGACTCGGCGTGCTCACCATTAAATCCACGCCGGACCTCACCATGGTGGTGCACCTGTTCTCCCCCGACGCCTCCTACGACGACATCTTCATCCGCAACTACGCCACGCTCCAGGTGAAGGACGTCCTGGCGCGCGTCGACGGCGTCGGCCAGGTGCAGATCTTCGGATCGGGCGACTACGCCATGCGGGTGTGGCTGGATCCCGACAAGGTCGCCTCGAAGGGGCTCACGCCGGGTGACGTGGTGAACGCGATCCGCGAACAGAACGTGCAGGTCGCCGCCGGCGCCATCGGCCAGCAGCCGGTGTCTTCCCCGGCCGCGTTCGAACTCCAGATCAACACCCGGGGCCGCCTCGTGACCGAGGCCGAGTTCGGCGACATCATCGTGAAGCGCGGTGCCCACGGCGAAACCGTGCAGCTGCGCGACGTCGCCCGCATCGAGCTCGGCGCCGGCGAGTTCGCCCTACGCTCGCTGCTCAACAACCGGTCCGCCGTCGCCATCCCCGTCTTCCAGCAGCCCGGCAGCAACGCCCTCAAGCTCTCCCGCGACGTCCGCGAGGCCATGGAGACGCTCAAGCGCAACTTCCCGGCCGGACTGGACTACGCCGTCGTCTACGATCCGACGGTCTTCGTGGACAAGTCGATCGACGCCGTGATCCACACGCTGTTCGAGGCGATCGCCCTGGTGGTGGTCGTGGTGTTGGTGTTCCTCCAGACCTGGCGCGCCTCGATCATCCCGCTGGCGGCGGTGCCGGTCTCGCTGGTCGGCACCTTCGCGGTGATGGCGTGGCTCGGGTTCACGATCAACGCGCTCTCGCTCTTCGGCCTGGTGCTGGCCATCGGCATCGTCGTCGACGACGCCATCGTGGTGGTGGAGAACGTCGAGCGGAACATCGCCCTCGGCCTCTCACCCGTCGACGCCACTCGGAAGGCGATGAACGAGGTGACCGGCCCGATCGTGGCGACGGCCCTGGTGCTCTGCGCGGTGTTCATCCCGACCGCCTTCATCTCCGGCCTCAGCGGCATGTTCTACAAGCAGTTCGCCATCACCATCGCCATCTCGACGGTGATCTCGGCCTTCAACTCCCTGACGCTTTCCCCCGCGCTGTCCGCGCTGCTGCTCCGCGACCACCACGCCCCGAAGGACGCCCCCACGCGCGTGCTAGACGCCGTGTTCGGCTGGTTCTTCCGTCCGTTCAACCGCTTCTTCGACTGGGCCTCGCGCCGCTATTCGGCCGCCGTCGCCCGCGTCATCCGCGTCAGCGCCGTGGCGCTCTTCGTCTACGCCGGGCTCGTCGTCCTCACCGGACGCGTCTTCCAGGCGGTTCCCGCGGGCTTCATCCCGAACCAGGACAAGCAGTTCCTCATCTGCGTGGCCCAGCTGCCCGACGCCGCGTCGCTCGACCGCACCGACGCCGTGATCCGCCGCATGAGCGACCTCGCGCTGAAGGTGCCCGGGGTGGCCGCCTCGGTGGCCTTCCCCGGCCTTTCGCCCAACGGCTTCACCGCCAGCCCCAACTCCGGCATCGCGTTTATCACGCTCGACGACTTCGAGAAGCGCACGACGCCCGACAAGAGCGCCGACGCCATCATCGGCAAGCTCTACCAGGCCCTCGCCGAGATCCAGGAGGCGCGGATGATCGTGATCGGCGCGCCGGCCGTGAACGGCCTCAGCACCGGCGGCGGCTTCAAGCTGTTCGTCGAGGACCGCGCCAACCTCGGACCCGAGGCGCTCTTCGGAGCGACCTGGGGCGCCATCGGCCAAGCCTACCAGACCAACGTCCTTCAGGGCGTCTATTCCACCTACCAGATCAACGTCCCCCAGATCGACCTCGACGTGGACCGCGTGAAGGCCAAGTCGCTCGGCGTGCCGCTCGGGTCGCTGTTCGAGACGATGCAGATCTACCTCGGCTCGCTGTACGTGAACGACTTCAACCGCTTCGGCCGCACCTTCCAGGTCGTGGCCCAAGCGGACGCCCCGTTCCGCGACGGAGCCGACGACATCAGCCGCCTGCGCGTCCGCAACGAACAGGGCCGGATGGTCCCGCTCGGCACGCTGGTGAAGGTCCGCGACTCGTTCGGTCCCGACCGGGTCATGCGCTACAACGGCTACCCCGCCGCCGAGATCAACGGCGCGCCGGCCCCGGGATTCAGCTCCGGCCAGGCCGAACAGTTCATCGAGGACCTCGTCCGCAAGTCCCTGCCCCCGGGCATGGCCTACGAATGGACCGAGCTCACCTACCAGCAGCGGATCGCCGGCAACACCGCAGCCTACATCTTCCCGCTCTGCATCCTGCTCGTGTTTCTCGTCCTCGCCGCGCAGTACGAAAGCCTCAGCCTTCCCCTGGCGATCATCCTCATCGTCCCGATGACCCTGCTCAGCGCCATGGTCGGCGTGCTGCTCAAGGGTTCGGACAACAACATCTTCACCCAGATCGGCCTGATCGTTCTCGTGGGACTCGCCTGCAAGAACGCGATCCTGATCGTCGAGTTCGCCCGCGAGAAGCAGCACGAGGGACTCGGACCGGTCGAGGCCGCCCTCGAGGCCTGCAAGCTCCGCCTGCGCCCGATCCTGATGACCTCCATCGCCTTCATCGCCGGCGTCTATCCGCTGGTGGTCTCCACTGGTGCCGGATCGGAGATGCGCCAAGCGATGGGCGTGGCCGTGTTCGCCGGCATGATCGGCGTGACCTTCTTCGGGCTCTTCCTGACGCCGGTCTTCTACGTGGTGATCATGAAGATGACCGCCCGGCTCCAACGCAAATCGGCACCGGTCGGTCCCGCTACCAAGGCCGTCGCCGCCGCGACGACCCTGGCCCTGCTGCTTGCCGGCTTCCCCGACCGCGCCGAGGCCGGCTCGCTCACCGTCGGACCCGACTACCGGCGTCCGACCAACTCCGTTCCAGCCGCCTTCGAGAACACCGGTTCCTGGAAGGCGGGCGAACCGAAGGACACGCTGCCCAAGGGCGCCTGGTGGACGCTGTTTGCCGATGCCGAGTTGGACCGCCTCATGGCGGCCGCCAACACCAACAACCAGCAAGTCCTCGGGGCGCTGGCGCGCATCGACCAGGCCCGCGCCTACGCCCGGCTCGCCCGCAGCGAGTTCTTCCCGGCATTGAGCTTCGATCCCTCCTGGCGGCGCGAACGGCTTTCACCGAACCAGTTCCCCAACTTCGGCTCGCCGTCGTTCAACACCCTGCGCGTGCCCGTGGACCTCAGCTACGAGATCGACCTCTGGGGACGCGTCCGCCGCTCCTTCGAGGGAGCCCGGTCGGAGGCGCAGGCGGGGGTGGCGGACTTCGCCAACGTGCTGCTCTCCGTGCAGTCGGAACTCGCCCAGACCTACTTCACCCTGCGCAGCACCGACAACCAGCGGGGGATCGTCCGCGACACGCTCCGTCTGCGCACCGAGGCCCTGGCCATCGTCCGGTCACGGCTCGACGCCGGTTCCGCCACGGAGCTCGACCTGGCACGGGCGGAGACGGAACGGGCCTCCGCGGAGGTGGAACTGGCCGGACTCGACCGCTCGCGCGCTTCGCTGGAAACCGCCATCGCGGTCCTGGTCGGCGTGCCGGCACCGGGATTCCACATCGCGGACTCGGGCCACTACCACCCGGAGGTTCCGGCCGTTCCCGCAGGCCTGCCCTCGGACCTGCTCGAGCGACGCCCCGACGTCGCCCGCGCCGAGCGGCGGCTTGCCGCGGCGAACAGCCGCATCGGCATCGCCAAGGCGTCTTTCTTCCCTTCCCTCCGGCTGACCGGCTCGGGTGGGGTGCTGAGCGCCGACATGGACACCCTGTTCAAGTGGGACAGCAGGACTTGGGCGATCGGACCGACCCTCACGCTGCCGCTCTTCCAGGGCGGCCGGAACCGGAGCGACCTCACCCGCGCGCGGGCCGGCTACGACGAGGCGGTCAGCGCCTACCGCCAACAGGTCCTCGTCGCCTTCGCCGAGGTGCAGGAGAACTTGTCCGGCCTGAAATCCCTCCACGACCAGGCCGTCGCGGCCGAGGCCGCGGACAAGGCCGCGGGACGTGCCGTGGAACTGGCCCGGGCACGCCACGACGCGGGGGCCTCCAGCCAACTGGAGGTCATCGACGCCGACCGCACCGCGCTGGCCGTCCGACGGGAGAGCGCGCGGATCCAAGGCCAACGCCGCGTCGCGACCGTGCAGTTGGTGAAGGCGCTGGGAGGCGGATGGGACGGTGCGGCCCTGGCCGCTCATTGAGCTGTTCGAACAACCACCACCGGCCATCGGACCCTTGCGCCCGCTGCCCTTCCTGACTTATTTCCCGGCCGCCGATGAGACTGCGCATTCGTCCCCAACACGCCCTGTTCGCCTGGACCGCCGGGTTCGCCTCGATGCTGGTCTGGTGCATCTGGTCGGGAGCCCTCGCCGCCGACGCACCCGCCGCACCGGTCGCGGGCACCAACGTCGTCCGGGCCGCGACCCAGGCCACGGAACTCGCCCAGCAGCTGGTCAGCCGCGACTTCATCGAGACCCACCGCTCCGAGCTGTCCTTTGGACTCGACGGAGTCTCGGTCCTGCAGCAGCCGCTCCTGGGAGTTCCCAGGTGGGAGTACCTGGCGTCGCTGATCTACATCCTCCTCGCCTTCTACGCCTCCCGGTTCCTCGACTGGCTGATCAAGGGCCGCCTCAAGGCCTGGGCCGAGAAGACACCGACCCGTTGGGATGACGTGCTCGTCGCCCTCGCGGACGGCCCCGTGAAGATGGTGACCTTCGTCGTGCTCTTCCACATCGGCCTCCAGGTCTTCGACTGGCCCGAATGGCTGGAAGGGGCGCTCTCCAAGCTGGCCCTCATCGCACTGGCCATCGCCCTGATCGTGGTCTGCCTCAGGGTCATCGACTTCGTCATCGGCTTCTGGAGCGAACAGCCCCGTCCGTCCGGCGACAAGGCCTTCAACGACCAGTTCCTCCTGCTCGTCGGCAAGCTGACCAAGGCGGTCCTCGTCACCGTCGCGGTGCTGACTCTCCTGAGCAATGTGGGCGTGAACATCACGGCCCTGCTCGGTTCCGTGTCCGTGCTCGGCCTCGCGCTCGGCCTCGCGGCACAGGACACCGTGTCCAACCTCTTCGGCACCGTCGCGGTCTTCGTCGACAAGCCGTTCAAGGTCGGCGACCGGATCCAGCTCGCCGGCGTGGACGGCGTCGTCGAGGAGATGGGCCTCCGCGCCACCCGCATCCGGACGGTCGACGGCTTCCTCATCACCGTCCCCAACAAGTCGGTCGGCAACAACACGGTCACCAACATCACGGCCCGGCCCACGATCCGGACGGTCCTGAACTACGGGCTGACCTACGACACCACCGCCGCCGGGATGAAGCGGGCGACGGCGCTCCTCCGTCAGATCTTCTCGTCCCATCCCCTCGCCAAGGAAGTGGCGGTCACCTTCAACCGCTACGACGCCTCCAGCCTCAACATCGAGGTGGTCCTCGTGGTCAACACGACCGACTGGAACCTCTTCACGTCCACGCTGGAGGAACTGAACCTCCAGGTGAAGGAACGCTTCGACGCCGAGCGCCTCGAATTCGCCTACCCGACCCAGACGCTGTTCCTTCGACAGGCCACCGTCCCGACGCAGGGTTGATTCCGCTGGTCCTCGCGACGCCGGGAACGCCCTGTCCTGCGGCTCCCTTCAGGGGACGGCGGCCCTTTTGGGAATTCCCCTCCCCCGTGGGCCGGACTAGGCTGCCCGCCTCGTGACTTTGCAGGAAGAAATCCGGCGACGGCGGACGTTTGCCATCATCTCCCATCCCGACGCGGGCAAGACCACGCTGACCGAGAAGCTCCTGCTCTACGGCGGCGCGGTGCAG
>JAIXUV010000218.1 GCA_027483345.1 Verrucomicrobiales bacterium | reverse complement strand
GCCCTTCCAGACCCTGCGCGAGCTGATGATGGTCCGGGGAATCACCCGCGAACGGATGTCCGGCATGGCGGGCCAGCCCGGCTGGAACGTCCTCCTGGGACTCGGCGCCAACTCCCCGAGCCTCAACGCCGCCGGTGAGGCGAGGGTCGATCTCCGCACGGCCGACGAACGTTCCCTGGCCAACGTCCGCGGCTTCAACCAGGACATCGCCCGCGCCATCGTGGCACGCCGTGGACGCGAGGAGTTCCGGAGCCTTCTGGACCTTCTCGAGCTGACCCCCGCGCCGCCTTCCGGAGGTCCCGGGAATCCTGGCGGCCGTTCACCCACTCCGGGATTGCCGGACGTCTTCAATCCGGGCGGCGGCGGCGGTCCGCGCCTCGTCTCTCAGGATCTCCTCATCGACGTGGCCGACCTGCTCAGCACCGGCGACAACGAGAACGCCCAGGGCCGGATCAACATCAACACCGCGCCGGCCGAGGTGCTTGCCTGCCTCGAAGGCGTCGACCTGACGGCGGCGCAGTCCCTCGTCGCGCACCGCCAGAGCGTCGGCGGATTCTCCCATCCGGTGGCGTTGCTCCGGGCGCCCGGAATGACGGTCGACCGGCTGCGACCGATCCTTGGCCGCCTGACCGCCGACTCCGACACATGGCGGATCCTCGCCGAAGGGACCGTCCCGGACCGCGACACCCGTGTCCGCGTCGAGGAGGTGGTGCGGCTCGACCTCACCCGCTGCACGACCCTTTCCCACCGCGAGGACGACCTCTGAACATGCCCACCCTCTTCGCCAATTCCCACGTCGACGCCGCCCTGCGGGATGGCGTTCTGACCCTCGTCGCCGGGCCGTTGCGGCGGGAAGTCCCGTGGCCGTGCGATCCCCTCGCCGTTCCCGGCGCCGCCGAACGGGCCGCCCTCGTCGCCGCGCTCAAGGAAGTGGCACCCGCCTCGCCGTGGCGTCCCAAGACGCTCCTGCGCTGCAGCCTGCCGGCGCACGGCGTGACCGTGCGTGCGTTGCGGGTTCCGGCTTCCGCCGGGGCCGAGTTCCGACGGCTGCTGCAACTCCAGGTCGAAGCCTCGTTCCCGGTGCCGCCTGAGGAGCTGGCTTGGGGCGTCGTCGAGCCGGCCTCCACAGGCGCGGCGTCAGGAACCCGAAGCGGCACGGAACTGCAAACGGTCCACGTCGCCGCCATCCGTCGCGCCACGGTCCAGCCCATCGCCGACGCGGCGTCGGAAGCCGGGCTTGCGACGGCCTTCACCCTCTCCTCGAGGATCCGGCATGGAGCCGGCCTCGTCGGCTTCACCGGCTGCCGGCTGGATGTCGGGCGGCGCGGCACCGACATGAGCCTCTGGGAAGACGGGCAGTTGGTCCGCGTCCGGACTATGCCCGCCGGCATCGACAATCCGGCTGCCGCCGCGGAAGTCCTCGGCACCGCGGTGGCGGAGCTGCCATCCGGCACGCGGATCTCGTTGGCGGCCGAACTCGACCTGGCCGGGTTGGAGGCTTTGGCCGGTCGCATCCCCGAGCGCGGCCGTGTGGAATTCCGTTCCGCGGAACCGGGGAATTTCGAATGGGCCGTCCCACTGTCCGCCTGGACGGGAGAGCCGCTTCCGCTGCGTTTCGCGGTGGATGCAGAGGCCGGTCCCGCGATGGCCGACTCGAAACGCCGGATCCCCGCCGAGGCCCGTCCTTGGCTGGTGCGGGCCGCCGTGCTGGCCGGAGCCATCCTGCTTTTTCCCTGGGTCGAGGCGCTGATCCAGCGTCCCCGCCTCCAGCGGCAGCTGTCGGGACTCGGCAAGGACCTGGGCCGCCTGCCCGAGATCGACCGTCGCCTGGACTTCCTGCAGCACATCGCCGACAGCCAGCCGCCCTACTTCGACGCGACCTACGTGATCTCGAAGTCCGCCCCACAGGGAACGAAGCTGGACGGCTTCACCATGAACCGGCGGGGCGAGGTCAGCCTCAACGGCTACGTCCAGCAACCGCAGCAGGTCGGCGAGTTCCGGGACCGTCTGATCGAGTCCCGGTTCTTCTCCGGCGTCGTCGTCGAGGAACAGTCCATGCCGCAGCCGGGCGGCGGCCGCGCGAACTTCCGCATCTCGGCCCAGTGGAAGCCCGCGTCGGAACGGGAGGCGCTCCGCCTCGGGCCCGAGCCGCCTCCGCCCCCGGCCACCAACGCCCCTTCCGGCACCAACGGTCCCGCCAACCGGCCCGCCTCCATGCCCACGAACCCCTCCCGTTCATGAAGACGCTCACCCCATCCGAACGCCGCACCCTGCGGCTCGGTTCCATCGGACTCGCGCTCTACCTGCTCGCGTTCTTCGGACTGAAGTGGTTCCAGGCGGCGGACTCGGTGCGCCGCGACCACGCACGTCTGCGCGAGCGCGCCACGGCCCTGCGGGCGGACGTCGAACGCTACCAACTCCGCGTCGAACGGCTCACGCGACTGATGGACCGCCTCCAGGTCGATCCCGGGACCCTACGGACGAACACGGTGGTCGGGGAGGCCAGCGCCGCGCTGCAACGGGTCGCGCAGTCCCAAGGACTCCAGGTCAGCTCGGTACGCGAGTCCGTGAACCGCTCCGGCGAACGGGAGCTTGGCTCCATCCAGTTCGACGCCGGCGGCCCCACGCAGGCGGTGCTCGGTTTCCTCGCACGGATCCAGTCCCTAGGCGTCCCGGTACTCGTCGATTCGGTCCAATGCACCGCCAATCCACGCGGCCCCGGACAGCTCAAGCTCCTGCTGAACGTGGTCGTGCTCGACTTCGACCAATGGAAGCCCCGGGAGGTGCCCCGTGCCTGACCGCCTCCTCCGGCTCCTGCGCGGCGCCACCTGGGTCCTCCTCGGGGCTCTCGTCCTTCGGCTGGCGCTCGCCCTTTTCCGTCCCAGCCCGCTCGCCGCCCTTCGCATCCCGGCGCTGCCGACGCTGGCCGATTCCTCCGCGGCCACCAACACGCCGGCGGACGCGTCACCCATCCCACCGGTGCAGGCCCCCGCCCCGAAGCCGGCCTCCGCTGGGGCCACCAACGCGGCGACGCCTTCGGTCGGCTCGAACGCGATTTCCTCCAACCTTTCCGCCTCGGTGCTGCCCGCGGGAACCAACCGGCCTGCCAAGTCGTCCGGTACCCAGGCCGTGGCCTCGCCGTCCGCGGCCTCGAACACTCCCCCGAAGCGTCCCAGCGCGGCGCCACAGATTGCCGGCGGCCCGTTCCCCGGGATGCCGCCCGGATTCCCGTTCCCCGGCGGACCCGGTCGTGGTCGTGGGGCGGACGGCAAGCCGCTCGACCCGTTGATCCAGGCACGCCTGGACAAGGTCATCCAGGGCGAGCTGCTCGGCCCGGCACCACGTCCCATTCCCATGGCCCTGATGGGCATCGCCGGCACCAACGCCTTCATCAGGACCACCTCCGGCATGTCCGGCATGGTCGCCGAAGGCGGCGAACTCGGCGGCGTCCGCCTGGTCCGCATCGGAATCAACCGGGTCCTCGTGAACGAGGCCGGCACCAACAAGGAACTCACCATCTTCGGCGGCGCCGGCGGCGAAAGCCTGCTCCCCAAGTCCACCAACCAGCCATGAACCGCGACCGACTGACCTTCATCCGAGCCCTGCTCGTCGCCCTGTCCCTCGCCGCCGGCGGCGCACTCCGTTCCGCCGCCCAGGCCCCGGTTCCACCCCCGGTGCCGCCGGGTTCACCGGCCCTTGAGCCGCCGCCCGGCCCCGGCTCCACCAACAACCCGGCCTCGACCAACGGCATCCAGCTCAGCTTCCAGGGCGCCAACATCGACATTGTCGTCCAATGGCTGTCCCAGACGACCGGCAAGTCGGTGCTCAAGCATCCCCAGGCCCAGTGTCAGCTCACCATCATCGGCGGCACCCGGCTCGGACAGCGTGAGGCCATCGCCCTCGTCTACCGCGCCCTCTCCATGGAGGGCTTCACCGCCATCGAATCCTCAAACTCCATCCTCATCGTCCCAGAGGGCCGGGAGCCCAAGATGGAGCCCGAGCTGGTCAACTCCACCAACTCCGTCCCCGCCGGCCGCCAGCGCCTGGTCAAGATCTTCAACCTCCGCCACGTCTCCGCCACCGAGATGCAGGAGAAGATCAAGCCGGTCCTCTCCGACAGGGCCCGCCTCGACATCAACGACCGAGGCAACCAGCTCATCGTCACCGACTACAACGAGGGGCTGAACCTCGCCGGCGACCTGATCACGGCCCTCGACACCGACAACCTCGGCGACCGCTCCGTCCGCGTGCTCCCGGTCCGCCACGTCAACGCTCAGGACCTCGCCAAGGAACTGACGCCGCTCTACGCGAAGCTCGGCACCAAGGGAGGCGACTCCGTCGAGGTCTCCGCCAACGACCGCTCCAACTCCCTCATCATCCTCTCCAGCGAGGCCAACTACCAGGCGGTCGAACGCATCGTGCGCGCTCTCGACACCGACGACGCCTCCTCGAAGACGCTCACCACCTTCTCCCTCAAGAACGCCGACGCCGAGGATGTCGCCAAGCAGATCAAGGACCTGCTCAACGCCCAGGACGGGAGCCGCTTCCCGTCCTACGTCTTCTTCGGCGACCCCTCCGGTTCCGGCGGTTCCAAGTCCCGGAAGGCCACCGTCGTCGCCGACCGCAGACGCAACTCCGTGGTCGTCCAGGCCCCGCAGGCGGAGCTTCCCAGCATCCAGAAGATGATCGAGTTCCTCGACGAGGCCGTGGAGGGCGAGTCGCTGGCGCCGAAGATCTACGCGCTGAAGTACGTTTCGGCCGTGGACGTCGAGGACGTCCTCAACGAGCTGTTCCTCAAGAAGTCCCAGCAGCAGCGGCCCTATTGGTACTACGACGAGGAGCCGCCGCAGACCGCGGACCGCAACGTCGGGCGCCTCTACGGCAAGGTCCGCATCACCTCGGAGCCCTACTCGAACAGCATCATCATCACCTCCAACTCCAAGGAGGCGCTCGGCGCGGTCGAGGAGGTGCTCAAGAAGCTCGACGCCCCATCCCAGGCGGGCGAGGGCACGCTCCGGGTGGTCCTGAAGCACGGCAAGGCCTCCACCGTCGCCAACAGCCTGAACGTGCTGTTCGCCAAGAACGGTTCGCCTCCGATCCGGCAGAACAACCAGAACCAGCCGCAGAACCAGCCCCAGCCGAACCAGAACCAGAACCCCAACGGTCCCACCACCGACCGCTCGTTCGAATTGGAGAGGGAGAACCAGGAGGACGGCTATTTCCCCTGGCTCGGCGGCGCCCCGGACAACACACGCGGTTCCGACACCAAGGCCGGGCTCCGTCAGGTCAGCGATCTCGTCGGCCGCGTCCGCGTCGTTCCCGACCACCGCAGCAACTCCCTGCTCCTCTCCGCCAATGTCCACCTGCTCCCACAGGTCCTCCGCCTGATCGACGACCTCGACGCCCCGACCCCCCAGGTGATGATCGAGGCGCGCATCGTCGAGGTCTCCTCGAACTTCCTCGACCGCCTCGGCGTCCGCTGGTCGCCGGACGGTTCCCGTGTCTACACCACCGAGGACTACGACAACTCGTTCCTCATCGGGACCAAGGGACAATACACCAAGGGCTTCGGCGGCATGACCACCGTCAACACCCCGACCGGCGGCGCGGTCGCACAGGCGCTGGCCTCGCTGCAGTCCGGCGTCGTCGACAGCCGCATCGGCATGGATTTCCTCATCCAGTTCCTCCGCCAGAACGTCGGCGCCTCCGTCCTCGCCGAACCCAAGATCACCGTCGGCGACAACGAGACCGCCAAGCTCTTCGTCGGCTCCCAGGTGCCCTTCATCAAGGACAGCCAGAACACCCAGGTCGGCTCCCTCAACCAGACCTTCTCCTACAAGGACGTCGGCGTGATCCTCGAGGTCGTCCCCCACCTCAACAAGGACGGCGACGTGAACCTCCAGATCCGCGCCGAATCCTCGACCATCCAGCCCGGGCAGACCCTCTTCGGAGGCGCGATCCTCGACACCCGCAACTTCAAGACCCACCTCGTCGCCCGCTCGGGCCAAACCCACGTCATCGGCGGCATCATCCAGAAGCAGGAGTCGCAGAATGAGCGCAAGGTCCCCGGCTTGGGCAGCAT
>JAIXUV010000049.1 GCA_027483345.1 Verrucomicrobiales bacterium | reverse complement strand
GCGGTGCTCTTCTCGGACCTCTCGGAGCGGTTGAAGGCCGAGGAGGACCGTCGCCGGTTGGAGGCGCAGTTGCGTCAGGCCGGCCGGCTGGAGGCGTTGGGAACGCTCGCCGGCGGAATCGCCCATGACTTCAACAACCTACTCACGGCGATCCTCGGCAACCTCGAGATCGCCGAGCGATCGCTGCCCGAGGGCTCACCGGCGCGGGCCCACCTCGCAGCAGTGCGGGCTCCCACCTCAAGGGCCGGCGATCTGGTCGCCCGGATGATGACCTTCGTTCGGAGGGAAGAGGGGCGTCGAGTGCCCATCGACCTTCCGGAGGCGATCGGAGAACTGTTGGATCTACTCCGACCGACCTTGCCCCTAGGGGTTGTCGTGAGGACGGACTACGAGGCGTCGTTGCCACCGGTCTTGGCCGACGTGACCCAGATCCATCAGATCATCCTGAATCTCTGCACCAACGCACTGCACGCCATGGAAGCCGAAGGTGGACAACTCCGTGTGGGCCTGAAGGCGCGAACCCTCGATTCCGAGGCGGCCGCAGGCTGGAAGGTCTCTCCCGGGGCCTACGTCCAGTTGAGCATCGAGGACACGGGTGTCGGGATGGAACGGTCGGTGTTGGAGCGGATCTTCGAGCCGTTCTTCACCACGAAACCCGCCGGGAAGGGAACCGGGCTTGGCCTGGCCATGGTTCAGGGAACGGTCCGGGAGCATCAGGGTGGGATCGAGGTCGCCAGCGAGCCCGGGGTGGGAACGACCTTTCGCATCCTCCTGCCTGCCAGCCGTGACTCCGAGTCCGTGAAATCCGCGCTCGATCATCCGATCTCGGGCCGGGGGGAGCGGGTGCTGGTGGTGGATGACGAACCTTCCGTGGCCCTTGTGGCGGTGCGGTTCCTGGAATGTCTCGGCTATCAGGCCATCAGCTGCACGGATCCCCTCAAGGTCGCCGGGCTGATCCTGGAGTCGGAACCCCCGTTCGATGCCGTCGTCAGCGATCTCACCATGCCTGGGATGAACGGAATCGCCCTCCTGGCCGAGATCCGGAAGACCCATCCGGTGCTTCCGGTGCTCCTGAGCAGCGGCTACAGTGGCAATCTCACCGACCTCGGGGCCCGGGAGGCCGGCTTCGCGGGCCTGCTTCACAAGCCCTATTCCCTGTCCGCGATGGGCCACGCCATGGCTTCGATCCTGGACCGCGGGATCCCTGAAGGCGTCCACGCATCCGCCTAACCCGTCGCATTCGCGGGATTGATGCCCGGTTGCGCTTCCTTAGCGGGGGCTTGCACCGGAGGAGAATGGAATGATTCAATCCCGTCTCGGTTGCGACCGATGAGTTCCCGGGTCCGATGCGGGTCGGAATGCTGATTCGACGGATCAGGGCTTGGAATTCAATTGCCGGCCGGCGCCTGTGCGCTTGCGTCGAGCGATGGGTTGCAACCAGTTTAGCGGTGAACAGGAAATCTAATCCAGAGCCGGGAAGTGTGGAGGGCGATAGGATCGCCTTCCTGTCTGGGCTCGAGAAAGCGGACTGATGTCGGACATTTTCCCGAAGTGGACGAACAAGCTCCCCGCCATGGTGGGGGTCGCGGCCGCCGTGCTGGTCCCGACGATCCTCGCCGGGATCACGTACTATTTCACCCCGAAGTACACGCGGGTGGGATACCAACCCAAGCAGCCGGTGGCGTTCTCCCACGCCATCCATGCCGGCCAGCTGGGGCTCGATTGCCGCTATTGCCATAGCGACGTCGACAAGTCGTGGTTCTCCAACATCCCCTCCTCGGAGACCTGCATGCGCTGCCATTCCATGGTGGCCAAGGATTCCCCGAAGCTGTCGTTGGTCCGCGAGTCCTATGCCACCGGCAAGCCCATCCCGTGGGTCCAGATCCACAAGACGCCGGACTACGTCTATTTCAACCACTCGGTGCACGTGAACCGCGGCATTTCCTGTGTGAAGTGCCATGGCGAGGTCCAGAAGATGGACGAGGTGCACCATGACAAGCCGCTTTCGATGGGATTCTGCCTGGAATGCCATCGCCAACCTGAGAAGCACATCCGGCCCAACGAACTGGTGACCCAGCTCGACTGGAGCGGCGAGTTCGACGGCAAGAAGGCCGTCCATGACTGGAAGGTCCAGCCCGGTATCAGCTGCTCCACCTGCCATCGCTGATGAAGACGATTCCCCCGATCTGCAACGAGCCGGAAACCGGCCCGAAGTACTGGCGGTCCCTCGACCAGTTGGCCGACCGCCCGGAGGTCCGCGAATGGATGGAGCGCGAGTTCCCCGCCGGCGCGAGCATCGCTCCGGACGGCGAGTCCCGACGCGACTGGATGAAGCTCATGTCCGCCAGCTTCCTGCTGGGCGGATTGGGCGGCGTCGGCGCCGGTTGCCGGCGTCCCGAGGAACAGCTCACCCCGTTCGCCAAGCAGCCTGAAGGCTACGTCCACGGACGTGCCCAGCACTTTGCGACCTCGCTCCCGATCCGCGGATCCGCCATCCCGCTGGTGGTGAAGTCCAGCGACGGCCGCCCGACCAAAATCGAGGGCAATTCCCTCATCCCCGGCGGCAACGGCGGCACCGACGCCTTCGCCCAGGCCGCGCTGCTCGACCTCTACGATCCGGATCGCGCCCACCGTCACACTCAAACGGGCAACGACGCCAAGATCGAGGCCGTCCGCGATGGTCTGGCCGCGATCGCCAAGGCGGCTGCCGATGGCCAGGGTGCCGGTCTCGCGTTCCTCGCAGGACGCTCCTCCTCGCCCTCCCGTGCGCGCCTCCAGGCGCTCGTCGCCGAGAAGTACCCGAAGGCCACTTGGCACGTGTACGAGCCGGTCGACCTTTCCGTTGC
>JAIXUV010000217.1 GCA_027483345.1 Verrucomicrobiales bacterium | reverse complement strand
TCCGCCGGTCCCGCCCATCCCGATCTCGAAGCCATCGTGAACCAGCTCCAGGACGCCCTCGGGATCGCCCACGCGACACCGGTCGACTCCGGCACCCCGCGGCCCGCCCCCGCGCCGCAGCCGGCTGCGGAGACGGCCCCTTCGAAGGAACGCCTTACCGGTTGGTCCTTCCTCATCATCACCAACGGCAAGCGGCCCGCGAAGCTGCTCCGGGAGATCGAGTCGATCCGCGCCCTCGGGATCCCGGCGTTCGAGATCCTCGTCGGCGGCGAGCCGCCCGCGGACTTGCCCGAAGGCGTCGGCACGGCCCCGGCCGTCGACGCCGCCCGCAACGGCCGCCTCGGCGAGATGCGCAACGTGCTCACCGCCGCGGCCAAGTACGACCACCTCGTCGTGGTCGACGACGACTTCGTCTTCCACGCCGACTTCCACGCCGGCCTCCAACGGTTCGGCGACGACTGGGAGGTGCTCGCGGTCCGCATCCTGAATCCCGACGGCACCCGGTTCTGGGACTGGGCCACGCACGGCGGCCCCCGCGGACACGTGCTCCTCGACTACAATGAGGATGACGACCACGTGTACGTCACCGGCGGCCTGATCCTGCTCAAGGCCCACGTCGCCGACCGGGTGAAGTGGGACGACGGCCGCGGCTTCTACCAGGGCGAGGACGTCGACTTCGCCGCGCGCCTGCGTGCCGCCGGCTTCCGCCCGAAGTTCAACCGGCACAGCACCACAACCCACGACGACGGCCGCTACACGCTGGTCATGACCGCCGTCGGGCTGCAGATCCGTCGCCGTGACGTCGAACTCGGGATGCCGGTCCGCTGGGCCGCGCCGATCTTCAACCCCTCCGGCTACGCCAGCGAGGCCATCAACTTCGTCCTGCCGCTGGAGAAGCGCATCGACCTCGGGATCAAGCACCACACGGTGGTCCGCTCCGAGAAGTTCATCGCGGGCCTCCCGCCGGCCGAACGGGAATCGCTGTTCCGGATGCACGACCGGTTCGAGTCCCTGAACGAGGGGATCGTGATCTCGCACAACCCGGCCGGCGGCTTCGTTCGCCTGCAGAACGCGCACTGCAGCGTCGGACGCACGATGTTCGAGACCGACCGGATCGCCCCCGAGTGGGTGGCCGCCTGCAACCGCATGGACGAGGTCTGGGTCCCGTCGCAGTTCAACGTGGAAACCTTCGCCAACAGCGGCGTCGAACGCTCCAAGCTCGTCGTCGTCCCCGGCGCGGTGGACTCCCACTTCTTCGACCCGGCCCTCCACACCGCCTATCCGCTGGCGAACCCGGCCGGCTACAACTTCCTCTCCATCTTCGAGTGGTCCTCGCGGAAGGGCTGGGA
Source organism: Verrucomicrobiales bacterium (assembly GCA_027483345.1). GTDB lineage: Bacteria > Verrucomicrobiota > Verrucomicrobiia > Limisphaerales > UBA9464 > SXXZ01. Next base: position 15,267 of record JAIXUV010000217.1, on the reverse strand, counting down.
CGTGATGCTCGCCGCCTACCTGCGCGAGTTTTCCGCGGCCGACGACGTCTGCCTCTGGCTCCGCACCTACCTCTTCTCCAAGCCCGACGGCGATCCCGCCGAGGCCATCTGGAAGCGCATCCGCGAGTTCGCCGCCACCCTCGGACTCGGCGACAAGGCGCTGCCCCGCATCGAGCTCATCGCCGAGCAGGTGCCCAACGAGCAGCTTCCCTCACTTTACCTCGCGTGCGACTGCTACCTCGCGCCGAGCCGCGGCGAAGGCTGGGGACGTCCCCAACACGAGGCCATGCTGATGGAACGGCCGGTGATCGCGACCAACTGGAGCGCGAACACCGAGTTCATGTCCGAGCAGACCGGCTACCTGCTCGACTACGAGATCGTCGAAGCCCGCGGACTGGAGCCCGAGCTGTGGCACTACAAGGGCCACCGTTGGGCCAACCCGTCCGAGCCGCATCTCCGCACGCTCCTGCGCCACGTCTTCACCCACCGCGACGAAGCCATGGCCAAGGGCCGCGCGGCCCGCGTCCACATGGCCACCCACTACAGCCGCGAGGCCGTGGCCGAGATCGTCCTCCACCGCCTGCAGGAGATCGAACGCCGCCTGGTCACGCCGACGCTTCGGCCCGCCCCGGTGGTCGAACTCCATCGCTCCGCCCCGGCGAATCCCGGCAAGGCGGTCAACCTCGCGATCGAAGGCTCCTTCCTCGACTTCGGTTCGCTGTCCCACGTGAACCGCGAGCTGCACACGGCCCTCGCCCGCTGCGGCGGCGTTCGCTCGACGCCGGTTTCCGGGAAGACCCCGCCCCTGCGCTCGCTTCCGCCGGAACTCGCCCGGTTCGCCCGCGACGTCCAAGGCCGCGCCCCGGGCTCGACCGAGGTCGTCCTCCGCCACGAATGGCCGCCCCGTTGGGACGCCCCGGCCCAGGGCGCCTGGATCCAGATGCAGCCCTGGGAATTCGGCTCCATCCCGGCAGATTGGGCCAAGGCCGCCGCCGGCGTGGACCAGCTCTGGTGCTACACCCGGTACGTCCGCGACCTCTACATCGCGGCCGGCGTGCCGGACTCCAAGCTCCGGATCCTCCCGCTGGGCATCGATCCCGCCCTGCACCGTCCGGAGGCCGCGCCGTTCGCGCTCAAGACCTCCAAGTCGTTCCGCTTCCTCTTCGTCGGCGGCACCATCGGACGCAAGGGCGCCGACCTGCTCCTGGACACCTACCTCCGGACCTTCCGCCGCTCGGACGACGTCTGCCTCGTGATCAAGGATTTCGGCGGCGGCTCGGTGTACGCCGGGCAGACCCTCACCGACCGCATCCGCGCCGCGCAGGCCGATCCCGCGGCCCCGGAGATCCTCCATCTCGACATCGAGCTGTCCGGCGCCGAGATGGCCGGCCTCTACACCGCGTGCCACTGCCTCGTGCATCCCTACCGCGGCGAGGGCTTCGGACTCCCCGTGCTGGAGGCGATGGCCTGCGCGCTGCCGGTGATCGTCACCGGTGGCGGCTCGACCGACGACTTCGCGACCGACGAGTTCGTCCGCCGGCTTCCCTCCCAGCGCGTGATGCTCGGCAACGAGATCAGCGGCATGAAGCTCGACCACCGTGGCTGGCTGCTGGAGCCGGACACCCGGGTGCTCGCCGACGCGATGCGCGAGGTGGCCGCGGACCCCGCGCCGTGGAAGGAACGCGCCGCCGCGGGCGCCCAACACGTCCGGAACCACTGGACCTGGGAGCGGACCGCGCGCACCGCCGTCGCCCACCTGCACGAACTGCGCGAGACCAAGGCCCGCGAGGCCGCCACGGACGCCGCGATGCGCCGTTCCACGGTGGTCGGCTTCACCCTGCCCGACATCGCCCACCTCGGCCGCCTCGATGGCGCCGTGGCGGCGCTCAACGCCGGCCGGATCCCCGAGGCCTGGAACCTTGCGATCGAGGCCCTGCGGATCCGTCCCTTCCATCCTGAAGCCTGGGTTTTCCTCGGGGAGGCCGCCGTCCAGGCCGGCGACTTCGAACTCGCCCGGCGGTGCGCCCGCAAGGCCGCCGCCCTCGCTCCCCGCTGGAAGACGCCGAAGAAGCTCCTCTCCGGCATCCCGGGCCGCCCCGGCACCCCGGCCTCCCACCTCGCCCCGGCTCCGTTCCGCGACGGCGAACGTCCCCGGCTCACGATCTGCATGATCGCCAAGAACGAGGAACGCTTCCTCGGCCGCTGCCTGGAGTCGGTCCGCGGCCTCGCCGACCAGATCGTGCTCGTCGACACCGGCTCCACCGACCGTACGGTCGAGATCGCCCGCGAACACGGCGCCGAGGTCCACTTCCGCCCCTGGGACAACCACTTCTCCAACGCCCGCAACGAGGCGCTCCGCCATGCCACCGGCGACTGGATCCTCGTGCTCGACGCCGACGAGGAACTGCTCCCGGACCAGCATGAGACGCTTCGCTCGCACCTCCGCGAGGATGGCGTCATCGCCTGGCGCCTCCCGCTGTCCGACGTCGGACGCGAGAACGAGGGCGTCAGCCAGGTCCCGCGCCTGTTCCGCAACGCCCCGGCGCTGTTCTACGTCAGCCGCGTCCACGAGCAGGTCTACGCGAGCCTCGAGACCCGCCGTCAGCAGTGGGGCCTCGACAACCGCTTCGGCCAGGCCCGTCTCCTCCACCACGGCTACCAGGCCGAGGTCGTGAAGAGCCGCGACAAGGTGAACCGGAACCTCCGCCTCCTGGAGCTCGCCAACGAGGAGTTCCCGAACGACGTCAACCTGCTGATGAACCTCGGCCTCGAGCTGTGGAAGGCCGGCCAGCCGGATTGGGCGGTCCGGAGCTACGACCGGGCCTTCCAGGTCATGATTCGACGGCCCTACGAGGAGACGCCGCCCGAGCTGCGCGAGGTGCTGATGACCCAGTTCACCTCCCACCTGCTCCAGCTCAAGCGCTACGACGACGTCATCAACCTGCTCACCGCCGGCGCCGTACGTCCGGCAGATGAGACGGCGACGCTCTTCTTCCAACTCGGCTTGGCCTACCTGGAGACCCGTCGCTGGAAGGAATGCGCGGACGCCATGCGCCGTTGCCTGCAGTTGCGCGAACGTCCCGCCCTGACGCCGGTGCGGGCCGACGTGATGCGCGGCGGTCCGTCCCATTGCCTCGGCAACGCACTCCGCCAACTCGGCGAGAACGACGCGGCCGCGGAGGCCTACAGGCAGGCCCTTCAAGACGAGCCACAGTCCGAAGGAACCCGCATGGATTTCGCCGTTCTCGAGGCCCAACGCGGCAGGACGGTCGAGGCGCTGACGCTGCTCAACGAAGTGATCGGCCTCAATCCGCGTCATCCCAAGGCCTGGGAAGTCGGCGGGATCGTCGCCCTCCGGCAACCTGCGACCATCGAGTTCGCCGTCGACTGGACCAGCGAGGCGCTGCGCAACCTTCCCGACCTTTCCATCCTGCGGCGCCAACGGGCCGAGGCCCTGCTCTTGGGCGGTCTCGGAGCCGAAGCCGTGAACCTCTGGGCGGAACAGAAGCCTGCGTCCGATCCGGTCAACCTGGCCGCACTGACCCTTTGCCGGCTGCTCGCCGAACAGTCCCTGCCCGAGGTGCCGCCTTCGGCCGAGGTCGCCGTCAGCCAGGAGTTCCTCCGACGCTACCGCCAACTCGTCGACCACAACGCCGAGTCCTCGGTGCTGCGCATCAACGAGGGACTCACGCGCCTTGGCGCCGTCCTGCCCTCCGCCACCAAGTTGCTCCAAAGCGTGGTCGCCCACTCGATGGTTCCGACGGGAGCCTGATCCAACCATGAGACCTTTCCGCTTCCCGAATTCGCTGCTGCTCGCCGTGTCGACGCTGCTCGTCGCCGGCTGCTCCACGCCCCAGGTCGCGCTTCCGGAGATCGGCCCGCGGTTCAAGCCGGCGAACATCTATCGCGCCGTCCAGAAGCTCCCGCCCGACTTCCGCCGCGTGGCCATCCTGCCGCTGACCACACACGGCGAGGACCTGACCGACTCCGCCCACCTCGACCAGGTCCAACGGATCCTCGAGGAGGAACTGCGGAAGACCCGGCGGTTCGAGACGCTCAGCATCAACCGGACGGAGCTGTCGCGCTGGATCGGACGCCGCCAGGTCTCGGCGAGCGAACCGCTGCCCGCGGACTTCCTCGCCCGGATCCGCACGAACCTCGTCGCCGACGGCGTGGTGTTCGTCCGGGTCCATTCGTTGAGGGTCTATCCGCCGGTGTCGATCGGCCTGGACGCCCGACTGGTCACGACCTCCACCGGACAGACCCTCTGGTCGGCCGACGAGACCTTCGACGCGGGCGACGCCGACGTGGCCCGGGCCGCACGGGACTACTTCCGCGCGCACCACACCGGTCCATCCGAGCTGGGAGACCCGCAGGCCGACCTGCGTTCCCCGGCCCGGTTCACCCGCTACGCGGCCCAGGCCGTGGCGGAGACCCTGCCCGCCCGATGAACAGGAAACCGAATCGTATCCGTTCCGACTCAAGTTTTTCGAACGGTCGCCGATGCTCCCACCGGGGTTGTCCCGGGGGGATAACGGGAGGCGACCCCACCTGCCAAGAAAGGTAGAATTATGGACATCAGACCCACAGGAAACACAGACCCGCTGTCGCGATTGGGGACCAGCGGGACCCGCAAATCGTCAACGCCCGCCGGAACCGACCGTACCGACTTCTCGGACACGACCGCGATCCGCGAGGCCCTCGACGAGCTTCCGGACAGCCGTTCGGAAGTGGTCAGCGTCGGCAAGACGCTGGTTTCGCAGCCGGAGTACCCGCCCGCGGAGACCATCAAGCGCATCTCCACCCTCCTGGCCATGAAGATCCAGGAGAACCAGGCCTGAGCGACGCCACACACCTTCAATGAACCCAGAATCCCTCATGAGACGCGGCGGCAACCCCTGGCAGTCCTACCGTCAGGTCGCCACGCAGACCGCAACCCCGGGCCAACTCGTCCTGATGCTGTTCGACGGAGCCATCCGCTTCCTCGACCGCGCACTGGCCGGCTTCGACCTGGACGATCCGGCGGAGTGCAACTCCACCGTCAGCAACAACGTGATCCGCGCCCAGGACATCATCCGTGAGCTGGACCATTCGCTGAACATGGAGGTGGGCGGCGAGTTCTCGCAGACCATGCGGCGGCTCTACCGGTTCTTCGACGACCAGCTCGGCCAGAGCAACCTGCGCAAGGAACCGGACGGCATCCGCCTGGTAATCCGCCTCATCACGACGCTGCGCGACGCGTGGGCCGAGATGCTCGCCGGACGCGGCTCGGAAGCCGCCCGGGGAATGACCCCGGCCGACGCCGTCGCGGCCTGATCGGCCCACAACCACAACGCGGATTCGGGTCGCTTTCCTGCCATGAGCGCCAAAGACCGTCTGTTTGACACCTACGCCGAATGGCGTCGCTGGACCGAGGAGGAAGGCGACGCCATCCGCCAGTCCGACTGGCCCAAGGTCCACAGCTGCCAGCGGGCGAAGCTGGAGCTCCAGCCGCGCATCATGAAGTTCACCGACGACGCCCGGACCGAGACCGTCGGCACCGGGACCCGTTGGGAAGACATCGAGAAGGACCTCCGCCGCGAGGTGGCTTCGTTGATCCAGTTGGAGACCCGCAACGGCCAGGTCCTGGACACCGTCCGACGCCTGGCCCAGGCGGAACAGGCGGAGCTCGAACGCTCACGACGCCAACTGCAGCGGGTGCGTTCCTACGCCCCTGTCCGCACCAGCGTCTGGAGCAGCTACTCCTGACATCCGCAGACGGCTGCAGAAGGCTGCGTCGGTCCAAGAGGCCGTGCTCGACTGAGCACGGCCTCTTCCTTTGCCGACCCGGTAGCCACGATCGCCCGACCGCGATCCGGTGCTGCATCCATCAACAGCTACGCCAGGGAATTCACTCCTCCCCGTCGTAGTACTCGACCGGCCCGGACCGCATCACCCGCCGCTCCGGCGACTGCACCAGCCACTTCCCGCTGTCGGGATAGTGACACGACTCGCCGACCGGATTGTCCGCGACCACGTACATCACGAGGTCGACGTCGCCGCTGTTCATCAACTGATGCGCCTCGGAAGGCTTGTAGAGGAACGCGTCCCCGGGGCCGACCTCGTGTTCTCCGGACTCGTCCCGCACCCTGCCGCGGCCCGAGAGGATGTGGTAGAACTCCCATTGGGCGCTGTGGGAATGGTAGGGGAAATTGGCCTTTCCCGGTGGGATCCGGATCAACGCCACGTCGAACGGATGCCGCTTGAGCAGGTCGGTCGAGAAACGCTCCCGCCCCAGTCCCTCGGAGAGCTGCTTGCTGAACCCGGCGAACCGGCCCTTCGGAGACGCCCAGGCGTACTCCTCCATCTCGTTGGAATTGACCTTCTTCATGGTCCGATCCGGATCAGACCCGTCGCGGGCCAATCCGGTCCGCCGATTGGAACGCCTCGCCTTGGGCCCTGCAAGTGCCTCCAAATCTCCTCCTCGGCCTGGTCCACAACCTCACCCACAAGGCCGCGGCCTGGTCAGAGACCGCTCGGGTGATCGAGGAAGGTCCAAGGCACCCGGAAGGACCGCGACAGCGAAGCGGCGAGCGCCTTCACACCGAACGTCTCGGTGGCGTAGTGCCCCCCGTAGAACACGTTGATGCCGGCATCCTCGGCCAGTGCATGGGTCCAGTGCGGTCCTTCGCCCGTGATGAACGTGTCCACGCCTTCCTGCGCCGCCTGTTGGAGTTCCGCACCGGCGCCACCGGTGCAGATCCCAATGTTGCGGCACTCCCCAGCGCCTCCCGGAAGCAACACCACGTTGCCGCCCAGGACCCCGCGCAGACGGTGGCCCAATTCCTCACGGGAGATCCTTGTCGCGGACTTCCAGCCCACGGCGCGGCCCTTGTGCAGGAAGAACGGCTTCAGTCCTCCGAGGCCCAGGGCCTTCGCCAGGCACGCCGCGTTTCCCAAGGTCCGATGCGCGTCCAACGGCAGGTGCATCGAGTACACCGCCATGTCGGCGTCGAGGAGCAGTCGGATCAGTTCCAGGCGGCGGCCGGTCCAAGGCACGGTGGCGCCCCAAAAGAGACCATGGTGGACCAGAAGCAGGTCAGCCTTCGCTTCGACCGCCATCCGGACGGTGGCCAACGAGGCGTCCACCGCGGCGGCGATGCGGTGGACCCTTCCCCGGTTCCCGACCTGCAACCCGTTGTGGGCACGGTCGTAATCGATGAACAGCTCGGGCTTCAGCAACTGCCCGCACCGGGCTACCAGGGAATCCAAGTCGACGGAGGACACCCGCGGATCCAAACAGGGGCGGCCGGACATGGCGAGTGACCAGTACGTGGGTTTCCTGTAACCGTATCGGGACGGGGCCGGTCGCGAGGGGTGCGACAGGTGCCAGCAGTACTGTGCATGGACGAACCGATGCTCGATGTGCCCGCCTGTGTGGAACGGGCACGGGCTGGCGATGAGGACGCTTCCCGCGACCTCATGCGCCACTTGCATCCGTTGGTCGTCAAGATAGTCCGCTCGCACCTGCCGCGGAGAACCAGTGAGGAAGATCTCATCCAGGCGGTGTTCGTGAAGGTGTTCACCCGCATCGAACAGTACCGGGGCGCCGTGCCTTTCGAGCACTGGGTCTCCCGTGTCGCCGTGAACACCTGCCTCAACCAGATCGCCCACGAGAAGATCCGACCGGAAATGCGGATGGCCGACCTGAGCGAGGAGGAGGAGGTCGTGGTGCAGAACCTAGCCTCGACGGCGGGTTCGACACCGACCGAAGACAATGTAGCCTCCCGGGAACTTGTGGAGAAGCTGATGGCGAACCTCAATCCGGAGGATCGCCTGGTGATCTCGCTGCTTCACCTGGAACAGAAATCGGTCGAGGAAGTCAGGCAGGTCACCGGATGGAGCGCCGCGCTGGTGAAGGTCCGGGCGTTCCGGGCGCGGGCCAAGATGAAGAAGCACCTTTCCGCACTGATGGAGGAGAAGACGAAATGAAGAACACACCACTCGATCGCCTGCTGTCGGATGCGTCGCGCGCCCCGGGCCGTCCGGTCCCGGAACTGGACCGCGGCCTCGAGAACCGCGTGCTGGCCGCCGTCCGGGCCGCCCGTCGCGCCGCGGATCCGCTGCCCCTGCTGCGCGTCCTGCGCATCGGGCTCGGACTCGCCGGCGCCACCGCGGCCTTCTCCGTGTACCTCACCGTGAACGACGGAATGGCTCCCCAGAACCGCCTCGTCACCGTCGAGGAGGCCTTCACGGTGCCGGAACCGGAGACGTACCTCGCCCTCCAATGAATCCGCTGAGCCGCAACGCCCTCGTCGGCTACCTCGCCGCGACCTTCACCGCCGGTGTCGTCGCCGGAGGCTTCGCCGCCTGGTCCGCCGCTCCCAAGGCCCCCCAGCGCCCGCCCCGGGACAACACCCCGATGTCGAAGCGCATGCTCGAGACCTTCACCCGCGAGCTGGCCCTCGGCACCAACCAGGTCGAGCAGTTCCGCCCGATCATGGAGGACACCGACCGCGAGATGTCCGAGATCCACCGCGAGTCCGGCCGCCGCATGAAGGAGGCCTTCGAACGCTGCAACAGCCGGATGCTCCCCATCCTCGACGACGGCCAGAAGGAGAAGCTCACCGCCTTCCAGAAGAAGATGGAAAAGCGGTTCAGCGAACGTCGCCGTCCGCCCGGCCCGCCATCGGAAGGTGGCGCCGCGGATCATTCCCACGGCACCCCGCCCCGCTCCGAGCCACCCACCAGATAGCCCTTGGGCTTCCTGGGTCTCAATTCCCAGCCGCTCTCTGCTCCCCGCTTCCCGCTTCTCATCCCGTCGCCTGAAGCCCGAAGCCCGAAGCCCGAAACCTTCGCTCATCAATCCACTTGCCCGCCACCGGCCGAAGGCGGAAACAAGTGGACCACCGATGAAGTCCCTCGCCCTTCTGGTTCTTGGTCTTTTCCTCTCCCTCCGCATCCAAGCCGAGGAGATCCGCCGCTCCGAGGTCATCTACGGACGCAAGTTCGGCACGGCCCTCACCCTCGACGTCCTCCAACCCCCGAAGACCAACGGCCTCGCCGTGGTCTGGGTCATCAGCGGCGGCTTCTACTCCGACCACGGCGCGATCAACCCGGGATACTGCAAGGCCCTTCTCGACCGCGGCTACACCGTCTTCGCCGTCGTCCACGGTTCCCAGCCGCGCTTCACCATCCTGGAGGTCGCCGAGGACATCCACCGCTCGATCCGCTGGATCCGTCACCACGCGGCGGATTACGGCATCCGACCCGACCGCATCGGCATCACCGGCTCGAGCGCCGGCGGCCACCTCTCGCTGATCCTCGGCACCCAGGGACGCGACGGCGACCCCGCCGCCAAGGATCCCGTCGACCGCGAGAGCAGCCGCGTCCAGGCCGTCGCCTGCTTCTTCCCGCCGACCGATTTCGCGAACTGGTCCGCGCCGGGGGACTCCCAGGTCGGCGTGGGCAAGGTCGGACGCCAGTTCTATGGCGCCTTCGGGTCCCGCTCCGATGTCCTGGAGACCCGGGTCCCCTACGGCCGCGAGATCTCCCCGATCCATTACGTCACCCGGGAGATGGCGCCGACGCTCGTGATCCACGGCGAGGCCGACGGTCTGGTGCCGATCTATCAGGCCGAGATCTTCCAGAAGAAGTGCGCCGAGGTCGGCGCCACCTACAAGCTGGTTCGTCTGCCCGGAAAGGACCACGGCTGGCCCGGCATGGAGAAGGACCTGGCGCAGTTCGCCGACTGGTACGACGAGCAATTGCGCCGGTGAACAGGCCGACGCGCCGTCACCGCACCAAACGGTAGAAGCGTGTGCCCGACTCCGGAGGAATCTCCAACCGCCAGAGGCCGCCTTCCAGGAGCGGCGCCTTTGCGATGGGGTCCCAGCGCCCTCCGGCCAAGTCCACGCTGCTTTCGATCCGGTAGCCCGACGGCGCTTCTAGCCAGGTGAATTCCAGCCCACCGGAAGCCGCGCGAAACGCTTCCAAACTCGGTCGTTCCAAGGTGACCCGAGGCACCTTCAGCACGCCCTCGACAGGCTCAGCCAGTGCCGTCCCCACCACGTTGTTCCCGACCCGCACCTCGATCGAGTAACGTCCGCGGAATCCGCGGAATGCCGCCCTTCCGGAACGATCGGTCCGCACGGTGAGGTCCGTGGTCCATTCGCGGAACACCAGGTTGCTCCACGCAACGCCCGCGGGGCGAAGGCTCCAGTCCGACCGGAACAACGCCGCCTCGGGCTTCCAATGTTGCCCGGCCCAGAATCCCCACATCAGGAAATCCGTCACCGCCGGATGGCTGAAGGCGACGGTGGTCAAATCCCGGACGTAATCCGCCTGGGCCGCCTCGTCTCCCACCGCGACGTCGAACTCGGTCACCTGGATCGGCAGCCCGAACTCCGCAAACGCGTCCAACTGGGCGTACACGTCCTCGGGTGCCGGCAGGAACCCACCGAAATGTCCCTGCAGTCCGATCCCGTCCAAGGGTGCCCCACGCGACTTCAGGAACCGCAACGCATCCAGGAACCGGCCCGGCGCGGCGCTGCCGGTGCCGGCCACCTCGAGGTTCTCGTACTCGTTCACGAACAGTTTCGCCGCCGGGTCGAGGTTCCTCGCCAACTGCATCCAGCGGACCATCTCGTCGTCGCCCAACAGGTCCTGGACCGCCCTCTCGTGGGTGATCTCGTTCATCACATCCCAGTCCACCAACCGCCCGCGCACCGCCCCGAGCACGTTGGTGAAGTGCTGGTCGATCTGCTCGCGCACGAGCGCCGCGTTGCGGGACGCCAACGAGCTTCGGACGCGCGAAGGAAGGTAGTTGGTCCCGGGCCAGATGAGGTTGTGACCGCGGCAAGGGATCCCTCGGGCCTGGAGCCAATCCAAAGCCGCCAACGCGGTACGTCCGTTGGGCGTGGTCGATTCCCACGATGGCCACTTCAGGTCGTTCTCGAGCACCACCTTGTTGAACCAGTTCGTGATCACCGCCTGATACCGGCCGCGGTCGGAAGCCGTGCCGAAGGATCCCAGCAGCCGGCCGCCATCGACCGCGCTGCCCCAGTGGAACGCATGGCGCTGCAACCGCACACGGACCTCGGCGCCGGGCACCGGGAAGCCATCCGCGTCGAGCACCTCCACCGCGTGGTCGGCCTTTCGCAGACGTTCGATGCGCTCGGCCGCCGCCGCGCGCCAAGGGGCCTCCGGTTCGCGGCCGGAGTAGTTCACGTCGTTGGGGAAGTCCGCCAGCGGACGCGTGATGCCGAAGTTGGTCAGCGCAAGGCCGCCGATCTCGACGGTCTGCGGAGGGAAGCCGAGACGCAGGTTGAACTGGGCACGGTCCGCCGTGGTTCCCGCGTAGGCTTCCACGCATCGGAACGCGAACCGGAACCGCGTCCAATTCGTGCCCGAGGCCAGCCAAAGGCGGGTGAGCGACTGCGTGTAGGGGGTTCCCGACCGTTCGAAGACGCCTTCGACGAGGGCGGAGGCGTTGGTGCCGTCGAGACGCCGCAGCCAGATCTCGCCCGCGAGCACGTCGTTCGCCGCGAACACCGAGGAAAGCGGGCGGTTGAGCTGGATGTCCCAGCGGTTGCCGGGAGTCCGCACGGTCTGCACCCGAACCGCCTGGGAAAACGGCATCCCGGAGATCGACACCACCGTGCGCGTCGCCGACGCCGTATCGGGCCGCTGCAGGGTGAACGCGGTCAGTTGGCCGGGGGAAACGACGACCGTCTGGGCGGCAAGGGAGATCGCCGCAAGGAACACCGCAACGCCGGCGGGGACGAGGCCCAGAAGGAATCGCCATGGGTCGCGCGGCGTCTTCAGGAGAACTCGGCCAACGGGAAGCATGCTCAAGGCTACTGCCAGGCCACCGCTTCGACAACGCCCGCGCCTCGCCCCGAACGTGGCCCCTGGAAGAAGTCGGCGGATGCGGATGCCAATACCGAAGGAACTGGAAGGCAATCGCACGACCTCCGGTTGACTGCCGATCTTTCGCAGGCGGTTCCGGTTCCGGTCCTGCCCGCTTGACCGTCGCGGGGTCCTCGTTTCCCGACTTCCGCGGAAGGTCACACCCGCGCATCGGACCGGTGACGTTTCCATCCGGTGGGAATCCAACCCTTGCCCCGATGCCCCCGTGCCGCTTAGGTGCGCGACCGATGCCATTCCGCCGTTCCTACGCCGCCTCAACCCATTCGTGATCTCCGACGCCCTTTCCCCTTCAGTCGGAAGCCCGGAGGAAGAGGCCCTCGCGATCTGGATGGATCCATCGGCCCGGATGTTGCCGCAGCTCTCCCGGCTGCACCGTTCGCTGCAAGCCGGTGTCGTGCCTGCAGGCGCACTCTACGTTTCGCCGCACCAGTCGATGAAGTGGCTGGCCCTGCACGAAGCCTGGTCACCCGCGCGGCAAAGTTCCCAGGTCGGTTCTCTTTACGAGACCGCCTTCCACGAGCTCCAACGGGTCATCGGCGATCAGCGTTGGAACCTGGCCTCCCTCGGCTGCGGCGGAGGTCAGAAAGAGGAACAGTGCCTCGGGCTGTTCCGTCGCCAACCGGAGGCGGCGCTCCTGATCGACATCAGCCCTTCGCTGGCGATGGTCAGCCGCGACCGCGTCTCCCCGACCTGCGCGGCCCATGCCGGGGTCATCGACCTCGAGGCCACGCCGATGTCCCCTTCCTGGTGCCGCCGACTGCTCGCCGCGGACGAAGCCGGCTCCGAGTCAACGCGGCCGCGCCGGGTGCTTTTCTTCCTGGGTATGCTTCCCAACATGCCCGTGACCACCGCGTGGTCGTTGATCCGCTCGTGGACGGAGCCGGGCGACCTGGTCCTCGTGAGCGCCAACCTCGCCTCCGAAAGCGAACTGAGGAACGGGCTGCTGGGGATCCTCCCGCAATACGACAACCGGGAAACGCGGGAATGGGTCGGGGCGTTCTTCGATCTCCATGGGATCTTCGGAGTGGCCGAGGAACTGACATGCGATGTGGAGGCGGTGCCGGTGCCGGGATCGACACTCTCCCGGATCCGATTCCAGTGGACCCCGACCGAGGACCGAACCGTCCGGCTACCCGGAATGGCGCCGGTCGAATGGGAAGCCGGCCGACCGATCACCGCTTTCCAGAGCCTTCGCCTGACACCGTCCGCGGTGGAATCCCTGGCCCAGGACGCCGACCTGACGCTGCGCTTCCAGCAGGTGGATCCAAGCGGACAGGAAGGCGTCTTCCTGTTCGAACGCCACGGTTGAGTCGCGGCCCGAGGCGCTCGGGGTGCAGGTCACTCCCCATGTCGCCATCCATGGGGAGTTGTCCGTTGTCCGTTGTGTCGCGACGGCGCGGCCAATGCACCGGCAAGCCAAGCCGCAGGCGACCACGAGCAACGGACGACGAACAACATCCCACGGACAACTCCTCCAGTTCCCCGCGTCAGGGCGACGACCCCGAGAAGCTTCTCAGGTGCTCCGGGGCTTCAGCACGAGCAACACGATGCCGCCCACCAGGGCCAGCGCCCCAGCCACGGGCGGGATGAAGTGGCTGTCGGTGGTGGCGATCTTCAGGCCGAGCACGTCGACCGACTTGCCCGGGGTCCGGAAGGTGATGCCGGAGTAGGCGAGCACCACGATCCCGAGGGTGATGAGGATCGCGGCGATGATGGACTTGGTGGACATGGTTCTGGAGGAGTTGGACCGGCTATCCCTGCTTCCGCCCCGAGATGAAACGGACGAGGAACATCACCACCGCGACCACGAGCAGGATGTGGATGAAGCCCCCGATGGTGTAGCTGCTGACCAGGCCCAGGAGCCAGAGGATCAGGAGCACCACTGCGACGGTGTACAGCATGTTGAGTCTTTCCGTGTTTTTGAACTGGCTTCCCGGCCTCCGATCGGCCCGTTTCCAGCAACCCCATCACCTTGGAGGTGCCGGCCTCGGGGTGCCATGGGGTGAAGTCCTAACCGGTTGCAGGTTCAGATGGCCGGAGACATGGCGGACGGGTGGTGCTCCACCAGTTCGGGACCGGAGCAATGCAGGATGCCCTTGGCCCGGGCGGCCGCGGAGGTGTCGCCGTTGGCGATGAGCACGAACTTCCCGATGCCAAGGGCCGTCTCGTAACGGAGGACGCTGTCCTTGGGGATGCCTTGGCTCACCAGGGCGGCGGCCAGTGCACTGAGGCCGGCCCCGATGACCGAGCCTTCCAACGCGGCGACAATCCATCCGACCAAGGGCCCGGCCACCAGCATCGGGCCGAATCCCGGGACCCAGAACAGGGCGGACCCGAACAGGAGTCCCCACATCCCACCCCAGAAGGCCCCGGCCCGACCCCAGGCGCGGACGCGGTCGCCGGTGTTGTAGTAGCCCACCACGTGCTCTTCGGTGTGGTAGTCCTTCCCGAAGATGGACAACTGCTTCATGTCGAAACCGGCGTCCTGGAGTTCACGGACCGCCAGTTCGGCGGCGCTGTGGGTGGGATAGACCGCGATCACGGATTCAGTCTTGGACATCGCTGCACGATCGCGGGTTCCACGATGCGGGACCATGGGGTCAACTACCCGTATGCGGGTCGGAGCCGGAGCAATCCCGGGCCTCCGCCCCACGTCGAACCCGCAACCTGGGAAAACCACGGCCTGTTCGGGTTTCACCCCATGGACCTGACCGGACGGCCCGTCACGATGGCACCGCGAAGCCACGCCTCAATCCGACCGCCTGACCGGAACCGACCGGGGTTTCGCACGGCCGGAAAGACGCCCGCACCACCTCGATCGCTCCAAGAAATGAGACCCGAATCCGAATGGATTGAACCAATGGCCCCGGAGGATCCTCCCATTCCGGGTGAGGCCACCGAGGCGATGTGGAGCCGGCTTCGCCTCGAGCTCACGGAACAACGGGATCTCAACCGGAAACTCGTCACGGATCTCGAGGCCCTCAGGAGGCGCGCCGCCCAGGATGGGGACGCCCGGGCCGCGGCCTTGCGGGATGACTTCATCCGCCAGCTTCTCCCGGCCGTGGACAACCTCGAGCGGGCGCTCGCCGTTTCCGCGACCGGTAGCCTGCGGCCACTGCATGAGGGCGTGCGGATGACCCTGGAGCAGCTTTGGACCCTCCTGCGCGGACACGGTGTCGAGCCGGAGGCCACTGTCGGCCAGGCCTTTGATCCGCGCCGGCACGAGGCGGTTTCCGAAGCGCACGACCCGGAGCAGGCCGACCAGGTCGTGCTGGAGGTGCTCCAGCGCGGATACCGTCAGGGAGTCCGGGTCTTCCGGCCGGCGAGGGTCGTGGTCAACAACTGGGCTCCCTCGGG
>JAIXUV010000281.1 GCA_027483345.1 Verrucomicrobiales bacterium | reverse complement strand
TCCGCAGCGGCAGCGTGTGGAACCTCGGCTCCGGACGGGTCTTCTACTTCCGACCGGGCCACGAAACGTATCCGGTCTTCTTCGACCCGAACGTGCTGAAGGTGGTCGAGAACGCCGTCGTGTGGTTGGGCCAACCCCGCTGAAGTCAGTCCCCGAAGAGTGGCCTCACGCGAAGCCGCAAAGACGCAAGGAAACGGGCGCAAGGCATCGGATTCAGGCGTTGGAATCCCATCCGTGAAATCCGTGTTCGGCTTCTTGGCACAGTAAGCCAAGGTTCCCGAGGAACGGCGTCGGGCGTCAGGAAAATCAAGAATCACCAATCCCGTCGCGTCTTTGCGTCTTCGCGTGAGTCCCCGTCCTCTCTCCCTGGGTCGGGCACTGCGTGATCGCAACGCCGGCCCTGCGCCAGGCGCGTCCGAGGGCCGCCGGGATGCCCGGACCGGCGGTGATCAGGTGGTCCACCTCGCCGATGGGACACAGCTCGCACATGGCCGTCCGGCCCAGCTTGGAGGCGTCCGCGAGGATCACGAGCCTCTCCGCCTGGGCGATCATCCGCTTCTCGCTGGCGAGCACGGTCTCGTCGTAGTTGGTGACCGAGTCCGCATCGACGCCCGCCGCGCCGAGGAACACCCATCCGGCGCGGTAGCGTCCGAGGAACTCCTCCGCCTGCGCACCGACGACCAGTCCCGACTCGGGTTCTAGCAGGCCTCCGGTGATCGACACTTCCGCCCCAAGGCGTCCGCCCTTCAGCCGGTCGATGGCCTGGGCGATGACCAGGGAGTTGGTGATGACGCGGATCCGCTTCAACGCGATGAACTCCGCCATGAGGAATGTCGTCGTGCCGCCGTCGACCATGGCCACGTCTCCGTCCCGGAGCAGCGCCGCCGCGGCCTTCGCGATCGCCCGCTTGGGTTCCGGCGCCAGTTCGAGGCGCTTCGCGAAGGCCGGCGGCCCCATCTGGAGCGTCCCACGCCCGCGCAAGCGGATGCCGCCCCAGGTCCTTTCGACCTGCCCTTCCCGCTCCAGATCCACAAAGGCCCGCCGGACCGTCGCCGACGACGCCCCCAACCGCTGGCAGGCCTCCGCCAGCGCCAGCTCAGGCTCCCGCTGCAGGAGCTCCAGGATCTGTTGGAGACGTTGTCGGCGCTTCATCGGAAACGAAACGGAAGGCACGGATCCCACGGGCGGCCCAGGAAGTGACGGATCCCTGATCCCCGTCCCTCCGTGCAATCCGCGTCAAAGGTCCCGGTCAAAGAATGTGTTTGACCCTGAGATCGTTCTCTTCAGATTTCGCTCACAAATCAATCACTTTGATTTCCGAACCGCATCATCCATGAGCCAACTCCAGTACGTCTCGAACCTGTGGGACGACGCCGAGGCCGCGAAGCTTTCCGGCGCCGACCGACTCGTCTACCGCTCCAACAAGCTCGGCAGCGACCAGCGCATCACCAACACCGGCGGCGGCAACACGTCGTCGAAGCTGACCGAGAAGGATCCGCTCACGGGCCAGGACGTGACGGTGCTCTGGGTGAAGGGATCCGGTGGCGACCTGCGCACGGCGGGACGCGAGTTCTTCAGCTCGCTGTACCAGGAGAAGGTGCTGGGCCTGCAACGGGTCTATTCGGCGCGGTCCGACAAGGGACTGAAGTCGCAGGCCGAGGACGACATGGTCGCGATGTTCGCGCACACCACGTTCAACCTGAACCCGCGAGCCACCTCGATCGACACCCCGCTCCACAGCTTCATCCCGGGGAAGTTCGTCGACCACATGCATCCCAACGCGATCATCGCCGTCGCGGCGTCGTCGCGCTGCGTGGAGCTGACGAAGGAGATCTTCGGCGAGGAGATGGACTACGTGCCGTGGATGCGTCCCGGCTTCGAGCTGGGCCTGGCGATGCAGGAGATCTGCCGCCGCAACCCCAAGGCCAAGGCCATCATGATGGGCCAGCACGGCTTCATCTCGTGGGCTGAGGACGACAAGGAGTGCTATCTCGCCACCCTCGCCTTCATCGAGAAGGCTGCGGCCTTCATCGAGGCGAAGTACCAGGCCAAGGGCGGCGACGCCACGGCCTTCGGCGGACCGAAGTTCCAGTCGTTGCCCGCGGACCAGCGGGCCGTGAACCTCGCGGCCATCCTCCCGTGGCTGCGCGGACAGGTCAGCCAGCAGCGCCGCTTCATCGGCACGGTCCAGGACGACGAGAAGATCCTGCGCTTCGTGAACTCGAAGGACGCCGTCCGCCTTGCCGAGCTTGGCACCAGCTGCCCCGACCACTTCCTCCGCACCAAGATCAAGCCGCTGTACGTGGACTGGAACCCGCAGGCCGAGGACCTGGCTTCGCTCAAGTCCAAGCTGAAGGCCGGGATCGAGCAGTACCGGAAGGACTACGCCGCTTACTACGGGCAGTGCAAGCGGGCCGGATCGCCCGCCATGCGTGACCCGAACCCGACGGTCATCCTCATCCCGGGCCTCGGCATGGTTGCGTGGGGCAAGGACAAGTCCGAGAGCCGCGTCTCCGCGGAGTTCTACAACTGCGCCGTCGAGGTCATGCGCGGCGCCGAGGCGATCGACCGCTACATCGCCCTGCCCCTCCAGGAGGCCTTCGACATCGAGTACTGGCAGCTGGAGGAGGCCAAGCTCAAGCGCATGCCGGCCGAGAAGGAACTCGCCCGCCAGGTCATCGTGGTCATCGGCGCCGGCTCCGGCATCGGCAAGGAGACCGCCCACCGCCTCAGCAAGGAAGGCGCCCACATCGTCTGCGTCGACCTCAACGAATCCGCCGCGAAGGCCACCGCCGACGAGATCACCGCGAAGCTCGGCCAGGGAATCGGCGTCGCCGGGACCGGCATCAGCGGCTGCGGGCCCGCCCTCGGCCTCGCCGCCAACATCACCGACCGCGCCAGCATCCGCGCCATGCTCGACCAGGTCGCGCTGGCCTACGGCGGCTTCGACTCGATCTGCGTGACCGCCGGCATCTTCGTCCCCAGCGACACTTCCGGGCACATCCCCGACGAAAAGTGGGCGCTCACCTTCGGCATCAACGTCACCGGCAGCTACCTCGTCGGCGACGAGGCCGCCAAGACCTGGAAGGAACAGGGCCTGCGCGGCAACCTGGTGCTGACCACCAGCGCCAATGCCGTCGTCGCCAAGAAGGGCAGCGTCGCCTACGACTGCTCCAAGGCGGCCGCCAACCACCTCGTGCGCGAGCTCTCCATAGAGCTTAGCCCGCTGGTCCGGGTGAACGGCGTCGCGCCGGCCACCGTGGTCCAGGGTTCCGCCATGTTCCCCCGCGACCGCGTCATCGGCTCGCTGGCGAAGTACAACATCCCCTACACCGACGACGAGGCCACCGAGTCGCTGGTTCGGAAGCTCGCCCAGTTCTACGCGGACCGGACGCTCACCAAGTCGCCGATCACCCCGGCCGACCAGGCCGAGGCGTACTTCCTCCTCGTGACCAACCGCCTCAGCAAGACCACCGGCCAGGTGATCACGGTCGACGGCGGCCTGCACGAGGCCTTCCTGCGCTGAACCGCACCTCTTCCATTCAGGCCGCCCGGACGTGTTCCGGGCGGCCTTTTTCTTCCCCGCGACCCAAGGCAGGTCCCACCGCTTCGCTGTCGGGAATTGTCCAACCTGTGCGGAGCGCCACCGGACGCAGGGCGTCCCGGTCTTTGCAACTACCTGTCCGAGAACGTTTCCCGGCAGTCGGCCACCGTTGCCCGGGCCTCGGCAGCCCTTCTGCTAGAGGATCTACGTCCGGTCCGGCACTTCGCCGGCAACCCGGCATTCCGAAGGAGGATTCGCATGAAGAAGACCGGTTACCTGATCGACATGGACGGCGTGATCTACCGTGAAAACCACCTCATCGCCGGGGCGGTGGATTTCGTGGCGGCACTGTTGTCCACCTCCACCCCGTTCCTGTTCCTCACCAACAACTCGGCGCCGACGCCCGAGGATCTCGCGGTCCGTCTGAAGCACCTCGGCATCGGCGGCCTTTCGCCGCGGCACTTCTACACCTCGGCGATGAACACCGCCGACTTCCTGTCGGAGACGCACCCGAACTGCACCGTCTTCGTTCTCGGCGAAGGCGGCCTCCAGACCGCGTTGCACCAGCACCACATCGCCAACGACGCGATCCGTCCCGACTACGTCGTCGTGGGCGAGGGCTCGGCCTCGATGGAACGCCTCGCCAAGGCCCACGAGTGCATCGAGCGCGGTGCCCGCCTTCTCGCCACGAACCCGGACAACTGGTGTCCGGTGTCCTCGGAGAAGACCCGCCCCGGCGCCGGGGCCACCGCCGCGTTCCTGGAGGCCAGCTCCGGTCGGCGCGCCTACTACCTCGGCAAGCCTAACGGCTACATGTTCCAGCGGGCCCGACGCCGACTCTCCGAACCCGGCGGTCGCGCCCCGGATCAGGTGGTCATGATCGGCGACACCATGGAGACGGACATCCGCGGCGCGGTGGAATCCGGCCTGCTCGGCTACCTCGTGCTCAGCGGTTCCACCCAACTGGAACACGTCGGCGACTACGTCTATCAGCCGACCCGCATCATGGACACCGTGGGCGACCTGACCTCCGAGGTGCTCGGCATCGCCGATCCGGGTTCCTCCTCCTCCTCGGACCAGCCGCATCCCCCGTCGCACGGCGGTCGCCACGGCTCGCGGCACCAGACCGACTTCCTCGCCTTCCACAAGCCAAGGCCACGGCCAGCGATGACCAAGTAGCCCTTCGGCGGAGGCGTCTTGGATTCAGGCATGGAGAATCCAATCGCAAGTCCCGGTGCGCGCCGGGAAAGTCGCTTCCATGTCACGGACGTTGCGCCCATTGGCCCGCGTGCTCGAACCACTCGGCTGGCTTCCCGCCCTGTTCACCTCCCTTGCCCTGCTGGCGACGGAACCGGGCACGCCCCCCTCCATCGAGGGACTCCCCGCTGAAATCGAGTTGGAGGCCGACTCCACGACACCCGTGGAGCCTGTCCGGGTGACCGGTTCCGCACCTCTCTCCTTCCTCTGGCAACAGATCCTGCGCTCGCCGCGTACGCCCGTGACGCCGAACCCCGTGGACCTGCCGATCCCGGTCCCGGAAGGCGTCGGCCGCGCGCTGGTCAAGCCCCGTTGGCTGGAACGGCATACCGGCCGGTACCGCCTGACCGTCTCGAACGCGTGGGGCACGGCCACGAACGAGGTCCAGGTCCAGGTCCGTCGTCCGATGCAGCCTTCCATCCTCGCTCAGCCTCTCCGGCTCAACGTCCTCGCGGGCTCTCCGGTGGAATCCCCCCTGATCCTCGACGGCCGGCCTCCCCTGACCACCGCCTGGTGGCTGGATGGCGCGCGGCTGACCAACCAGTTGCTGGCAGCGCCGGTCCTACCCAATCGCCCAGGGCTCACCGGCGGCACCTTGATCGCGGTCGTCGGCAACCGCTTCGGGAGCGTGACCAGCCAACCGATCGTCGTGTCGATCGTGGGCACGAACCTCTACCGGCAGGACTTCAACAGCCGCACAGCCCCGGGCTGGACGCCGGCCTTTTCCCAAGTATTGACCAACGAGAACCGCTGGGGACGTTCCGGATTCACCACGCGCCCGGGAGCGTTCCGCCTGACCAACGCCGTGCCCATGGGACCGGTTGTCTTTGGGTTCGATGTCTGGGCGCAGGATTCCTGGGACGGTGAGGACGCGCTATGGGGTCCGGACCGGTGGTCCGTGGCCGTGGACGGGTCACCTCTCTTCGCCGCCGCTTTCAGCAACAATGACGACTACCGCGGGCCGTCGTACTACCTGCAGCGGTTCCCGATCGGGCATGGCCTTCCCCAGATTGCACCGCGACTGGGGAGCCTCGGGTTCGATCCGGCGGACAGCGACTGGGGCACGTTGCCCGAATACATGGGGCGCGTCCGGGTGAGTTCGCCCTACCGCCTCCGCTTTGCCGTGACCAACCGGGCCGAGGTTTTCGCCGCGGATTTCCTCGGCGAAGGCATCGGCGACGAGAGCTGGGCGCTGGACAATGCCTACGTCTCCCGCCCCCCGGCGGAATTGGCATGGATCCGGTTTGGAGTCCCTGCCGTGTCCGGCTCCGAGGAAGGCGGAGAGATCTCGATTCCCCTGGAGCGCGGGGGAAATCTCGACCTCGCGGTGGAAGTGCGGGTGGCCACGCAGGACGCCAGCGCCAGCGCCGACCTGGACTACATGCCCCTGGCCGGGAAAATCCGCTTTGAACCCGGCGAGAGACGGAAGTTTGTCGGCGTCCGGCTGATCGGGAACCAGACCGAGGACCCTCCGCGCTCCTTCGGGGTGTGGTTGCTCGACGCCGGAACCAACGGCGTTTTCCTGGGGCAACCCTTCGCTGCCGTGGCAATCCGCGACGACGAGTCCGGCATCCGGCTCGTGGCGGAAACCAACCGGATTCCATCTGGCGCCAGGACCGTGTTGGGGCATCTGGAACGGACTGGGGACCTCTCGCATCAGGTCACCGTCGCGATCCACCATGAGTCGGGCACCGCCCACCTCGGCGAGGACTTCCTTCCCTACGGCGTCGTGACCAACGTGGGGTGGGCCTACTTCGAGATCGGATCCACCCGGGCGATTCCCCGGTTCCAATACACCGGCAATCCGCAGGATCCCCTTGAAATCATGGCAACGACCAACGCGGCCTGGGACGGCCCCGAGTCCTTCACGCTCCGACTGGATGATGGTTCAGGGGTACCCCAGGAGGCCGGATCAGCAATGGAAGTCACCATCTTCCCGGCGGTAGCTCGCTTGCAGGTCGAGACCACGGGCGACGGCCCCGAGAAGGCGATTCGCCTTCGGATCGAACTTCCCCCAGGGACCTCGGGCCAACTGGAGCAGTCCATCAATCTCCGCGAGTGGATTCCCCTGGAAACGGTCACCGGCACCCGGGTCCGGCCCATCGACACGGGTTCCGCCGCCTTCTATCGGATCCGGCCCTCGTGACCTCGGGGCAACGGGATGCCGCAATCACTCCGGCCGCCAGAAACCCCGGTTGAGTTCACGGGCGGATGCGTGCTTTGCTGGCCGACACATGATCCTGCCACGCATCTCGATCCAGCGGCCGATCCTGGCGACGATGATGAGTCTCTCGCTGGTCCTCTTCGGCTTGATCGGGCTTTCGCGCCTGCCGGTTAGGGAGCTTCCAGACATCGATCCCCCGGTCGTCTCGGTCAGCACGGTCTATCCCGGCGCCAACGCACAGGTGGTGGAGACCGAGGTCACCGAACGCCTTGAGGAAGCCCTGAACAACATCGAGGGCATCAAGACCCTCCGTTCGGAAAGCCGCGAAGGGGCCAGCGGCATCTCGATCGAGTTCGACCTCTCACGCGACATCGATCTCGCCGCCCAGGACGTCCGCGACCGCGTGTCCCGGATCCGGGGTGCCCTCCCGCTCGACATCCGCGAGCCCATCGTCTCGAAGCAGGATTCCGACGCGCAGCCGATCATCTGGATCGCGATGAACAGCGACCGGTATTCGCCGCTGGAACTCACCACATTGGCCGAGCGCCAGGTGAAGCCGCGGTTCCAGGGCGTGGCCGGCGTCTCCTCGATCACCATCGGCGGCGAGAAGCGCTACGCCATGCGCCTCTGGCTCGACTCGGGTCGGATGGCCGCCCGTCAGGTCACCATCCTCGACGTCCAACGCGCCCTGCGTCAGCAGAACATCGACCTGCCCAGCGGCAAGGTGGAGAACCTCGACCGCGAGATGACCATCCAGACGCGCGGGGAACTGCATTCCGTGGACGAGTTCAACGAGCTGGTGATCCGCGCCGACGGCGCGACCTTGGTGAAGCTGAAGGACGTCGGCCGGGCCGAGGACGGCGTGGAGGACTACCGCACGATCGCCCGCGCCCGCGGCAAGCCGTGCATCTTCCTCGGCATCGTGAAGCAGGCGAAGGCGAACACCGTGTCCGTCGCCCAGTCGATCAAGTCCGAGATGGAGGCCGTCCGGTCGACGCTGCCGCCGGGCATCGACATGTGGGTCGGCTTCGACTCCAGCACCTTCGTCGAGAAGGCCATCGGCGAGGTCTGGGAGACCCTGGCCATCGCCTTCGGCCTCGTGGTGCTGATCATCTTCGTCTTCCTCCGCGACTTCCGCTCGACCCTCATCCCCAGCGTCGCGATCCCGGTTTCCATCATCGGGACCTTCGCCGTCATGTACCTGCTCGGGTACTCGGTGAACATCCTGACCATGCTGGCCCTGGTGCTCGTGATCGGCATCGTCGTCGACGACGCCATCGTGGTGCTCGAGGCGATCTACCGGCACATCGAGGAGGGCATGAAGCCGATGGACGCGGCCTTCAAGGCGATGGAGGAGATCAGCTTCGCCGTCATCGCGATCACCCTCTCGCTGGTCGCCGTGTTCACCCCGCTCGCCTTCCAGAAGAGCACCACCGGCCGGCTCTTCGTCGAGTTCGCCGTTGCGGTGTCGGTGTCGGTGATCATCTCCGCCTTCGTGGCGCTGACCCTCTCCCCGGCCATCGCCGCGCGCATCCTCAAGCCCGTCTCGCACACCAAGGCGACCGGGCTCTTCGGCGTCTTCGAGGCCTCCCTCGACTGGGTTTCCCGCCACTACGCCTCTTCCCTGCGCTGGGCGCTCAGGCACCGGTTCGTCTCCGTCCTGGTGACGTTGGCGACGATGTTCCTCATGGTCCTGGCTTACCGGAACCTCGACCAGGACTTCCTGCCCCAGGAGGACAAGGGACGCATGTTCAGCATGGTCCTGACGCCGAACGGCTCGACCTCGGAGTTCACCGACCGCCAACTCCGCAAGGCCGAGTCGATCATCGCCGGGATCCCGGAGGTCGACAGCTTCGGCGCGATCGTCGCCCCGGGCTTCGCCGGACCCGGCCAGTCCTCGCTCGGCGTGGTGTTCGTGACCTTCACCGACCGTTCGAAGCGCGAACGGTCCGTCCAGGAGATCGTCAACGGCCCCGGCGGCGTGGCCCAACGCTTCTTCACCGAGGTCGAGGGCGGCTTCGCCATCGCCAACCTGCCCAAGGCGATCGAGATCAGCTTCAACAGCTCCCCGTTCGAACTCATCCTCCAGAATCAGGACCTCGATACGCTCAACCTCGCCGCGCAGGCCATGTCCGCCCGCCTCGGCAAGCTGACCAATGCCGCCGGACAACCCCTCCTCCGCAACATCCGCGTCGGCTACGAGGTGGACAAGCCGGAGCTGCGCATCGCCATCGACCGCAGCCGCGCCGCCTCCCTCGGCGTCACCGTCGAGGACATCTCCCGGACGCTCCAGATCCTCTTCGGCGGACTCGACCTCAGCCGGCTCAAGGTCGGCGGCAAGGAATACCAGGTCATCGCCCAGCTCGAACGCGGCTCGCGGCTCACGCCCCAGGACCTCGACACGGTCTTCGTGCGCAACACCCGCGGCGAACTGATCCAGCTCAGCAGCCTGGTCTCCCGCTCGCAGGGCTCCGCGCCCAACTCCATCAGCCACTACGGCCGCCTCCGCAGCGCCAGCATCACCGCCTCCCCCGGCGGCACCACCATCGGTTCCGTGGTGAAGCAGGTGGAACCGCTCCTGGGCGACCTGCCCGCCGGCACGCTGTTCGCCTGGGAAGGCGAGGCCAAGAACCTCGCCGACACCTCCGACGAGATCTGGTGGGTGCTCGGGCTCGCCGGGATCATCGTCTACATGACCCTCGCCGCACAGTTCGAGAGCCTCGTCCACCCGTTCACCGTCATGCTCGCCCTGCCCCTGGCCGCCGTCGGCGCCTTCGGCCTGCTCTGGCTCCTCGCATTCCTCGGCAACGTCGGCGTCATTCCCCCGATCCCGGCGATGAACATCAACCTTTTCAGCCAGATCGGCCTGATCCTGCTCGTCGGCCTCGTCACCAAGAACTCGATCCTCCTCGTCGAGTACGCCAACCAGCAGACGGCCAAGGGCATGGATCCGATGACGGCGATGCTCGAGGCCGGACGCGTCCGCCTGCGTCCGATCCTGATGACCGCCTTCTCCACCATCGCCGGCATCATGCCCATCGCCATCGGCTTCGGCGCCGGTGCCGAAAGCCGCCGTCCCATGGGCATCGCGGTCGTCGGCGGCATGCTCACCAGCACCTTCCTCACGCTCTATGTCATCCCCGTCGTGTACGTGATGCTCGACCGGCTTTTCCACCCCGCGAACTCCGGCCGGGTCTCCCTGCCGATGCAGGGCGCCCTTCCCGCGAAATGATCCCCGCCCCTACCCCGCGCCTTCTCCGCTTCGGTGGTGCCGCAGTCCTCGCGGTCGCGCTCGCCCTCGCAGGATGCCGCTCGCGGACGCCCACGGTTTCCACGCCGACGCTGGATCCCACCCGGCTCGTGCTGCTGGACCAGGCGGTCGTCTCCGCCATCTCCTCGAACCAGTGTCCCGGCGGCGTCCTGTGGCTGGAGAGCCGCGGTTCCCGCCACCTCCGGGCGTTCGGCCAGCAGGCCGTCGAACCCACCCGGGAACCGACCACACCGGAGACGGTCTACGACGCCGCGTCCCTGACCAAGGTCATGGCCACCGCCCCGGCGGTGATGAAGCTGTGGGAACAGGGCCGTCTCGACGTCGAGGCTCCGGTCCAACGGTATCTCCCGGCATTTGCCGCGCACGGCAAGGAGGGCATCACCGTGAGGCACCTGCTCACCCACACCTCGGGACTCCGACCGGGCCTCGGCGGCGGTTCGTGGACCGGCGCGGACGAGGCCGAACGACGGGCCTGCGACGAGACCCCGACACAGCCGGCCGGCCAGAAGTTCGTCTATTCCGACATCAACTTCATCCTGCTCGGCCGCATCGTCGAGAAGGTCGCCGGCGAACCGCTCGACGTCTTCTGCGAGCGGGAGCTCTATCGGCCGCTGGGCATGCGCTCGACCGTGTACCGACCGCTGAACCGGATCCCCGCGAACCGCATCGCCCCCACGGAACGCCAGCCGGACGGCACCGTCCTCCGCGGCGTCGTGCACGATCCCACGGCCCGCCGCATGGGCGGCGTCGCGGGCCACGCCGGCCTCTTCACCACCGCAGGGGATGTCGCCCGGTTCTGCCGCATGTTCCTCGGCGAGGGCGAACTCGACGGACGCCGCGTGTTGAAGGCGGAGACGGTCCGCGCGATGACCGCGGTGCAGTCGCCGCCGGAGCTGCCGAAGCGCGGATTCGGATGGGACATCGACTCACCGTACGCCGGTCCGCGCGGCAACCTGTTCCCGGTCGGTTCCTACGGGCACTCCGGCTGGACCGGCACCTCGTTCTGGATCGATCCCGGTTCCCGCTCGTTCATCGTCTTCCTGAGCAACCGCAACCACCCGACCGAAGCCGGCAACGTCATCGCCCTGCGCCGCCGGCTCGGGACCCTCGCCGCCGAGGCGGTCGGCATCCAGGCCGCCACGCCGCCCGGGAACGCGATCCGCTGAGCGGGCCGATTTCCCAGCCCCGCCGCGAGGCTCTTCGAACAGCCGCACCTTGATTCCCGTCCGTCCTCTGACATGGATTCCCAGATGAAGCCGTCGTTCCCCTCCCTTCGCTCCGCGGTCGCGGTGGCCGGTCTCGCGCTTTCGTCCCTCCTGGCCGCCGAAAAGGCCGTGTTCGAGCAGGACTTCACCCAGGTCCCGCCGGGCGAGCTGCCCGCGGAATTCATGGTCCTCGACGGGCAGTTCACCGTGAAGGAGGAGGCCGGCAACCGCTTCATCGAGCTGCCCGGCGCGCCCCTCGACTCCTTCGGCGTGCTCTTCGGCAACAA
Source organism: Verrucomicrobiales bacterium (assembly GCA_027483345.1). Lineage (GTDB taxonomy): Bacteria > Verrucomicrobiota > Verrucomicrobiia > Limisphaerales > UBA9464 > SXXZ01. The sequence goes on along the minus strand of JAIXUV010000281.1, from coordinate 307 downwards.
CGCCGCGGACGGACTCGAGCTCACCGCCCGGATCCACGGAACCCGCTCCGGCCGCAAGTTCCCCACCTTCGCCATCGGGCTCAACGGCGTGGGGGGCTACAAGGTCCGGGTGTCGCCGGCCAAGGGCGTCGTCGAACTCATGCATGGCGACGACATCAAGGCCTCGGCTCCGTTCAAGTGGACCAGCGGCGAATGGACCCGGCTCAAGCTGGCGGTGAAGCGGCAGGGCGAAGGTGTCCGGATCACCGCGAAGGCTTGGCAGGGCGACACGGAGCCCGCCGATTGGAACCTCACCGCCGACGAGGCC
>JAIXUV010000025.1 GCA_027483345.1 Verrucomicrobiales bacterium | reverse complement strand
GCGTCGTCGCGGCCGGCGTGCTTCACCTCCCACGTCTTCATCGCGTTGCGCTGCACCAGCGCGTAGGCGTCCTCGCGGGTCAGGCCCTTGCGGATCAGCGCCAGCAGCACGGTCTGGCTGTTCCACATGCCCAGGCTCAGACCGAGGTTGCGCTTCATGTTCTCGGGATAGACCAGCAGGCCGTCCATGAGGCGGGTGAGCAGCCCGAACATGTAGTCGAGCAGCGTGCAGGAGTCGGGGAAGATGATGCGCTCGACGCTGCTGTGGCTGATGTCGCGCTCGTGCCACAGGGCGACGTTCTCCATGCCGGCGACGGCGTTGCCGCGGATGACGCGGGCCAACCCGGTGAGGCGTTCCCAGGTGATGGGGTTGCGCTTGTGCGGCATGGCGCTGCTGCCCTTCTGGCCCTTGGTGAAGGGCTCCTCGGCCTCCAGCACCTCGGTGCGTTGCAGGTGGCGGAACTCGACGCCCCAGTGCTCGAACGCACAGGCCACGAGGGCGAGGCAGTTCATGAACTCCGCGTGGATGTCGCGCTGGACCACCTGGGTGGCGATGGTGGCGGGACGAAGGCCCAGCTTGCGGCAGACGAACGCCTCGACCTTCGGGGAAAGATGGGCGTTGGTGCCGACGGCGCCGCTGAGCTTGCCCAGCGCGACCACTTCACGGACGTGCTTCAGGCGGGACAGCGCGCGAACGAACTCCTCGTGCATCAACGCGAGCTTCAGCCCGAAGGTGGTCGGCTCGCCATGGATGCCATGGCTGCGGCCGATGCAGGGCGTGAGCATGTGCTCCTTCGCGCGGCGGGCGATGACGGGAAGCAACGTCTCGACGTCCCGGATCAGGATGTCGGCAGACTGGACCATCTGGACCGCGAAGGCGGTGTCCACGATGTCCGAACTGGTGAGGCCGAAGTGGAGCCAGCGTGAAGCGGGATCGTTGATCTGCTCGGCGACGGCGGTGGTGAAGCCGATGACGTCGTGGTTGAGGGTCTTCTCCAGTTCCTTGGCCCGTTCGGTGAGGGCCTTGGTGTCGGCGAAGCACTTCTCGGCGCCGGCCTTCATCCGGGCCAGGTCCTTCTTGGGAACGATGCCGTCGGCGGCCAAGGCCTCGCTGGCCAGCATTTCGATCTGCAGCCAGATACGCAGCTTGTTCTCGTCGGTCCAGATGGCCCGCATCTCGGGCCGCGAATAGCGAAGAATCACGCCCGGGAGACTGGGCTGAAACGGGCGTCGAGGCGAGCCGCGAGAAGTGGCGGACCGGAGTGGGTGGGAACCTGCGGCGATGAACCGTTCAGGGATTCGCCGTCCCGCCGCCGTTCGAGAGAAGGGTCACGCGGAGGCGCGGAGGTCGCGGAGTGGGGAACGGCGCTGGGCCGACGGAAACACCGTACGGCCCTTCCTCCCTTCGCGGCTTGGCGCTTTGGCGTGAGACCCCTTTCGCTTGGGATCGGCTCAGCCCGCCGCGAGCAGTTCGGTGATCTTGATGCCGAAGCGGTTGTCGACGACGACGACCTCGCCGCGGGCGATGAGCTTGGAGTTGACCTGCAGGTCGACGGGGGCGTCGGCGACCTTGTCGAGCTGCACCACGGAGCCGACGGCGAGGTTGAGCACGTCGCGCATCGGAAGGTGGCAGGAGCCGAGCTGGACACTGACCTCGACGGGGACGTCCAGGAGGATTTCGAGGTTGGCGGATTCGGTCATGGGAGGGGAGTGGTCGGCTTGGCGATGACGTTCTGGATCTCCACGGCCATCTGGCCCTCGGACGCGCCGAGGCGGGCCGAGTAGCACGGTTTGCTGGCCAGCCTCACGGAGATCTGGGAGGCGAACTCGGCGGGAAGCGGGATGACGTCGCCGACCTTGAGGGAGGCGACGTCGCGGGCCTTGAGCCGGAGGCCGTTCCATTCGGCGGTGACCTCCATGCGGGTGTCGTTGAGCTTGCTGTTCCAGCGGTTGGTCTGCTTGGAACTGGTGTCGGGAAGGTCCTCGACGCCCTGCTTGAGGCGGGTGCTGAGCTGACGGACCAGCGGCTCCAGCGTGGTGTAGGGGAAGGCGATCTGGATGGTCTCCAGGCAGTCGCCCATCTGCGCCTCGACCGCGAGGACCAGCATGATGGCGTCCGAGTCGGCGGTCTGGAGGAACCGGCCGTTGGTCTCGTGGCCGAACATCGACGGCCGGAGGTCGCGGTAGGGGGCCCAGTGGGTGCACCACTCGGTGATCATCAGGGAGATGACCTGGTCGACGAGCGTGACCTCGAGCTCGGAGAGGTCGCGGTTGCCGGCGATCGAGTGTCCGGGGCCGCCGAGCAGGCGGTCGACGATGGTGAGTCCGAGTCGGGGAGGCAGGTCGAGCAGGCAGATGCCGCGGAGCGGCTCGACGCGGAAGAGCGTCAGGTGGGTGGGGCTGTTGAGGGCCTCGCACCACTTCTTGTAGGGCAGCGTGTGGAGCTGCGACATCTGCAGGCTGAACTCCACCCGGAGGTAGATCGAAAGCCGGGCGGCGAGCGCCTGGATGAACTCCTCGTGGTGGATGCGCAGCTTGCGGAGCTCGATCGGGGAGAGGAAGACGGGCGTCCGGAAGTCGTAGGCCGAGATCGACTCGCGGGTGTGCTGCTTCTTCGAGCCGTCGGTCTGGTGGACGACGGCGTTGGTCTCCTCCTGCTGGACCTGTTGCAGGAGACGTTCGACCTCGGACTGCGACAGGACGTCGCTTGCCTGGGATCCCTGATCGGCTACGGCCATGGTCGTTACTGGGTGGCGAACTCGGTGAAGTAGAGGTCGACGACGACGCCCTCACCGAGGATTCCGTTGCCGATGGTGATGAGCTCGGAACGGATGAGGTTCCGGGCGCCGGGCCGTTCGAGGTCGGTGGCGGTCTTGCTGGAGAGCGCCGAGGAGAAGGCGTCCTTGAGCTGGTCCGCGTGTTCCTCGACGAGGTCCTTGATGGACGACTTCTTGCCGACGAGCGTGATTCCGACCGCGAGGTAGCGGGTCCCCATGGTCCCGGCGACGTTGACGATCAGCTTCGAGGGGAGCGGGGCGAG
>JAIXUV010000305.1 GCA_027483345.1 Verrucomicrobiales bacterium | reverse complement strand
GGCAGACGCTACGACGGCGATCCCCGCATCGGGTTCGTCACCGCAGGGCTCCTGGGCAGTTGGGGCGAGTGGCACACGCATCCCCACGCCGAGTGGTTCGCCTCGAAGGCGGTGCAGGCTGAGGTGATGGACGCCTACGAGGCGGCGTTTCGGCGGACGCCCGTGCTGCTGCGGTACCCGGCGGGCGCGGACGACGGGGTCTACGCGTCCAACGTCGGACGCCGCCTCGGCTACCATGACGACTCCTTTGCCTGGGCGACCCTGGAGACCGGCCGGCGTCAGGATTCCTGGTTCTACATGGCCCTGATGCGACGGGCCGGGGCGGACGTGATGCAGCGTTGGCGGACGGTGCCGATCGGCGGGGAGATCCGCCCCGAACTCTGGCCGTGCCTTTGGAAGGAAGGCGGGTGCGAGAAGGCCCAGGACTTCGCGCGGTGTGTCGCGGAGACCCATGTCTCGTGGCTGATGGACTCGAGCATCTCGCGTCCGATGACGCCTGCGGAACGGGAGCGCGCAATCGCGGCGGCGCGCAGCCTTGGCTACGAGATCGAAGTGACGGAGGCCGTCTTGGAATCCGTCCAGGGTCGACTTTCGGTTCGGGTCACCCTGAGCAACCGGGGCGTGGCTCCGTTCCATGCGGACTGGCCGGTGCGGGTCCGCGTGATCCGATCGGGAGGCGAGCCCGTGGAAGCGGTCTTTCCATTGTCCCTCGCCAAGCTCATGCCGGCGGAGACCGTCACGGCGGAGACCGCTTTGGTGATTCCCTCCGGTTCCGTCGGCCTGGTCCGGGTGCGGATCGCGGTTCCGAATCCGATGTCGGGTGGCCGTCCGCTCCGCTTCGCCAACCGTGGCGGTGACGCGGATCCGGCCGGGTGGATGGACGTTGGCGAGGTCGGACTCCGTTGAGGTGGGCGTCGGACCGCGGCTCCGGCTCCCTGAGGTTCAGCGTGCGGACGTCGGACGAGACCCGAGAGTCCGCAACACGGAGCACATGGCGTCCATCCGCGGGGTCGGAACCTTCGCGCGGCGCGCCTCGGACTGCGGGAAAAAGAAGATCGACTCCAGTTCCATCGGACGTCCGCGCTCGAAGTCGATCAGCGTCGAGGCCTTGTAGGCCCCCATGGCCTGGGTGCGCTCCAGCTCGCTGTCCGCGTAGCCGGGATCGATCTTGTGTCCGAGGGCGTTGGCGACCGCGATGGTCTCGGCCATGAGTTCCCGCAGCAGCGCCCGCCAATCCGGATCGCGCAGCAGGGCCGTGGCGGAGAGCACGGGATCGGACGGGCGCCCCGGGTCCACGGTCCCCGACCGGACGGCTCCGATTCCCGCGGTGCCGGCGACGCCGAGGCCGTTGAACGGGATGTTCCAGACCAGCTTCTGCCAGTGCGTCCCGATGACGTCCGCGGAAACGTCGCAGGGGACGCCGGCCTCGCGGAACATCGCTGCGACGGCGTGGGTCCGCGGCTCCGGCCAGCGCCGGAACTCGCCGAGCACGATACGGCCGTTGTCGATGTGACGGATCACGCCGGGCTCAAGGCGGTTGATGCTGACGAAGCAGAGGCCTCCCATCACCTGACGCACCGGGAACAGCGCCGCCAACGCCTCCTCGTTGCCGAGCCCGTTCTGCAGCGTCAGCAGCGCCGTGGAGGGTCCGACCAACGGCGGAAGCAGTTCCGCGAACGTGCCGTTCGCCGTCGTCTTGAGCCCGATCAGGACCAGGTCCACCGGACCGATTTCCCCGGGCGTCCGGGCGCAGCGCGGATGGACGTGGAAGTCGCCGTCCGCGCTCTGCACGCGCACGCCGTGTTCACGCACCGTCTCGAAATCCGAGCGCAGCAGGAACGTGACGTCGCGTCCCGCCTTGGCGAGACGCGCGCCATAGTAGCTCCCCAACGCCCCGCATCCGACGACGGCGATCCTCATCGTGTCGGTCAGATCGCGGCGACGATGGCGGCGCCCATCTCACGGGTGCCGACGCGACGGGCCGCGGTGTCGGAGGCGGAGTAGATGTCACCGGTGCGCAGGCCTTGGGCGATGGCCTTCCCGACCGCGGCGTCCAGGGCGTCCGCGGCGGCGTTCAGGCCGAAGCTGTAGCGGAGCATCAGCGCCACGGAGAGGATCTGCGCGATCGGGTTCGCCAGGTCCTTGCCGGCGATGTCCGGGGCGGTGCCGCCGGCGGGCTCGTAGAAGCCGAAGGTCTGCTCCGCGCTGGTCGCACCGAGGCTGGCGCTCGGAAGCATCCCCAGCGAACCGGCCAGGGCGGCCGCCTCGTCGCTCAGGATGTCCCCGAACATGTTCTCGCAGAGCACCACGTCGAACTGGGTGGGACGCAACATCAGCTGCATGGCGCCGTTGTCGACGAACATGTGTTCCAGGGCCACGTCCGGGTATTCCTTGCCGACGCGGGTGACGACCTCGCGCCACAGGACGCCGTTCTCGAGCACGTTCGCCTTGTCGATGCTGGTGAGCTTCTTCCGGCGAAGGCGCGCGGCCTTGAAGCCGACGTGGGCGATCCGTTCGATCTCGGACGTCGTGTACACCATCGTGTCGATGGCGCGTTGCTGGCCGTTGCCGAGGTCCTCGGTCTTCTTCGGCTGGCCGAAGTACATGCCGCCGGTGAGTTCACGCACGACGAGGATGTCGATGCCATCGCCCTGGCGCTCCGGACGGAGCGGGCAGGCATGGGCGAGTGCCTTGGGCAGCTGCACCGGACGGAGGTTGGCGAACAGGCCGAACTCCTTGCGGATGCGCAGCAGCGCGGCGCGTTCCGGGCGCTGGTCCTTGGGGATGGTCGGGTCGCGGTCGGGAAGCCCCACCGAACCGAAGAGGATCGAGTCGCTGTTGCGGCAGAGCTCGAGGGTGGCGTCGGGTAGCGCCTTGCCGGCGGCGTCGATTCCCGCCCAGCCCACCGGGGCCTCGGTGATTTCGAAGGAGAGCGAGAACCGCGTGCCGATGGCGCGGAGGACGTTCAACGCCTCGCGCATCACCTCGGGTCCGATGCCGTCGCCGGCCAACGCGGCGATCCGATAGGTCTTGGAACTCATGTGCGGCGCGGAGTGTGCGAACCGGTGGCGGAGTGGGAAGGAATTTCAGGCCCCTCCGGATCGACACGAGGCGCGCTCTGGGACGGATGCAGCAACAACCGTCGCCGGCATCCACAGGTGAAAAAGCGCCAGAGACTGGCGCACTCCAAGGCGCTGCGCGCGGAGGCTAACGCCGGCCCAGCCAGCCTTCCACCAGACGGGCCATCCGGTCCGTGTTCACCGCGGCACCCTCCGGTGTCGGATGGGCCACCGTGTCCGCGTAGTCCCCGACCTCCGTGTGCACCCCCAGCTCCTCGTCGCGCAACACCGGAAGGACCGTTCCCACATCGGCCAGGAACCTCAGGTTCGCCTCCCGCATCGCCGAGGCGTCGTGGCCCGAGCCGTACAGCCACGGCGGGGTGTATGCGACCTGGATGCCTTTGCGGTCGCATTCGGCCTTCAGTTCCCGCAGCCATTGCCGGGCCTGCGGCGACAACGCGTCCGGCAGGATGCCCGGGGATTCCACCGGTCTCCGTGCGGCCACGGCGTGCCATCCGCCCGGACGCACCTCGGCGGCGCCGTACCGGTAAAGCGGCTGCCTCAACGCCAGCTTCCCGAGCAACGTGAACACATGGTACCCGCCCGGGCGCAGCGACAGGAGGGTCGAGGTGATGCCGTATCCGTCGGGACCGCCGAGGAGGTCCGGTCGCCCGATTGCCGCGGCGAACTGAACCCCCAAAGAATCCCACCCAACTGGGCCGGCGAGCAGGCCCTGCTCGAACGACAGGAGCATCCGGTCGCCCGGCCGGGCGCGGTCCAGGGCGTAACGGGCCAGGAAGCGGGGTCCCATCCCGGCACCGAGACCGAGGTTCAATGCATGGATCCCGTGTTCCTTCTCCAGGTGCACCGGGTCGAGCGAGGTCATGCAGCTGGACCCGGCGACGAAGAGCACGCGGTTCGTCGGGCCGACCTGCGGTTCCCAGTCCAGCTTGGCCCGGTGGACCGCATGGAAGAACCGCACCTCGGGGTTCAGTCGTACCGTGTAGGACGCGCAGGCGGCCCACGTCGCCATGGCTGTGGCGAGCAGACGCAGGGCGAGCCGGGGCGTCCCGGACGCCGGTTCAGAAGGCAAAGTAGATGAAGCCATTGTTCTTCCCGGGTGCGAGCAGGAGGGTGAGCACGACCAGCACGGTCAGGGCCCGCGGGGTTGTCAGGACGGCATAGGGACGGTCGAGCCGCCGCACGGACCAGGCCTCGGCGGCGAGGGTGGCGGCCGCGAGCGCCAGCACGCCGGCCAGGGCGACGAGGTCCCCGCCGCCATACACGGCGAGCAACCCCTTGAGGTTCGCCGCCGAGTAGCCGCGGACCTGGATCAGCGTCAGCAGCTTCGCCTTCAACGACGGCGTGTGGGTCTCGAGGAAGAACAACCAGCTGAAGGCCACTCCGACCATCGTGCCCGCCCAGCCCACGGCCGGGGGGACCTTCCATTGCGCGGTGAGACGGGACCCGACCAGCAACGCCGCGTGGATCGCGCCCCACAGCAGGAAGTTCCATCCCGCACCGTGCCACACGCCCGAGACCACGAAGACGAGTCCGATGTTGAACGCCCACCAGGCGACGCGTCCGCCGCCGAGCGGCACGTAGAGGTAGTCACGGAACCATTGGCTCAGCGTGATGTGCCATCGGCGCCAGAACTCCCCGGGACTGGTGGCGCAGTAGGGGCTCTGGAAGTTCATCGTGAGCCGGATCCCGAGGCAGCGGGCGATGCCCAGCGCCACCAGGCTGTATCCGGCGAAGTCGTAGTAGATCCGCAGTCCGAAAAGGACGTTGGCCAGCCACAGCATCCACGGGTTCGGCGATGGGTCGCCGTGGAACTGCTCCGCGAGGTTGTCCGCGAGGGCGAACTTGAAGAAGGCCCCGAGCGCGATCCAACGGGCGCCCTCGTCGAGGTCCTGCGGCGACCAACGCAACCGGAACGACTGGATCTGCGGAAGGAGGTCGTCGCGACGCTCGATGGGACCGGCGACGATCTGGGGGAAGAATCCGGCGAAGTTGAAGAAGTCGAACAACCCCGGCACCGGTTGGCGGCGAATGAGGGTGTCCACCGCGAAGCCGACGAGCTGGAAGGTGTAGAACGAGATGCCGGCGGGGATGACCAGCCCGGAGAAGGCGACCCCGTGGACGCCGAGCATGCCGTCGAGCACGAAGCCCGAGTATTTGTACCAGAACAGCGGCACCAGTTGGACGGGGACGATCAACGCCAGGAGCCAACGTCCCTGGGAAGCGGGCCGGGAGAGGCCCCATCGGACGAACGCATGGGTGACCGCGGCGACGCCGAGGTGGATGACGAAGCTGAGCCAGCTGACCATCCCGAGCAGGACCAGGCCGAGCACGAGGAGGAAGGCGCGATCGTAGCCGCCGTCGCGGACGACGGCGGAGGACCGGAACAGCCTTCGGAAGCCGAGGGCCAGCAACAGGCTGGCGATCAGCACCTCCCAGAAGCGCGGGTCGGCGAAGTTCATGCGGCGGATGGAAAACGGCCGGCCGACTCCGTTGGAAAACCCCGGGCCCGTCAAGCCCCGGCCGCCCTTGGGGCCATGCTGCCGGGAGCGCCATGGGAGGGGCCAGAGACTCCTGACCTCGTCTCCTACGACGTGCAGCGATCCCAACAATCCCCAATCGGGAATCCAGAATCTCGAATCGCCCCCTTGTCTCCGGATTGTCGCTTTTCCAGAGACGGCCCGGCGAAGGAGGATCGGGGATGTCTTCATGGATCTCGCTTCGCCGGCTTCCCGCGTTGCTCGCGTTCGCCGTGTCAGGCTGGGCCGCCGTCACCGAGGTGCCGAGTCTGCCGGGCGCCCGTTCCGACGGTTCCATTCTGCTTCCCAACCAGTGGTCCCTCCGACCGGCTGGAACCCAGGTGCCCGTCGGCGACTTCCCCGTGAACCTGATCGTCCATCCGTCCGGCAAGCACGCGGTGGTGCTCCACTCCGGACACGGACGCCATGAAGTCGTCTCCCTCGCACTGCCCTCCGGACGGATCGTCGAGCGGGTGGCCCTGGAGGAGACCTTCTACGGCCTCGCGTTCTCTGCGGACGGAAACCGCGTGTTCGCCAGCGGCGCCGGCAGCGAGACCATCCATTCCTTCGCCTTCTCCGACGGCCAGTTCTCCGACCGCCGTGTGCTGAAGGTTCGTCCTTCGGCGGAGCGGGGTGTCGTGGCCGGGCTTGCCGCCGGTTCCGGCGGGCGTTGGCTGTACGCCGCGGAGCTGTTCGGGATGTCGGTCACGGCGATCGACCTCGAGACGGGACGTCCCGGCTGGACCCTGCCGCTGGCCCCGGGGTCCGTGGCCACCGATCTCAGCCGGACCCAGGTCTCCGCCGATTCCGACCTCGCCGCGATCGAGAAGCGGTTCGCCGCGGACCAGGAACGGATCGCGCCCGATGCGCCGTGGCCCTATGCGGTGCTGGCGGACGAGGAACACGGACGTCTCTTCGTGAGCCTGTGGGGCCGGGCCGAGGTGGCCGTGATCGACCTCGCTTCCCGGACCGTCCGGGCGCGTTGGGCCACCGGCGAGCATCCCAACGAGATGCTGCTCGGTTCCGGCGGACGCGTTTTGTACGTCGCCAACGCCAACCGGAACACCGTCTCGGTGCTCGACACGGAGACCGGCCGGACGCTGGAGACGCTCTCGGCGGCCCTGCATCCTGAGGACGAACCCGGCGCCACGCCGAACTCCCTCGCCCTGTCGCCCGACGGCGAATTCCTCTACGTGGCCAACGCCGGCAACAACTGCGTGGCCGTGTTCGAGACCGAGAAGCCGGGGAAGTCCCGGCCGATGGGCTTCATCCCGGCCGGCTGGTACCCGACCTCGGTCCGGACCACCCCAGACGGCGGACGCCTGCTGGTGGCCAACGGCAAGGGCGCGGTGCCCAAGGCGAACCGCCACGGACCCCAACCCGGCCGCGAGGTCCCGGGAACCCTGCGGGAGTACATCGGCGCGCTGCATCCCGGCACGGTCGGCCTGGTCGACCTGCCGGCGGATTCCGCGAAGCGCGACGCCCGTTTCCGCCAGTGGACCGAGGCCGTCATGAAATGCAGTCCGGCGGCGCCGCGGCCCGAGGTTTCGTCGCGTCGCGGATGGCGGAATCCCGTCCCCGAGCGGGTCGGCGGATCCAGCCCGATCCGGCACGTGATCTACATCGTGAAGGAGAACCGGACCTACGACCAGGTGCTCGGGGATGTCCCCGGTGGCAACGGGGATCCGTCGCTGTGCCTCTTCCCGGAGGAGGTCACCCCGAACCACCACCGCCTCGCCCGCGAGTTCGTCCTGCTCGACAACTTCTACGTCGACGCCGAGGTGAGCGCGGACGGCCACGAGTGGAGCATGGGCGGGTATGCGACGGACTTCGTGGAGAAGACCTGGCCGTTGAGCTACGGGCACAACGCGCGGGGCAAGTATCCGTATCCGAGCGAGGGCGTGTTCCCCGTGGCGGCCGGCGTGAACGGGTACATCTGGGACCGAGCCAAGGAGGCCGGGGTCTCCTTCCGCAGCTACGGCGAGTTCGTGGCCAACGGGTCCAAGACCAACGAGCCCGCCCGCGCCCGCTTGGCGGCGCTCGAGGGGCATTTCGACCCGGGCTACCGTTCGTTCGACATGGAGTACCCCGACATGAGCCGCGCGGACCGGTTCATCTCGGAGCTGCACCGCTTCGAGAAGGAAGGCGAGATGCCCCGTCTGCAGATCCTCCGGCTGCCCAACGACCACACCTCCGGCACCAGCCCCGGGAAGCTCACCCCCCGGGCCTTCATGGCGGACAACGACCTCGCCTTCGGCCGCATCGTCGAGGCGGTCACCCGCTCCCGCTTCTGGAAGGACACGGCCATCTTCGTGCTGGAGGACGACGCGCAGAACGGACCCGACCACGTGGACGCCCACCGTTCGATCGCCTACGTGATCAGCCCCTACACGCGGCGCGGCGCGAAGGACTCCACGATGTACTCCACGAGTTCGATGCTGCGGACCATCGAGCTGATCCTGGGCCTTAAGCCGATGAGCCAGTTCGATGCGACCGCGGCGCCGATGTACCACTGTTTCCAGCCGCGACGCGACCTGCGGCCCTATGTCCATTCGCCCGTGCGGCTCGACCGCTGGGAGAAGAACCTCGCCGGCGCCTGGGGTGCCGCGGAATCGCAGGCGATGAACCTGGCCGAGGAGGACGCGGCGGACGACCTGCGGTTGAACGAGATCGTCTGGCGCAGCGTGAAGGGGGCCGATTCCCCGATGCCGGCGCCCGTCCGCGCCGCCTTCGTCCGCGCCGGCGCCGAGGACGACGACGACGAATGATTCGGGAGAAGGAAGGTCCTGCCGAATTGCCACGGAGACACGGAGGACACGGAAGGAAACGGAACCGGGCCGGAAAGATGCAGACGGGATTGGCACGCAAAGCCGCAAAGCCGCCGAGGGGAGGGAGGAGGCTGATGGATTCCGGTCGCTGAACCGCACACCGAATGGCGATCGCGGTTCCGAACCGGATTCCTGCCCCCTTCTGTTGGCGTCTTTGCGTTTCTGTCTGAGGTGGGTCTTCGCTTCATCTGAATCGTTTCGGCTGCGTGTTTGGGGAGGACGCCGCCGGTTTGGGGCCTGGGATCGGGGCCGGCGAAGCGGCTTCGAGTCGGGCGAACGGGTGACAAACGTCCCGATCCTGCCGTGTTGTCCCAAATCCGCTGGGAAGCTCGCCTCCGCGTGGAGCGAGGGATACATAACGAGCGTGCCTTCCACGTCCCAGAATCCCGAATCCCGGACTGCGGACCTTCAGGGGCCGTGGGCCGTCCGATTCCGGCGGTTCCCGGGTTTGGGACGTTTGCTGGAGTTCCAGGCCGTGGTCGCCGCAGGGCTCATGGTTTCGTTGGTCCTGGCGGCGTGGGTGAGCCACAAGACCCGGGAACTCGACCGGGAACGGTTGCGTCGGGAGGCGGGATTGCTCGCCGCGCTGGTGGAACAGCGGTTCGACCTGCACCGGGAAGGACTCGAGAACTTCCGGATGGCGCTCTCCTGCAACGGAGGTGAGTCGGATTGGAGGTTCTTCTCGAACCACGTGGCCAGCGTCTATCCGGCGATGAACTATCCGGCGTTCATCGACTTCGGATTGCTCCGGAAGGTGCCGCTTGACGCACGTCCCGGCTATGGGGAGTTCGTCCGCAACAACGCACACGCGCCCTTCGACCTCCGGTTCCCTGGAGGCATCAGCAACGAATGGATTTCGTTTCCGATTACCTTCCAACAGTACGTGCACGCCGAGGACGCGCGGCCTGTGGAATGGGGACTGGATGTGAACCAGGACATCGCGGAGCACTCCTTTCTCCATTATGCATGGCCGGCGGAGCGCCCCGGTGTGACGGCTTCCGGGCCTTCGGTCTACGGCCAAGGCAGCAACAGTTGGATCCGGCTCTATCTCGGTGTGATGGGGGACTATCGGGGTAAGGTGGATTGGGCCTCGGAATCCAACCGGCTGGCGACGCCGAACCGGACAAGCCGCTTTTCGGGGGACGAATTGAGGAGGGGCATCGAGTCGGACATCCGATTCAGAAACCTAAAGGGTGTCCTTGTCGGAACGCTCGACGTGGAGCGTCTTCTGGCGGCCTCGTTTCCTTCCGATGCCCCGCCGTTGGCGGTGGCCATCTACGACGGCAAGTCTGGTCCGGATCTCCGTCGGATGGCGGGGCACCTGGCGGAACGGCCTTATCTCGCGACGGAACGGGTGGAACGCTATTGGGGGCGGGACTGGTTGTTCCGCTTCACGACCACGCCCGCTTGGGAGGCGTCCTCCCTCATCTACTGGAAGTGGGTCACCTTGTGTGTGGGATCGGGGCTGACCGCCGTGCTGGCGCTGGCGGCCGGGCTCTGGGCGGAGGGTCGCGAACGGGACCGCGTGGCGAGGACGGAGGCGGAGTTCCAGCGTTCGGAAGTCGAGCGTGCCCGGGACGCCATGCGGGTGGCCGAGGAGGAACGGCAACGGCTGCGTCGAAACCTCCATGACGCCGTCCTCCAGCGGATCTACGTGGCTGCGCTCCATGCGCGTCGGACCGCCAACGACCTGCGTCGCCTGATGGTGCCACGCCTGGAGGACGTCGAGGCGCAGGCGTCGGAGCTGGACGCCGCGATGAAGGAGATCCGCGACTTCCTCACCGGCACGCGGGATTCCGGTCTCACGGGCGAGGCGCTCGCCTCGGCTCTTCGCGGTGTCGCGGTGGCCTACCGACGGCAGACCCGCATGGAGGTGGTCCTCGACCTGTTGCCGAGCGTGCTGGACGGCGTGGCGTCGGAACACGGGACCCACCTGCTCCAGGTCCTCCGCGAAGGGCTGAGCAATGCCTGTCGCCATGGCAAGGCCCGACGGTGCCTCGTGCGGTTGGCCGGCAAGGAAGACGGCCTTGGAATGGAGATCGAGGACGACGGCCAGGGATTCGACATGACCGGGACATCCGAGGGCCAGGGATTGGCGAATCTCAGGGCCCGTACCCGGGAGTGCGGAGGGAAGTTCTCCATCGACTCCCGGCCCGGCGGTCCGACGATCCTTGCCGCCTGGATTCCACATCGGCCCACATCGGCATGAACGCCCCCGAATCCTTCCGCACGCTCCGACTGCT
>JAIXUV010000277.1 GCA_027483345.1 Verrucomicrobiales bacterium | reverse complement strand
TCCCGCGAGCCGGAGGACAGCGTCGTCCTGGCGGTCACGACGATTCCGGCGGGGTTGACCGCGAATTCGATGCGTGTGGGTTGTGGGGAGTCCTGTCCTGTCCATGCAGGAGCCTCGATGTCGCGGAGCGGTGACCCGATCGAGGGCGGAATGGACAGTTCGACCAACCCGCGGCTGGCGGCGATCCGGTTGGTGGGTGTCATGAACTCCGGGGCTGGAGGATCGTTCCGGAAGGCGGGTACCGGCCGCGGCAGACGCGGCACCTGGCCGAGGCGGGATCCGTCCGGTCCGGCCCCGAGGAATCCGGGGACATCGCGCCGGTTCGAGATCTCGTAGTCGACCTTGGGCAGTGCGCGAGCGGCGTCCGCCGCGAATCCGGACCTGTCCGGGAGGGCGAACAGGGTCGGCTGCGCCGCCAGACCGGAGAGGAGGTCGGGAGCGGCCGGAGACCATCCCAAGCGGAGCGTCGGACCGACTTCGGAAAGCGCGGGGACCGGAAGCCGTGCGGCGAACACCCAGGCTCCGAGAAGATGAAGGGAAACCGCGGCTCCTATCACCGACAGCCACTTCGAGCGGTCCCACTGTTCCGGATCGGATTTCACGGGGATGGGGAACCGGTTGCGGTTCCCAGCAGGATCTCGGTGAGGCCGGCTTCGCGTGCGAGATCCCCGAGTTCGGTCAGACGTCCGTGGCGCACGCGTCGGTCGGCCTCGAGGTAGAGACGCCTGGGACCGCGCGGACCGGAGCTGCGGGCGGCAAGGCGGTCACGCAGGAGGGCGAGGTTCGGGTAGACCTGGTTTTCGAAGTAGCACTGCTCATTGGCATCCACGGCCACCACGAGGTAGGGGGCGCCGTCCCAAGCGGGTTTCCTGGCGCCTCCTGGCGGCAGCTCGATCCGGGTCCCGGTCGGAAGGATCAGATGTCCTCCGGCCACGATGAGGAACAGCAGGAGGAAAAGGACGCTGAGATGGGGGGCCAGGTCGAATTGGCCACGGAGTGGAAACAGGTTCCTCTGGAAGTTGGCCATGGTTCGGGCGCCCGTGAGACGTGTCAGTTGGCGCGGACCGGGGCGGGGGAGGAGTCCGGGGCCGAGGCCACCATCTTCACCGCCTCCTTGGAGGCCCGTTCCATGTCGTGCACCACGGATTTGACCCGGCTCACCAGGTAATTGTAGGCGGTATAGCACACCACAGCGATGGCGATGCCGAGGCCTGCGGAATAGAGCGCCTGCCAGACGCCGGCGAACAGGTCGATCGGGGTCGCGAATCCGCTGCCGGTCTGGAGTCGGCGGAACGTGCCGCCGATGCCGCTGAGCGTCCCGAGGAGGCCGATCAGCGGAGCAACCTGGGCGAGAGTGGCCAGAACGGTCAGGTGCGACTCCAGGCGTGGAACCTCCACCTGCCCCACCTCCTGGATCGATTCCTCGATGCGTTCGCGTCCCGCGTCGCGGTTGAGGATCGCGGACTTGACGATGCGGGAGACCGGTCCCGGGGTGGCGTCGCAGATGGAGACCGCCTCGATCACGTTGTCCCGGCGGAGAACGTTCTTCACCCCGGCGAGGAACTGGGCGGAGTCAATCTGGACCCGGTGGTAGTAGAGCAGGCGTTCGATGATCACGGACACCGCGATGCCGGCGAGCACCAGGAGCAGCCAGAAGAGGAGGCCGAGACCCGGCGCCTCCGCCGGCCCGGCGGCGGAGGATCCCGCCGCGGGCCCGTTGGTCGGATCCGCGGCCGCCAGCAAGGCAGCAATCAGCATGGAGGAGAGTATGGAATCAGGCCCCACGCCGGGGCAATGACCACTTGGCGGCCTTGGGCCCCGGCCAACTCATGCAAGAGGGGTGACCCACGCCAAGGCGCCAAGCCGCGAAGGAACAGGATGGGAACCGAAGGGTTTCCGGTGGGAGTGGCGATCACCGTCCGGTGGTTGCCACTTCGGATTCGGATCCGGTTTCCCGTTGGACTCTCTGCGGTCTTGCGTCCGGCCTCTCCTCAACCGCTTGGGAACATTCCGGTTCAGCGGTTCTGGTCCGCGAAGATGCGGGCTTCCTGTTCGGTGATCTTGCCGTCTCGGTCGGTGTCGGCGGCGCGCACGGCGTCGTTGAAGGCGGAGTTCGGCCCGGTGACCGTCTTCACCTCGTGGTCGAACACAACCGGGATGTGGAACTCGGTCCTGGTTTCGTTGCCGGAGCGGACCTTGCGACGGCGTTCCAAGGCCTCGTAGAAGTTCCGGGCTGCCGAATCGTTCTCGAACGAGACCGGCACACGCTCGACATCGCGGTAGACCGTTTCGTGGTGGCTGATGCATCCGGCCACGGAGAGGGCGGAAAGGGCGGCAAGGGTAATGGGGAGTCGCGATTTCACGTTCATTCGGTGGACCAGCACACCCCCGGCCGCCAGAAAGTTTCAGGGAAAACCACGCTTGCGTCCGGCTCTTGCGTCGAACTTCGCCGAGCCCGCGGCTTGAACATCTCGCGTCCTCGCCGAGTCTTGGGCTGCGCATGATTCCGACCCCGTTCGACAGCAATCCCAGGACCCGCTTGGTCTTCGGCCCCGGGGTCCTGGATCGGGTGGGTGCCCTGGCGAGGGAGTTGGGGGCGACGCGGGCCCTGGTGGTGACCGACCGCGGCATCATGGCCGCGGGCCATGTCGCCCGCGCTGCGTCGTCGTTGGAAGCGGCGGGGGTGGCGGTCGTGCTGTACGACGCGGTCCGGGAGAACCCCACCACGCTCGACGTCTCCCGGTGTGTCGAGGCGGCCCGGGCCGGCCGTGCCGACTTCCTGGTGGGACTGGGTGGGGGCAGTTCGATGGACACGGCCAAGGGAGCCAACTTCATCCTGACCAACGGTGGTGAGATGAAGGACTACCACGGGGTCGGGAAAGCCCGGTTGCCGATGCTCCCGTTGATTGCGGTCCCGACCACGGCGGGAACGGGCAGCGAATGCCAGAGCGCGGCCCTGATCGCCGACGAGGCGACCCATGTGAAGATGGCCTGCCTGGATCCGAAGGCAGCGGCCCGGGTGGCGTTGCTGGATCCCGAATTGACGGTGTCCCAGCCGCGCCGGGTCACCGCGCTGACCGGTACGGATGCCCTGGTCCATGCGGTGGAGTCCGCGGTGACCACCCGGGTCACCCCTTGGTCGCAGATGCATTCGCGGGAGGCGTTCCGCCTCTGTGCGGGTGCGCTGGAGGTCGTCCTCGCGGAACCGTCGAACCTGGAGGCGCGCGGCCGGATGCTGCTCGGCGCCGCCATGGCGGGCATCGCCATCGAGAACTCCATGCTGGGCGCCGCACATGCGGCGGCGAATCCGCTGACGGCGAGGTTCGGTTTGGTCCACGGGGCGGCGGTGGGCCTGATGTTGCCGGCCGTGGTGCGGTTCAATGCGGAGGTCGAAGCGGCACGAGCCGGTTACCGCGACCTCGCCTTGGCCGCCGGCCTGGTTTCCATCGCCGATTCAGAGTCGACCGCCGTCGACCGGCTTGTTGCGCACCTCGAACACCTGCGCCGAGTGGCCGGCATCCCGGCGACGCTGGCCGAGGCCGGCGTCGATCCCGCCATGGTTCCCCAATTGGCCGCGGACGCGGCCCGGCAATGGACCGGCGGATTCAATCCGCGTCCCGTGGACGCAGCCTCGTTCGAGACGCTCTACCGGTCGGTCGGCTAGGCATTCCGCCACCTCGGCCGATTTCGGGCTTTCCTTGTACGGCTCAGACGCTAATGGGGACGGGACATCCCGACCCATGAACCTCCTCCAATCCCCCAAACGTCGGAACGGATTCACGTTGATCGAGCTCCTGGTGGTGATCGCGATCATCGCCATCCTCGCCGGCATGCTGCTGCCGGCCCTTGGCCGGGCACGCTTGAAGGCAACAGGCGCCAACTGCGTGAGCAACCTCCGGCAGATGCTTCTCGGGTGGAACATGTATTCCACCGACAACCAGGACTTCCTGATGCCGACCCAACTGCAGGTCGGCGCCACCACCATCGACCATCCGGGCGGCGGATATTGGCGTGGACCTACCCCCGGTATCGCGGCGGGTATCACGCAGGCCGAGGCTCTTCGCCGTGTCTATGCCGGGATGAGCAACACTCCGTTGCAGAAGTACTGCCCAACCTACCAGGTTTACCACTGTCCCGGAGATACCCGGATCAAGCTCCGGCCCGGTTCCGGATGGGCGTTCGACAGCTATTCCAAGGCGAACGGCATGGCCGGCGTCGCGTGGGATTCGGCGACCCCGTTCAAGAAGGAGGCCCAGATCGAGAACGCCTCCGAATCGATGGTCTTCGTCGAGGAGGCCGATCCGCGCGGTTCCAACCTGGGAACTTGGGTCATCAACGTCCAGCCCCCCGGCTGGGTCGACCCGTTCTCCATCTTCCATGGACAGGTCAGCACGGTCGGCTTCCAGGACGGCCATGCTGAAAGCCACAAGTGGATCGACGCCGCGACCATCAAGGCGGCGAAGGATTCCGCGGCCGGCCGCGAAAGCTTCTATTGGGCGGGCGGCAATTCCCGCAACCCGGACTTCCGCTGGGTTTGGGACCGCTACCGCTACGTGAACTGGCGCCCTCTCTGAGCCGCCATTCCTGACGCACCCACGAAAACGGGCCGTGGAATCCCCGGAGGAATCCGGATTTCCACGGCCCGTTTTGCTTCGTCGGAGAGGTCGCCCGGTTCAGGCGAAGATGATCTCACCGTCGTGCCGCGTCTTCTCGCGGAAGGCGGCGAGCAGCTTCGCGGTGATGGGACCCGGCTGACCGGTTCCGATCACCCGTCCGTCCACCTTGACCACCGGCACCATCTCCGCGGCGGTGCCGGTCAGGAACATCTCGTCGGCGGTGTAGAGGTCGTAGCGGGTCAGGTTCGGCTCGGCGGTGGGGATGCCCAGCTCGCGGGCGCAGTCGAGCACCGTGTTCCGGGTGATCCCGTAGAGGGCTCCGGCGCTGAGCGGAGGGGTGTAGAGACGGCCCTTCTGCACCGCGAAGATATTGTCGCCCGTGCACTCGGCCACGAAACCCTCGGAGTTCAACATGATCGCCTCCTCGACTCCGATGAGGTTGGCCTCGATCCGGGCGAGGATGTTGTTGAGGTAGTTCAGGGACTTGATCGCGGGATTCACCGAGTTCACCAGCATGCGCGTGGTGGGGACGGTGGCGATGGTCATGCCCTCGTTGTAGACCTTCTCCGGATAGAGCTGGATGGTTGCCGCGATGATGATCACCGAGGGCTTCGGGCAGCGGCGGGGATCGAGTCCCAACGTGCCGCGTCCGCGGGTGACGATCAGGCGGATGTAGCCTTCCCGAAGCTGGTTGGCCCGGCAGGTTTCCAAGCAGGCCTGCATCATCTCCTCCTGGGACATCGGGATCTCCAGGAGGATCGCTTTGGCCGACCAGTAGAGTCGTTCGATGTGTTCGCGGAGCTTGAAGATCCGGTTGTGGTACATCCGGATGCCTTCGAAGACGCCGTCGCCGTAGAGCAGGCCGTGATCAAACACGCTGACCTTGGCATCGGCTTCGTCCACTAGCTGTCCATCGAGATAAACCTTCATGAATTCTGGGGTTGAACGTTACGGGAGTCTTCGGAGGCGGAGCAAGGCCGCGGGAGTCTGTGGGAAACAAAAACGCCACCGGAAGGACCGGTGGCGTGGCGGAGGAAAGGGAATATTCAGGCCTTCCTGCGCCGACGCCAACTCCAGACGCCTACCGCACTGACGAAGGCGATCGCGGCGTAGGTGGAAGGTTCCGGCACGGCGGTCGAAAACTCGATGTTGTCCACGGTCTCGATCAGGTCGATCGGGTTCGAGTTGCTGTCGCCGTAGAAGAACTCGGCTCGGTTGGCCGGGGTGCCGCTGTGGATCCAGGATATCGTCTGATCCATCGCGATGTTCGCGTTCGGCGTGACGGTGATGGTCTCGAGCAGCGTCAAACCGTCGAAGAGGTTCAACACGGCCAGATCGTCGGATCCGGATCCCATTCCAGTGACCAGCAGGAGGGGGTCGTCGTTCCCGAACATCAGGCTCAGCGAGTAGATCGGGGCGCTGAAACTCATCTGCAGCGTGACACCGGTCGACTCCGGAAACACCACCAGCGATTGGCCGATGGTATTGCCCAATCCACTGTTGAAGATCTCAAGGCCATTTAATGGCGAGAGGTTCGAGAAGGTGACCAGCGGGGAATCGACGCTCGAGGATCCGTTCGAAAAGGGTGCTGCGGGATCCGACTCGAAATCGATGAACTCCGCCGCCTTGGACCCGACGGTCAGGAGACCGAGAAGACCAATGAAGGATGGAGTGAGCCTGCAGTTCAACACACCAGCAATGGGCTTCAGGAAGCGGCGGAAGTCAAGGCGTTAACGGCTTGCGGACGGGGAGCCGAGGCTTTGGATCCGGGCCGCCCTGAACTCCGTACCCTTTCGCCATTCGGGCCAGCGACGGTCCTCGGCGATCCGCCAACCCACGGCGTGCAGCAACTCCAGGTCCTCGACCGCCCCGGAGAGGTCCCAGTCGGGTTTCACCTCGTCGGAGACCTTGTGGTAGTCACGGTCGATGTACTCGTTGACCTTTCCTTCCCCGTACCCAGTTGGCTTGTCGCGGTAGTCGATGCCCGACTTGGCGTAGAGACCGGGAACCCCGCGTTTCATGAACTCGAAAT
>JAIXUV010000219.1 GCA_027483345.1 Verrucomicrobiales bacterium | reverse complement strand
CTCCGTGTCCTCCGTGCCTCCGTGGCCACCTCTCCTTCCGCCCGGACTTCGCCGGGCTTGCCTTTCGCGGAGGGCGGGAAACGGTGGGGCGCATGGCATCCGCGTCGTCACCGTTTCCGAGGACCGCAGGCTGGAACCTCGAGTCCGGCTATGCGGCGCTTCCAGCGAGGCTCCATGCGCGGGTGATGCCGACCGCGGTCCGTGAGCCTCGGCTGGTGGTCTTCAACGAGCCGCTGGCCCGCGGGCTCGGCCTCGATGCGGAGGGCTTCACGAAGGCGGATCCCGCGGAGGTCGCGGCGCTGTTCGCCGGCAACCGCCTGCCCGAGGGAGCGGAGCCGCTGGCCCAGGCCTATGCCGGTCATCAGTTCGGTCGGTTCACGGTGTTGGGCGACGGAAGGGCGATCCTGCTCGGCGAACAGCGGGCCCCGGACGGACGGCTGTGGGACATCCAGCTGAAGGGCCCCGGCCGCACACCGTACTCCCGGGGAGGCGATGGACGCGCGGCCGTGGGGCCCATGCTCCGCGAGTACCTGATCAGCGAGGCGATGCACGCCCTCGGAATCCCGACCACGCGCAGCCTGGCGGTGGTGGCGACCGGGGAGCCGGTCTTCCGGGAGCAGACCCTGCCCGGAGCCGTCCTGACCCGCGTGGCGGCGAGCCACCTGCGCGTGGGCACCTTCGAGTACGCCGCGGCGTCGGGGGACCGCGCGGTGCTGGAGGCCCTGTTTGAGTATGCGGCAGCGCGACACGATCCCGGACTGGAGCCCGGAGCGGAACGTCCGCTGGAGTGGCTCCGGGCGGTGGCGGAGCGGCAGGCGTCGTTGCTGGCCCGCTGGATCGGCGTCGGATTCGTCCATGGCGTGATGAACACCGACAACATGGCCATCTCGGGCGAGACCATCGACTACGGCCCCTGCGCCTTCCTCGACGCCTATTCGCCGGGGATGGTGTTCAGCTCGATCGACCACCAGGGCCGGTATGCGTTCGCGAACCAGCCGCGCATCGCCCAGTGGAACCTCGCCCGGCTCGCCGAGGCGGTGTTGCCGCTGCTGGACGAGGACGAAACGCGGGCGGTGGAGAAGGCCAACGGGGTGTTGGAAATGTTCCCGACACGGTTCCGGGAGCATTGGCTAGCGGGCATGCGCGCAAAGCTGGGCCTAGCGGAGGAGGAACCCGAGGACGCCGCCCTGGTGGACGCGCTGCTGGAGGACATGCAGTCGCGGCAGGCCGACTTCACCAACACCTTCCTGGACCTCACGATGAAGGATCCTGCGGCGGAGTGGGACGCCGACACGGAAGAATTCCGAGCGTGGCGCCGGCGTTGGATGGAGCGCCGGCTGCGGGAACGGGGCCCGGCCGAGACGTCGCAGGAACGGATGCGTCGGAGCAATCCGGCCTACATCCCACGCAACGCACGGGTGGAGGAGGCGCTGGAGGCGGCGGCGAAGGACGGCGACCTGGAGCCGTTCGGGAAGCTGTTGGACGTGGTGCGAAACCCCTACGCCCACGATCGCGACCTGCCCCGCTACAGCGCACCGCCGCCGGCCGACACCCCGCGCTACCGCACCTACTGCGGCACCTGACGGCGCCACACCGGGCTTCTCGACATCGCCTCGGAGTCCCGTGGGGAGCCGTGATTTCAAGGCGGTTGTCTACCGCCGAGGCTGGGAATGTCGGAATCTTCTGGCTGGGCTCGGCCGGAATCGCGAGGGCTCGGAAGCCTCCCGAAATGAAGTCACCGGAATGTCATGGCCCGTCCCGAGGAATGACGCGGGCACCGGGAGAGACTCCGGGACTGATCTGACCATGAAACCAACCAGCCAACTCGGATTCATTCCGGAGCTCCTCCGGCTTCCCTATTCCCCCGCTCTCCTGCTAGCCGCCGGCTCCTTGCTGGCGGCGCCGGGAGGACCGGTCCCGCAGGTTCCCGACGGTGGTGCCGCGCCGGGTGCCTACCCGAACACCTCGGTCACCGGGGTGAACGTCATCGCCCGCGGCAGCCAGACGGCCTTCAACGGCAGCGTCGAGGTGACCGGTGTCGAAGGCAATGGACCGATCCCGTGGACGGTGAACCGCTACAACCGCGGCGACTTCGCCCTGCGGCTCTCGCCTGGCAACCCGGCGGCTTCGCTGACCAACCTGAACCAGGGATTCCGGGAATTCGGCGACAACTCCCCGGGCGTGGCCGCGAGCCAAGCCTGGCGTCCGAGCCGTGAGCTGGGTGTGGTCATCCCCACCGCCCGCCGCAACGGCCCGGTGGACTGGAGCGACGGCGAGGGCCCGCTGTATCCGACCGTGGCGGTTTCGTGGGCGGCCTCGGGACCGGGCTACAGCATGGTCAACGGATCCTTCGGCACGGGCGACCTCGACATCAACACCGGCCGCGCCGGCACGCACGGTTCGAGCCCCGAGGCGAACTTCGCCTTCTCGACCTCCTGGTTCCCCTTCGACCAAGGCTGGCTCGGCGGCGACGTCGCCGGACCGCAGGACGACGGCGCGGGCGGTGTCGTTTCCCGCTGGACCTCCCCGAACGCCCACGCGGCCGGCCTGACCGCCGGGCTGGTGAAGTGGATCGACACCACCGGTTCGCAGGTCTACGGCGGACACGCCGAACTGAGGCTGCCCGGTGTGGATTCGCTGCAGGACGGCATGGTCTTCGCGGCCTCCTCGGACGGCGGCAGCGACGTGAACATCCTGGGTGTGGCCCCGAAGGCGGACGGCCAGGGCTGGATGGTGACCATTCGTGAGGATTCCGCGACCGACGCCGAGACCCTGGCGTCGGCGTCGCAGTCGGAGTTCCAGTTCGTCTACGTGCCCTTCGACGCGGAGAGGCTCGTGGGCGGCCACATCGTGGGTGCGACGGGTGCGAAGCGGGTGGGAGCGGGTGATTTCACGGTGACCCGCACCGGAACGGGCACCTATGAGCTGACGATCCCCGGCAAGACCGGCAACGACGGCGCACTGCTGCTGCAGGTGGCGGATGTCGAGGCCGGAACGACGGTGCCGCTCGCCTCGCGTGCCTTCCTCAGCTACGAGTTTGTCGGCGGCAAGTTCGTCATCCAGTCGCGCAAGACGACCACCGACACGACCGCGGACCTGGCCGACGCCAACTTCTACGTGGCGTGGGTGGACTTCACGAATCCGCTTTCGCCGCCCGCCGGCCCCCGCCTGCGCAGCCTGGCGCCGGTGGCGATCAATCCCGAGGGGATGAGCCTGGCCGAGGCCGAGGTGGCCGCGCACACGACCGAACCCGAGGTGCTGGTGGTGAGCATCGACGCGTTGAACACGCTGTCCTTCACGGATCCGATCTCGGGCCAGCCCGCGACGGCCGTCGTGGTGGGCCGGTTCTACGATCCGCGCACGCTCACCCCGACCAGCGACGCGTTCGGCATCCTTGGCAATCCCGCGGGTTCCTTCACGAAGCTCGACGTGAAGTTCAACCCGGTGTCCCGGCAGTACGTGGTGACCTCCAACGCCCGGACGTCCAGTCCCACCGGCAACCACGTGCCGCAGATCGCGTTGGTCAACTCGCTCTCGGTCGCGGGCACGGCGTCGCCCCTGGCGAAGTCGTTCGCCTACCAACCGCTGACGGAGGCCAACTTCGACGACCTGGCCCTGGCGGTCAGCACCCGGAACGGCAACATCCTGCTCGCGGCGGAACGCAACTTCACCGGCGAGGGCGAAGGCACCGTGGGCGCCCTGTTCGACAAGGACGGCAACGTGCTCACGCCGGAGTTCACCCGGTTCGACAAGCTCCAGACCGTGGGCGACGAAGACGATCCGGACGTGATCTACCTGCCGGGACGGGACGTGTTCTTCTACGTCTCGAACACCGACAACTCGAACGGATCCACCGGCACGCTGGCCAACCGGATCGTCGGGGCCGTGGTTCAGACCACGCCCGGCACCGACGGCAGGCTGGTGAGCACGGTGGAGCAGCCGCTGGGTGACGGAACCCCGGGAACCGAAGGGCATCCGGGTTCGATCCTGAACCCGTTCAACGGGGAACTGCTCACCGCGTTCGACCACGGCAACGGCACGCCCAACGGCGAGTTGTCCTACTACACCATCGGCGCCGGACCCACCTATCCGTTCGCCAGCGCCCGACCCGAGATCCGCTACCTGGCCGGCACCGGCGGCACCCCGTTCAAGCACCAGCATCCGAAGTTCGCCGCGGATCCTGTGACCGGCGTCATCGCGCTCGGCCACCAGGCCTACGACAGCGAGCTGGGCCTCCCTGCGGCCTATGTCGCCACCCTGCTCGGGCCGGATGGCGCGCCGCTGCCGAGCCAGCTCGGACTGCCGTACTTCGTCGCCGACTCCGGAGCCAACATCGGAACCGGCCCGAATGTGCACAACCTCACCTATTCGCCGGCCGGCGGATCGTTCGTGGTCGTGTTCAACGCCGGCGGGGTGACCTCCCTGGCCACGCTCAAGGTGACGTCCTCCCACCTCGGCGGCGGCCAACCCCCCGCGATCGGCATCGCCCGTGACGGCGCCAACCTGGTGATCTCGTGGCCCACCACGGCCACCGGATACGTCCTCGAGGCGACCGACAGCCTGAGCCCGCTCGGATGGACCGCCGCGGGCGGTTCCGTGGTCGAGGAGGGTGGCCTGAGGAAGGTCACCGTCACCCCGGCCAACGGCGCGAAGTACTACCGGCTGAAGCGGCCCTGAACGGTCCGTCCTAAGTCCCAGCCTGACGAACGGGGCCGGCATCCGCCGGCCCCGTCTTCTTTGCCGCCGGACGATCCGCCGGGTCACGGCATCGGAACTCTTTGGGCCTTCCGCAGGCGCCCCGTTTCCGGGAACCTGTCCGCGATCCCCGTTTCCCATGGATTCCGCGAACTTCTCCCTTCGGGCCGCCGTCGTCGCCTTGGGCCTCGTCCTGGCGCCGGCGCTCGCCGCACAGAACACCGCCACACCCGCCCCGCGTCCGGCCGCGCGTCCCGCTCCGCTGGTCTCGCCGGAGCTGCTTCCCGACGGCGGCGTGACCTTCCGCTTCCGCGCACCCAAGGCGACTGCGGTGAAGGTGTCGGGTCAGTTCGGTCCCGAGGTGACGCTGACGAAGGACGACGAGGGTCTGTGGTCGGGCACCGTGCCCAATGTGAAGCCGGGCGTGCATGAGTACCGGTTCGTCGTGGACGGCATCGCGGTGATCGATCCCCAGAATTCGCAGGTGAAGCCGCAGCGGTGGCCCAACACCAGCATCCTCCACGTGCCATCGGTTCCGGCAGCCCCGTGGGACCTGCAGGACATCCCGCACGGCGTGCTGCACGAGCACACCTACAAGTCGAAGGCCCTCGGCGCGTGGCGACGCATCGTCGTCTACACGCCCCCGGGCGTGAAGCGGTCCGCCAAGCTGCCGGTGCTCTACCTGTCCCACGGCTACAGCGACAACGAGGCCTCGTGGACGGTGCACGGAAAGGCGCACTGGATCTTCGACGCGCTGATCGCCTCGGGGAAGGCGAAGCCGATGGTCGTCGTGATGCCCGACGGCCATGCCATCCCGCCGGGGGCCGCGGGCTTCGAGGACTACGGTCCGGCGAACTCCGAGGCCCTGGGGCGCGAACTGGTCCAGGACATCATCCCGTTGGTCGAGGCCTCGTATCCGGTGAGCGGCAAGGCCGACGCCCGCGCCTTCGCGGGACTTTCGATGGGCGGCCACCATGCGTTGACCATGGCGTTGAACCTCCACGACCGGTTCCACTGGATCGGGGCGTTCAGCTCGGCCCCGCCTCCGGAGAAGGCCGTCGCCGGCGGGCTCGGCGATGCGAAGGCGGTGAACAGGGACCTGCGGCTCTTCTGGGTGGCGTGCGGCGACAAGGACTTCCTCTTCCAACGCAACCGCGAGTTCCACGCCCTGCTCGAGACGAAGGGGATCCGCCACGACTACGTGGAGACCGAAGGCGACCACAGCTGGCCGGTGTGGCGGCGCTACCTGGTCGACTTCACCCCGAAGCTGTTCCGCTGATCGGCGGTCCACTCCGTCTTGGGGAACGAAAAGGGAGTTTCATCCGAAGACGCCAAGGCGCGAACGAACGGGATGGGGGTCCGCGACTCCGGTCGACCCACGCTGTCCTCCGCGACCCGGAGTCGGTTCGCTCCGGCGTCTTGGCGTTTCAGCGTGGGATCCGCCTTCCCTCCCTTCCGGAATCGGCGGCGACGGATCAGAAGCGGTAGCGCGCGGTGAGGGCGACCGTGTGCAGGTCGACCTCGATGCGGCTGTTCGAGTATTCGCCGGAGCGGAGGGCGCTGGTCCCGATGGAACGGCTCGCCGGCAGATCGTACTGATACGCGGCATCCAGCGTCCAACGTCCCCGCGTGAAGCCGAGTCCGGCGGCGAGCGTGTGTTCCATCAGCACGGCGGTCATCGGCGTGAGCAGCGAGGTCGGCACCGGGCTTTGGCCGTGGGCGTATCCGGCACGCAGGGTCCAGTCCTCCGCGAGACGGTATTCGGCGCCGACGCGGAACACCCAGGAGTCTTCCCAGCCCAGCGGGATGTCATCCGCCAGCGAGGTGCCGCCGACCACGGCGTTGACGGCGGGGTTGCTGCCGTTGGAGAGGCGGACGGGGAGCGTGTCGAAGGCGTCGGCCCAACCGATCCACTCGGCCTGCGCCGCGACGCGCCAGTTCGCGCACGGCGACCAGGAGACGCCCCAGGCGACCTGATGCGGGAAGGTCGTGGTGACCTCGGCATCGTAGCGGAAGGGGATGGTCGCGGCGCCGAGTTGGACGCCCACGTCGCCGGTGGCGGTCCCGGTGGCCACGACCTCGGACTGGTTGCGGTAGGAGAGGCCGAACCGGAGATCCTTGCGGGGGCTGTAGAGGGCGCCGGCCTGGATGTTCCAGCCGAAGCCGTCGGCCTTGAGGCCGAGCAGGGTCTTCGCGCCGGCTAGGCCGGGATGCGACTGGAAGACGTACGGGGATTCGAGGGCGTTGTCGTTGTAGAGGAGCCCGACGTTGGCGCCGAACGAGAGGGTCTCGTCGAGGTGGAACGCGCCGCCGAGCGCAGTCCGGACGAGGGCGATCCGGGCGCGGTTGCGTCGGTAGCCGTACGAGGTCGTGCCACCGAGCCCGCCGGCAGGATCGTTGTAGGCCCAGTCGGCGGACATCCCGGAGTCGGCGGAGGAGGAAATCCCGACGACGAAGCGTCGGTCGGAGAGCGGGATCGCGACGGCGAATTCAGGCGCGGCGAGGATGCGGCTGTCGAGGTCGCCGCCGGAACCGGCCTTGGTGAAGGTGCCGTCCGCGGAACCGGCCACCGCGCCGAGGCTCAGCTCGGCACCGCGGGAGGGGGAAAGCGCGGCGGGATTGAGGGACATCGCACTGAGCGGATCGGCCGCGGAGGCGACATCGGCACCGGCGAGTCCCATGGAGGCCGCCCCGGTGCCGTTACGAAGGATCCCGTTGGCGTTGGCGGCGAACGGGACGAGGGCAGCCGCTACGGCGAGGACAGCGGAGCCCGAATTGGGAACGATGCGATTCATGTCTCGGCCGAAGGACATCGGACGAAGCGTTCCTTGGATTGAGCGGCCCGCAATGGACAGGAAGCGGGCTGAGGAGACCTCTCCCTTCGAGTCCTTCGTTTCTCTGTGGCCACGTCGGGCGGGATTCCAGATCCCGGCGGGGAACCAACATGGGCAGCCACGGCTACAGGCCACGGGCCACGGGCAACCAACCACGATCGTCCTCCGTGTCCTCGGTGTCTCCGTGGCCAACCTCCTACAGGATACGCACGCGGAACCAGCGAGCGGAGGATTCGGCGGGCAGCGCGACCTCGAGGGGAGCCCCGGTGCCGACCGCCTCGTCCACGAGGATCCAGCGGCCGGTGACGAGGTCATCGGTCTGCTCGACGCGGAAACGGACGCCGGCCTGGCTGGCCCAGCGGAGGCGGAGCTGGCCGTTGGCGTTGACCGTCTGCAAGGCCGGG
>JAIXUV010000342.1 GCA_027483345.1 Verrucomicrobiales bacterium | reverse complement strand
TCGCCGGGTTGGCCGTTCTCGAAGAGGCCGACCGTCAGGTAGCCCTCGTGTCCGGCGACGTCGAACTTGTGGTTGATCGCCATCCGGGTGTCGGGCAGGCGGCGACGGGACGGATTCCGGCTCTGGAGGGTGACCCGGTTGAGGTCCGCCTCAAGATCCTGGATCCGGGCCTCCAAGGTCTTGACCTGTTCCGCCGGCACAACGGCCTCCACCTTGTCGCCGCCTTCGCTGGTCTTCTTGGTGTTGAGCGGTTGCGACCGCTTGGAACCGTCGCGGTAGATCGCCACGCACTTGAGACCCATGCGCCAGGCGTCCACGTAGGCGCTGCGGATCTCCTGAGCCGTCGCCTCGTTCGGCATGTTGACGGTCTTGGAGATCGCCCCCGAGATGAACGGCTGGGCGGCGCCCATCATGCTGAGGTGGGCCTTGTAGTGGATGCTGCGCTGGCCCCGGAAGGGCTTGAAGGCGCAGTCGAACACCGACAGGTGATCCGGCTTCAACCCCGACGCCACCACCGCGCCGTCCTCACCCACGACATCCTCGATGGTGTCGTACTTCTCGATGTGCTTCTCGATGGCCTGCACCTCGTTGGCGGAGTAGCCCAACCGACGGAGGGCTTCCGGCACCGTGCGGTTCACGATCTTCAGCATGCCGCCACCGGCAAGCAGCTTGTACTTCACCAGGGCGATGTCGGGCTCCACGCCGGTGGTGTCGCAGTCCATCAGGAATGCGATGGTCCCCGTCGGCGCGAGAACCGTGACCTGGGCGTTCCGGTATCCATGCCGTTCACCGGAAGCAAGGGCCCTGTCCCAGCAATGGCGCGCCTCGTCCTTGAGGTAGGCGAATTCGCGGCTCGGCTGGATCGTTTCGATGGCCTGCCGGTGCTGGCGGACGACACCGAGGGTGGAAGCGACATTGTCGGCGGCCACGGTCTTCTTCACGCCGGCGCAGCGCGAGTTACGATAGCCGGGGAACGGCTCCATGATCGAGGCGATGGCGGCGCTCTGTTCATAGGCGTGACCGGTCATGACAGCGGTGATGGCTCCGGCCAGGGCACGTCCCTCGTCGGAATCATACGCGAGACCGTAGCTCATGATCAGAGAACCCAGGTTGGCGTAACCCAGGCCCAGCGTCCGGAAGATGTGGGAATTCTCGGCGATGATCTGCGTCGGGTAGCTGGCGTTGTCGACGAGGATCTCCTGGGCGGTGATGTAGATGCGGACCGCGGCCTTGAACCTCTCGACGTCGAAGGAACCGTCGGCCTTCTTGAACTTCATCAGGTTCAACGAGGCGAGGTTGCAGGCGGTGTTGTTGAGGAACACGTACTCCGAACAGGGGTTCGTGGAGTGGATCGGCTCGGTTCCCTTGCAGGTGTGCCACTTCTGGATGGCCCCATCGTACTGGAGACCGGGATCGCCGCAGACCCAGGTGCCTTCCGCGATCTGGTCGAGCAGTCGCGACGCATCCTTCTTCTCCAGCGGCTTGCCGGTGGTGACCGAGCGGGTCCACCACTCCTTGCCGTCGACCGCCGCCTGCATGAATTCGTCCGAGACCCGTACAGAGAGATTCTCGTTCTGGTACATCACCGACCCGTAGGCGTCGCCATTGAACGAGCCGTCGTAGCCCTGTTCGATCAAGGCCCAGGCCTTCTTTTCCTCCTTGGCCTTGGCGGTGATGAACTCCTCCACATCCCCGTGCCAGTCACGGATGGTGTTCATCTTGGCCGCACGACGGGTCTTGCCACCCGACTTCACCACGTTGGCGACCTGGTCGTAGACCTTCAGGAAACTCATCGGTCCGCTGGGCCGGCCGCCGCCGGAGAGCTTCTCCTTGCTGGACCGGATCGGGGTGAGATCCGTGCCCGTGCCCGAGCCGTACTTAAAGAGCATGGCCTCCGCGTAGGCCAGTTCCATGATCGTCTCCATGTTGTCCTCGACGGACTGGATGAAGCACGCGGAACCCTGGGGATACTCGTACTGCGTCGGAGCCCGACGGGCTTCCTCCGCCTTGCGGTCCCAAAACCAGTTGCCCCGGTCGCTGTTCTTTCCCACCCCGTACTGGTGGAAAAGGCCGACGTTGAACCAGACCGGCGAGTTGAAGGCGCCGTACTGGTTGACGCAGAGCCACGTAAGCTCCTCGTAGAAAAGCTCACCCTCCTCCTTCGAGAAGTATCCATCAGAAATCCCCCAGTCCGCGATCGTACGGGTCACCCGATGAATCAGCTGCCGAACGGAGTGCTCCCTCTCAGCCTTGGCCGGATCGCCGTAGAAGTACTTGGAGCAAACCACCTTGGTCGCGAGCTGGGACCAGTTCTTGGGCACCTCCACACCTTCCTGCTTGAAGATCGTCTTTCCGGAATCGTCGGTGATCTCCGCGGTCCGGCGGTCCCATTCGATCTGGTCGAAAGGTTTGACGCGGGGATCGCTGAACACCCGCCCGAAGGTCAGGCGGGCGGAAGCGCCCCGGCGGGAGGATGCACGTGGACTGGTCTTGGCCTTGATCGGGCGCTGGCGGGCGGCCGGGGCCGATGAAACGACGGTATCGCGGGCGTCGAGCAT
This sequence comes from Verrucomicrobiales bacterium, assembly GCA_027483345.1. Taxonomy (GTDB): domain Bacteria; phylum Verrucomicrobiota; class Verrucomicrobiia; order Limisphaerales; family UBA9464; genus SXXZ01. The sequence continues at coordinate 15,743 of JAIXUV010000342.1, read as the reverse complement.
GGGCGTGGATGGTCTGGGTGGTCGGACGGATGAGATGGTTGGGCTCCCGAACCCCTCCTATCCTCCCTTGTCAGAGGGAATTGCAGGGATCCGAATGCCCGGGTTTAACAGCGAAAGCGTAACCTCGTCGGAACGCTTCCGACCCAACAAATTGGGGCCGGCTTCGAAGGCTACCCCTACATCTTGTGGTTACAAGAGGGTTTTGTTCGAAAAGTGCGTTCCCGTTAAACCCGCCCAAACCCGCAGTGTTTTTCACCTGTAAACCGTGTACCTTGGGCGTCACAAACCCAGTCCATTCAAGAAGGGAAAATCCAGGGGCCAAGGCCCACCGAAAGGGGCGCGGCTTACGCAGCTGATGATCCTGAACAACGCCAACGACTTCGAGAGGGTCAGAGGGCAACCGGTTGGGACTCGGCTTTGCATGAGCCGGGAAATGCAGTCATCCTGCAGCTCAGACAGCCTCCGCCTATGAACACCTCGATCTCCGCTCCTCTACCGGGCCCACAAAGTCCTCCCATCCAGAAGGAAACGACGGCAGGCAATTATTTCGTTTCAAACTACCCCCCATTTGCCTTCTGGAAGTCGGAAGCGGTGCCGATTTTCGAGTCGGTGTTGGAGCGTCCCGCCGATCATCAGGTCCCGCTCGGTCTCTACGTGCACATCCCGTTCTGTCGAAAGAGGTGCCATTTCTGTTACTTTCGTGTCTATACAGACAAGAATGCGGATGAAATCAGGAACTATATCGATGCCGTCCTTCAAGAACTGAAAGCCTATGTTTACAAGCCCTATCTCCAAGGGCGTAAGCCGAAGTTCATTTATTTTGGAGGAGGAACCCCAAGCTACCTTTCTCCCGATCAGATCCGCTTGTTGACCGACGGCATCAAGGCGTTGCTGCCTTGGGATGACGCCACCGAAATCACCTATGAGGGCGAGCCGGGCACCCTTACCGACCTGAAGCTGCGAGCCATCCAGCAGGTAGGGGTGACACGGCTCAGCTTGGGAGTCGAACACTTCGACGATCACATCCTGGAGATCAATGGACGCGCCCACCGCTCCAAGGAGGTGTTCCGAGCCTACTCGTTTGCGAGGGAGGTGGGCTTTCCTCAGGTCAATGTCGACCTGATCGCCGGCATGGTTGAGGAAACCGAGGAGAAGTGGAGGGAAACCGTGGCCAAGGCGGTGGAACTGCTTCCGGATTCGGTCACGATCTACCAGATGGAAGTGCCCTACAACACGGGGATCTACCGTCAGATGAAGGCCGAGGGAAAACTGGTGGCGCCGGTCGCGGATTGGGAAACGAAGCGCCGATGGGTGGACTACGCGTTCGGCGAATTCGAGAAGGTCGGCTACACCGTCACCAGCACCACCACGGTAGTCAGGGACCCGGCCAAGGTCCGATTCGACTATCGCCAGGGACTGTTCAGCGGAGCCGATCTCCTGAGCGTCGGCGTTGCGAGCTTCGGCCACCTCGCTGGCGTCCACTACCAGAACCACCATGACTTCGCTCCGTATGTCGAAGCGGTGGCTTCCGGCCGACTCCCGGTCTACCGGGCCTACCCCGTTCCGAACGATGAACGCTTCCTCCGGGAATTCATGCTTCAGCTGAAGCTGGGAAGAGTCGAAACCGCATCGTTCGTAGGGAAGTTCGGGAAGGAACCTTCCGAAGTCTTCGCCGAACCGCTGGCAGCGCTGCGTTCTGAGGGACACCTGGTCGAAGGCCCCGGATGGATTGGGCTGACCCGCGCCGCCCTGTTGCAGGTCGATTCCCTGCTGCCCCTTTTCTTCAAGCCGGAGCACCGAACGGGCCGCTATGCCTGAATCTGAATCCGCAACCCCGCCCCGACTGAGCCACATCGCCGAATCCGGCGAGGCTTCGATGGTGGACGTCTCCCAGAAGCCCAATCTCTTTCGGGAGGCCACGGCCGCAGGTGAAATCCACCTGTCGCGATCCACCGTCGACCTCATCGAGTCGGACCGGGTGGCCAAGGGGAATGTCTTGGCTACCGCCCGGATTGCCGGAATTCAGGCGGCAAAACGAACCGGGGAACTGATCCCACTGTGCCATCCGCTTCCCATCACGCATTGCGAAGTGGAACTGGTTGTTCCCGGAAGCCGCGACCGGGTGGAGATACGGGCCACCGCCCGGATCATCGGTCCCACAGGCGTCGAAATGGAGGCACTGACGGCGGTCTCTGTAGCCGCCCTGACCATCTACGACATGTGCAAGGCCGTGGACAAAACGATGCGGATCGAGGGAATCCGGTTGGTTCGAAAAGTGAAGCGGGCATTGCCCCCAGCCTGACGGCCGAGAAGACTGCCGGCACCAGTGCCCATGTTTGGACCTCTGGCAATTCCGATCACCGCGAAGAACCTGGCGATAACCAACCTGCTGCAGTCCCAGCAGTCGAGCGTTCGGTAGCGCGACAAACGGCCCATTCTCGGATTTCCGCCTGATCGCTCCCGGTGCAGTTCACCGGGTTCAGGATAGTCGCAATCCAGATCCAAGTCGTGCCAAGTAAAGCGCTGTGCACAAACAAAAATGCCCGACTTGAACCAATCAAGTCGGGCATTTCTTGAAAACTCAGAATCAGAGGCGGCCCGAAGCGGCACCAGCGTAAGGGGCGACCACTTCAGTCGCGATCACCGTATTGGGGGTCGTGTTGGTAACAATGATGACGTTGGTGTTGCCGGGGGTGCCGAGGTCTTCGGTCACGACCTTGCTCAGAGCGCGACGGGCCTTAGCAACCGCAACTTCAGAGCGAACAGTAGCTTTGGATTCAGGCGCGATGCGATCAGCAACGGCGATCACCTTCTGGTCTTCGCCGGTGGCGAACACGGCAGCAGAAACGATCGTCTTGACCATCTCAGGAGCCTCTTCGATCGCGGCAGCCACAACGGCCTCGGTCGCCTCAGGGGTGCGACGCAGGACAGAAGTGATAACCACGGACAGAGCCGAAGGGTTGTTCTTGGCAACGGCGAGGACCACGCTCTTGGCGGTCTCAACACGGTTCGCCGCAGAAGCCGAAGCGACCAGCTTGGTGGCAGTCGCGGGCAGTTCCACCGTCTTTGCGGCAATGATCTTCTGGGTCAGGGCCTCAACGTCGCTCGTCGAGAGCGCGAACGCGGAAGACGAGACCAGAACCGACGCAACGGTGATCAGTTTGAAATTTCGGGAGAATGAGTTCATAGGCAGTGCTCGGATGGTCAACCAACTTCCCCCTTGATGCCGGGTCCAGCAATTCTGGTCAACACTTTAAATTGAAAATCAAGCAGCAGCCCTTTCCGGCTTCCTGCGGACAATCGGAGGAGTTGCCCCTTGGACGACGGCCCGGTTGATCAAGACCGAGGCCGGTTGGTTATTTCCAGGCAGCTCGAACATCACGTCCCGGAGGAGCCTTTCCGCCAATGCCCTCAGGGCCCGGGCACCCGTCTTCTTGAGCATCGCCTGGGCAGCGATCTCGGCCACTGCGTCGTCCGTGAAGATCAACTCGTTTCCGTCCAAGGCGAAGAGTTTGGTGTATTGACGGATCAAGGCGTTCTTGGGCTGGGTCAGCACGGAACAAAGCTGCGCTTCGTCCAACTCGTCGAGCACCGCCGTCACCGGCAGCCTCCCAATGAATTCGGGGATGAAGCCGAAGGCCAGCAGGTCCTCAGGCTCGATCCGATGCAGCAACTCCCCGGGCCCGCCCGATTTGGACGGCGTCTCCCCTCCGGTGAATCCGATCGACCGCCTCCCAAGGCGACGTTCGATCACCCGGTCCATTCCCACGAACGCTCCGCCGCAGATGAATAGGATGTTGGTCGTGTCGACCCGGATGTACTCCTGCTGCGGATGCTTTCGGCCACCTTGGGGAGGGACATTGCAAAGCGTCCCCTCGAGGATCTTCAGCAACCCCTGCTGGACACCCTCGCCGGACACATCCCGGGTGATGGAGACGTTCTCCGTCTTGCGGGCGATCTTGTCGATTTCATCGATGTAGACGATTCCGACCTGCGCCCGCTTGACGTCGAAATCAGCCGCCTGCAGCAACCTCAGGACGATGTTCTCCACATCCTCGCCCACATATCCGGCCTCGGTGATGACGGTCGCGTCGGCGATCGCGAAGGGAACATCCAGCAGCCGAGCCAGTGTCTTGGCGAGTAGGGTCTTCCCTGAACCAGTCGGACCCAGCATCAGGATGTTGCTTTTTTCGATGTCGACGCCGTCCTCGGCGCTGCCTCCATCCCCCGCCTGCGAAAGCACCCGTTTGTAGTGGTTGTAGACCGCGACGGCCAGGGTGCGCTTCGCGTCCTCTTGACCGATGACGTGCTCGTCGAGGTGTCGCTTGATCTCCGCCGGTTTCGGGACCCGGAGACTGCGAAGGCTACCTTCAGACTCGCTGGCGTTCTCCTTCTCGAGGACTCCCTTGCAGACGCCGACGCAGGCGTCACAGATGTACACGCCAGGTCCGGCGATCAGCCTCTTCACCTCCGCCTTCGACTTACCGCAGAAGCTGCACATGGTGAGCTGCGACGTTCGAGCCATGGAGGCACGCTGCCGCAACGTTCGATCCCTTTCCAGTGGTAAAGAAAAGCCCGGCCGCATGGGCGGCCGGGCTGGAATTCGAAGGCGTCAATCCGCGGAGGACTCAGGACTTCACCGAGTCGGACAAGGTCGGCACCTCGCGACGGCTAGCCACCACCTCGTCGACCAAACCAAACTGCCGGGCCTCTTCCGCAGACATGAAGTTGTCCCGGTCACAGGCTTTCTCCACGACTTCGTACGGCTGCCCCGTGTGCTTCGAGAGGATCGTGTTCAGCCGTTCCTTGAGCTTGAGCATGTACTTGACCCGGATTTCCACGTCACTGGCCTGTCCTTCGGCGCCGCCAAGGACCTGGTGGATCATGATGTTCGCGTTCGGAAGCGCGAAGCGCTTGCCCTTGGTGCCGCCGGAAAGAAGGACCGCACCCATGCTGGCTGCCTGCCCTACGCAATAGGTGTTCACGTCGCAGGTCAACCACTGCATCGTGTCGTAGATCGCCAAACCCGCAGTGACACTTCCACCCGGCGAGTTGATGTAGAAGTGGATGTCCTTCTTGGGGTCCGTCATCTGTAGGAACAGGAACTGGGCCACGATGACGTTGGCGACCATGTCGTCCACCGGCGTTCCCAGGAAGATGATCCGATCGACCAGCAACCGGCTGTAGAGGTCGTACCCCTTTTCGCCGCGGCCGGTTTGTTCGATGACATACGGAATGTTGACGAAATTGCGCATAAATGGATCGGAACGAAGTGGCCGCAGGCTAGGAGTCGACCGGCGGAGCGTCAAGGAACCCACCATCTCAATGCGGGCTTTACTCCAGGCCGCCGCCTCGGAAAGTCGTCTCATGACCCTTCTGGAGGACTCCCGATTCTGTCGACACCTCCCCGAGGAATGCATTGCCACGGTGAGCGAACAGGGCGTTCCGAGATCGTTTCCTGAAGGCTCCATGCTCTTCCGGGAAGGCGACGTCGGTGATGGCCTCTATATAATCCTCGAGGGAAGCGTCGACATCACCGCCCGCTCCGCGCCCGACAGGGAACACGTCCTGTCGAGGATGGAGGCCGGAGACTACTTCGGAGAGATGGCCATCTTCGACGGTGGAACCCGCTCCGCGAGCGCCACCGCACGGACGGACGTCCATGCCGTGTTCCTGCCCGCCGGCTTGCTGCTCGATCTTCTGGCGAAGGCCCCGAGACTGGCAACTTCACTCGTTCGGGACGCCAGCCTGAGGATGCGGGACTTCAACCGGCGGTTCCTCCGGGAATCACTCCGTGCCGAACGTCTGGCGATGCTGGAAAGGCTCGCCCGCACCATCGTCCACGACTTCCGCAACCCGTTGAACGTCATCGGTATCGCCGCAGACATGGCCGCCGAGCCGGCTGCGACAGCGGCTGACCGCAGGTCCTCCCGCGACCGGATCCGCTACCAGGTCGAGGTGCTCAACCGGATGATGCAGGAACTGATGGATTTCACCCGGGGAATGGGACCAAACGTCGTCCTCGCGCGGGTGAACTACCAGGACTTCCTCCGGGAAGTGCTCATCGAGCTTTCCGCGGAGAGCCAGCGCCGGGGTGTCGATGTCGAGGTCACCGGACATCTGCCATCCGTGGAACTCCGGATCGATCCTCCGCGGCTCTCCCGGGTGTTCACCAACCTGACCCAAAACGCCTTCGACGCGCTTTCAGGCAAGAAGGAAGGCAAACTGAGCCTCTCCGTCCGGCAGGAAGGTGAAGTGGTGGTCACCGAGATCCTGGACAACGGCCCCGGCATTCCGGCGGAGCATCTCCCGATGCTTTTCGAGCCGTTCTTCACCGCGGGCAAGGCCCATGGTACCGGTTTGGGACTGGCCATCTGTGAAAGGATCGTCCGGGAACACGGCGGGCGCATCTGGGCCGAATCGACCTCCGGCACAGGTGCCGCGTTCCGCTTCCCGCTTCCGATCGCGGCGCCGGGCGACACGGATCGTCTGAACCGTACCGTCTGAACCTCCGTTTCCCCATCGATTCCCGGCTGGAACACGGACCATATTCCCGAACCGTGAACCGTATCCGCCTGCTCCCCGAGCATGTCGCCAACCAGATCGCCGCCGGCGAGGTCGTGGAGCGTCCGGCCAGCGTGGTGAAGGAATTGGTGGAGAACTCCCTCGATGCTGAGGCCAAGCGGATCACCGTTGAGATCGGCGCCGGAGGTCGGAGCCTGATCCGCGTTACGGACGACGGTTGCGGCATGAGCCGCGACGACGCGCTGCTCTGTCTGGAACGGCACGCGACTTCGAAGATCACAAGGGCGGAGGATCTCTCGGCCATCGCCACCATGGGCTTCCGTGGCGAAGCGATTCCGTCCATCGCCAGCGTCAGCCGCTTCTCGCTCATCACCCGGGAGAAGAACCAAGCTGCAGGAGAGGGGTGCCGGGTCCTGATCCAAGGCGGAAGAATCGTGGAGGTATCCGCGGCCGCCTCCCCCATAGGAACCACCATCGAAGTCCGACAGCTGTTCTTCAACCTGCCCGCCAGACGCAAGTTCCTTCGTTCCGAGGAAACGGAACGTGCTCACATCCAACACTATCTGGTACTGGTCGCGTTGGCTTGGCCTGGTGTGGGATTCACGTTCATCTCGGACGGGAGGACGCTCTGGCAGCTCCCGCCCCTGTCGTGGGAATCGCCCTCCGAACGGTCCACCGCGCTTCGGGAACGCCTGCTGCAGCTCCACGGCAAGGACACGCCCCTTCTCGAGGTCGACTTCAAAGCCGGCATCGAGGAAGCCCCTGAGATCATCGATTCCGCGGACCCGTTGACGCTTCGGGACCAAGGGAAGGTCTCCAGCTTCCGGATCTGGGGATTCATCGGCGCTCCCGGAGTTTCCCGCGGCAACCGGTCGGAACAGCATCTCTTCGTGAACCAGAGGCCGGTGGAGAACCGGGGACTCAACCTCGCCCTGCTCGAAGGGTACCACACCGCCCTCATGCGGGGCCGATTCCCGGTTTGTTGCCTGTTCCTCGAAATCGATCCGGCAGCCGTGGACGTCAACGTCCACCCGCAAAAGAGGGAAGTACGTTTCCGGGAGGAGTCCGCGGTCCGACGACTCACAGCCAAGGCCGTACGAGAGGCCATCCAACGTTTCCATTCAGGGCAGCCCAGGCCTGCGACGGATTGGGTTTCGCCGGAACCGCCACCATCGACTGAACCGCGAGCGGAGCTTCCGCACCCGCCAACCCCTCCGAGTGGACTTGGCGGACTCACACCGGTCGTCGTCCGCCCGGCCACAGCTGTCCGGGTTCTGCCTGAATCCGCATTGGTTCCGGAACTGCCGCTTCCGTCCCCAACCGTCGGCACCCGTTCCGGATCTGCTCCATCCGGCATTCCAATCCCGGTTTCACCGTCTCCGTCTCCGGCTGGCTCAGCCTCTCCACCACCCCTACTCCGGGTTCCATTGAGGCTCGTGGGAATCGTCGGACGACTTTATGTGGTGCTTGAATCCGACCGAGGCATGGTGCTTTTGGACCAACATGCGGCCCATGAGCGGATCCTGTTCGAACAGATGCTGGCGAGGCTGGAATCCGGTGGAAACGCGGCCTGCCAACGCCTCCTCCTCCCGGAGACTGTCGAACTGCCCGCCCGCGAGGCCGAATTCGTGCGCCGAAGCCTGCAGGTCCTTGGCCGGCTTGGCATCGGCCTCTCGGAATTCGGTGACCGGACGTTCCTTCTGGATGGCCTGCCGCCGTTCGTCCGCGTCCACTCACCCAAGGCGTTCGTGCTGGGCCTCGTCGATGAACTCCAGGCCGCGGGGGCCGGTGTCAACGCCCTCCGCGCCGGCGAGGAGATGATCGCCAAGACCGTTTGCCGCCATGCTGTGAAGGCGAACGATCCCCTCTCCACCGCCGAAATTGAGAACCTGATCGAGGACCTCCGTCGTTGCACGATGCCCTACACGTGTCCACATGGACGGCCCACGCTCATCGAAATGGGCTGGCGGGAACTCGAGAAGCGCTTCGGCCGGACCGGTTGAACGGCCATCCAGTCCCCGCTTGAGCCCGGCTGCCAAACGGATAGCTTCGCCGCCATGAAGTTCCTGACCTCGCTCGCCTTCTTCGTGGTCCTCGCCGCCGTCCTGGCCGCGGGAATTGCGATCGCCGCCACCAAGGGGTCCGCCCTGCTCCTCCTGATCGGTTCCGCGGTGTTCGTCGCGTTGTTCGTGAAGTTCGGTTGCCTGACCCACTGAACCGGCGCCGAACTCAAGGGTCGCGTCCCCGAATCTTCACAAGGCGGACCGTTCCGGTCCTTGACGGAAGTCCATTCTGGACGCCATCTGGAGCGGCCTACCTGACTCCTTGGGAATTCCTGAAACAATTCCCGACCAGCCGGGTCCATGGTGGGTCGTCATGCCGGCAAGCCACATCACCGCCTCGTCCCTGATCCTCGCCGGGCTCCTGCTCGCGACCACAGGCTGCAACCGCAACAACGCCCTCGCCGTCGTCACGGAGAAGGCCCAGCGGAGGAACCTCACCGAGGTCGTCACCGGCAGCGGGAAGCTGCAGCCGGTCGTCCAGGTGAAGATCAGCTCCGAGGTCGCCGGTGAAATCATCGAACTGCCCGTCAAGGAAGGCCAGCGGGTCAAGAAGGGCGATCTCCTGGTCAAGGTCCGTCCCGACCTCTACCAAGCCGCCCTGAAAAGCCAGGAAGCCAGCCTCAAGTCCGCCCAAGCGGATCTGCTCACCGCCGAGGCGAACGCCCGTAAGGCGGACGCCGAGTTCAAGCGCGGCTACGAGCTCTTCACCAAGAAGCTGGTCAGCGACTCCATCTTCGACGACATCCGAACCGCAAGCGAGGTCGCGAAGGCGAACGCGGCCGCCTCCGCCCAGCGCATCGAAATGGCACGGGCGTCGTTGAAGCGGGCCGAGGAGGATCTGCTCAAGACCGCCATCTACAGCCCCATCGACGGCACCGTTTCCAAGCTGAATTCCGAGCTGGGCGAGCGTGTCTCCGGCACCGGCATGATGGCCGGCACCGAAATCATGACCGTGGCCGACCTGGGCGAGATGGAAGCCCGCATCGAGGTCGGCGAGATCGACGTGGTGATGATCCAGCCCGGCTTCAAGGCCAAGCTGGATGTCGATTCCTTCAAGGATCGGAAGTTCGACGGCTTGGTGACCCAGGTGGCCAAGTCCGCGAAGACGGCCGCCGCCGGAACCCAGCAGGAGTCCACCAAGTTCGAGGTCCGCATCCGCATGGCCGACAAGGGGATCTTCCTGCCTGGGATGAGCGCCACCGCAGACATCGAGACCCGCTACAGGACCAATGTCGTCAGCGTCCCCATCCAGGCGGTCACCACCCGTCTCCCGAAGGGCGCCAAGGAGGAGGCTGCCGTTGTCACCGAGGAAGAAAAGGGGCAGATCGAATACCTCGCCGGAAAGAAGGCTCGCGACGGCACCAAGCCGATGGAGGTGGTCTTCATCAAGGACGGCACCAAGGCCAAGATGGTGCCCGTCAAGCGAGGCATCAGCGACGACGCCCACTACGAGATCCTGGAAGGCCTCAACGAGGGTCAGGAAGTCATCACCGGCAGCTTCAAGGCGGTCTCCAAGGAACTGGAGGACGACAAGGAAGTGAAACTGGAGGAACCGAAGAAGAAGGGTCCGGGCAAGCCCTGACACGCAGCCGCATGCCACTCATCCAAATCGAGAACCTCGCCCGCCGCTATGTCATGGGCAGCGAGACCGTTCATGCGCTGCGCGGGGTCTCCCTTTCGATCGAGCGCGGCGAATACCTGGCCATCATGGGCCCTTCAGGCTCCGGGAAGTCGACCCTGATGAACCTCTTGGGCTGCCTCGACACCCCCAGCGAAGGCGTTTACCAACTCAACGGCAAGAACGTCGCGAAGATGGGCGACAACGAGCTCGCGGACATCCGGAACCGGGAAATCGGATTCGTGTTCCAAAGCTTCAACCTCCTGGCCAGATCCGATGCGCTCCACAACGTCGAGTTGCCACTGATCTACGCTGGGCTGACTCCGAAGGAACGCCGCGAACGTGCTCGGACCGCACTGGTCAATGTCGGACTCGGAGAACGCCTCCACCACCGCCCCAACGAGCTGTCCGGTGGACAAAGACAACGGGTCGCCATCGCTCGGGCGCTGGTCAACCGGCCTTCCATCATCCTCGCGGACGAACCCACGGGAAACCTCGATTCGAAGACCGGCGTCGAGATCCTCGGCCTCTTCGAGGAACTCTCCAGGCGGGGCAACACCATCATCGTTGTCACCCACGAGGAGGACGTCGCCCAGCACGCCCGCCGTGTGATCCGGATCCGGGACGGCCTGATCGCGGCAGACGAGATCAACCGCGATCAACGGGCGGTGACGGGCGGCGCTGCGGCCGCCGCCGGCGGATTCGCCCCACCCATCATCGCGTGAACCGGCAATGACTCTTGCCACCGAAATCCGCGAATCCGCCCGGATCGCCTTGGCCGCCATACGGGCCAACAAAATGCGCTCGGGGCTGACCACCCTCGGGGTGGTGATCGGCATCCTGACCGCCACCCTGGTCGGGACCATGCTCAACGGCATGACCCTCGCCTTTGAGCGCTCCGTCTCCTCGCTCGGTGCGGATGTCATCAACATCGGACGCTTCCCGTGGATGAGCTTTGAGGACTACCGGCTCTATCGGAACCGGAAGGAAATCACTTTCCAGCAGTACCGGGAACTCGAGCGGCAGATGTCCCTCGCCTCGGCCGTGGCCCCGCAATCGGAAGACTTCGGTGTTTCCGTGAGCTTCGAGCGCCGTCGAGCCAAAGGGGTCTGGCTGGTCGGCAACACCGAAGCCGCCCTGGCCATCCGCGGCTTGACCATCACCCAGGGCCGGTGGCTGACCGCTTCGGACGTCAGTTCCGAGCGCGCCGTTTGCGTGCTCGGCTCCTACCTCGCTGAGGCGTTCTTCGCGAACGACGATCCGATCGGGAAGAAAATCCGGATCAACGACATCCCCTACGAGGTCATCGGGGTCCTGGAGAAGATGGGCAACATGCTAGGTTGGAATCAGGACAACCAGGTCGTGATCCCCGTCACTCGGTTCAAGGGGGACATCAACCAGAGGCCCGACTACGTCATCACCGCCAAGGCGACACGACCCGACCTGCTTCCCGAGATGAGGGATGAAGCGAGGGCTGTCTTCCGCAGGATCCGAAGGATCGAACCAGGCCGCCCGGACGACTTCGCCATCAACCAGCAGGAGGCCATCACCAGCTTCTTCTCCGGGTTCAAAACCACCTTGGGAAGCTTCGGCTTCTTCGTCACGGGCCTCTCCCTGTTCGTCGGAGGCATCGGGATCATGAACATCATGTTCGTCTCGGTCGCGGAACGCACCAAGGAGATCGGCATCCGGAAGGCCCTTGGCGCCAAGAAGCGGACCATCCTCACCCAGTTCCTGATGGAGGCCGCCGGGATCACCCTTTTCGCGGGGCTGATCGGCATCGGCTTGGCCTGGCCGATTTCGTGGAAGATCGGTGAGATGGCCCGCGAGGCAGGGTCCGTTTTCGAAGCCCAAATGTCCTGGTGGATCGTCGCCCTCGCGATCGGCGTCTCCGCGGCGACCGGGATCATCGCCGGATTCATACCGGCATGGCGGGCAAGCCGCATGGATCCCGTGGACGCCTTGCGTTCGGAATGACCATGACCCGATCCCGCGAAATCCTGGAGATGATCCGGATGGCGTTCACCGCCGTCCGCAGCCACGTCCTCCGTTCCTCCCTGACCATCCTCGGCGTGTTCGTCGGAGTTTTCTCGATCATCGCTGTGATGACCGGAATCCGGGTGCTGCAGAACAACCTCGAGACCGCGATGAGCGGCCTTGGTGCCAACACCTTCCAGTTCCAACGGTTCCCGGCCATCAGCTTCGACGACGGCGATTTCGAGAAGTATCGCCGGCGCAAGCGCTTCTTTGTGACCGACATGAAGCGCCTGCGGGAGAAGGCGACCTTCGCCCAGGCCATCTCGGCGAATTCCCAGTTCGGCGTGGGCGAAGCCAGCTCCCGGTACGGGCGCACCAATCCAAACATACCGGGAATGGCGATCACGTCGGAGGGCTTTACGACCCAGAACTGGACCGTCGGCGACGGCCGGGCCTTCAGTGAGACCGACGACGACAGCGGGCGCCGCGTCTGCATCCTCGGCGCCGATCTGGCCGACAAGCTGTTTCCTCGAGGTTCGCCCGTCGGTGAGACCGTCAAGTTCCAGGGCGTCCCCTACAATGTGATCGGGGTTTTGGTCCGTCGTGGATCCCTTTTCGGCCAAAGCCGGGACAACTTCATCGCCGTGCCCTTGGGCACCGCGCTTCGGCTCTATGGGAAGAACCTTGCGCTCGCCATCCAAGTCCAGGCTGCGGATCGCGCCACCTACAACGAGGTGATGGAACAGGCCCGGGGCGCCATGCGGGCACTCCGTCGCGTGGAGCCAGGTGAGGACGACGACTTCGAGGTGGTCTCAAACGAGTCGGCGGTCGGTCAGTTCCGGAGCCTTACCTCCGCAATCCGCCTCGGAGCGGCCGCAATCAGCAGCATCGCGCTCATCGCCGCCGGCATCGGCATCATGAACATCATGCTGGTCAGCGTCACCGAGCGCACCCGCGAGATCGGCATCCGCAGGGCCATCGGCGCCAGGAAGCGCAGCGTGATGATCCAGTTCGTGGCCGAGGCGGTCCTGCTCAGCGAGGTGGGCGGAGTGCTCGGCGTCATCGTGGGAATCCTCTTCGGAAATCTCCTCTGCTTCCTCGTGAGCGCACCTCCTGTGATCCCGCTCGACTGGGCAGGGATCGGGTTGGGCATCTGCTCCGCGGTCGGGATCGTCTTCGGCACCTACCCGGCCTGGAAGGCCGCGAACCTCGATCCGATCGATTCCTTGCGGTACGAGTGACCGCACCCCGTTCCGACGGCTCCCTGATCGGAACCGCTCAGGTTTGGCTGAGACGCTTCACCGGTGCGTCGTGGAAGAGGGCGTGGGCCTCGCGAAGGATTTCGGGAAGCTGGGCAGCAAAGGGACTCCTGCGGATCACCTCCGGCAGCCGGTTCCAATCCAGCTTCTCGACATGCTCACCGGGAAACCAGTGGTCGGCGTTCCCCAGCATGTTGTAGCGGAACTTGGCCCATTCGCAGAGACCCAGCGGCTTGGCGTAGGTCCAGATGCGCAGGATCTCCACCAGGTTCACCTCTCCGGGGATGTCGAAGTACTCCGGCAATCCCCGCCACCAACGGCGGCACCAGTCGGCACCGAGCGCCTTCTCCATCTCCGCCTTCAACCGGAGCTCCACCGGACCCGCCACCTCGGCGGCCCGCTCATAGTGTTCCAGCGCGGCGATGTGCTCGTCGAAGTCCGAGGGCCGCGCCGCGCCCAACGAAAGCGTGTGCACCTCCGGCCTCGCCAGGCAGTAGAGGTCGTTGAACTGCATCGGCGTCAACGGGGCGCAGATCGCCCGCATCTTGGGGAGCTCCAGGTAGAGTTTCCCGCCCTTGTCGTTGGGACTGATGATGAAGACACCCATGTCCCGCTGTGCCGCCTCGGCGACGCAGGGTCGGTTGAGGTCGTTGACGAAGTACCAGTGCAGGTTGACATAGTCGAACTCGTCGCTGCGGATCGCCTCGGAGATGACCTCGGGTGTCGCGTGGGTGCTGAACCCGACATGGCGGACCCGGCCTTCCCGCTGCAGGCGCCGGCAGACCTCCAGGCACCCGCCCGGACGCAAGGTCTCCTCGAGATGCTGCCGGTTGTTGATCCCGTGGATGGAAAGCAGGTCCACGTATTCCTGCCTGAGGTACCGCATGGAAGTCTCGAAGGTCTCCAGAAACTCCCCAGCGCTCGGCTTGGGCATCACCTTCGTCTGAAGGATCAGGCTCTCCCTCGGGAACTGCTTCAGCACCGGGGCCAATTGCATCTCGGAAGAACCATAGCCCCGCGCGGTTTCGACATGGTTGATACCCAGCTCGACCGACCGGGCGATGGTCGCCTCCAGGTTCCTTTGGCCCGCTTCGGGGACCTGATCCCACGGGATGTCGGACCAGGACTGCTGGTACCGCATGCCACCGCAGGAAAAGACCGGCATCTGGAGTCCGGTACGGCCAAACCGACGATACTTCATGCGTCGAGAATGGGACCACCCACCCTTAGCGGCAAACACTGGCGACAGATTCTTGACCGCCACTCCGCACAGGGGATCGTTGCGATCGTTTTCGCGAAACCTTCAACCGCACTTCGGGTGCTGCTCGGGAACGAAAGGACTTCCACATGCCATCCATGCACGAGATCGAATACCAAATCCACGGTGACGACCTTCAGTTTGTCGAGGTTCTCCTCGATCCCAACGAGGCCGTCGTAGCGGAAGCCGGCGGAATGATGTACATGGAGGGTGGAATCGAGATGGAGACCATCTTCGGAGATGGCTCCTCCCAGCAGAGCGGCATCTGGGGCGCGCTCCTCGGGGCCGGCAAGCGGCTCATCACCGGCGAGTCGCTGTTCATGACGGTCTTCCACAACAAGGCTCCCGGAAAGGCGAAGGTCGCCTTCGGAGCGCCCTACCCCGGCAAGATCGTGCCCGTGAAGCTTTCCGACGTCGGTGGCGAACTCATCTGCCAGAAGGACTCGTTCCTCTGTGCGGCCAAAGGCGTCAGCCTCGGCATCGCCTTCCAACGCCGCCTCGGCGTGGGACTTTTCGGCGGCGAGGGATTCATCATGCAGCGCCTGCTGGGAGACGGCTGGGCCTTCGTCCATGCGGGCGGAACCCTTCTGGAAAGGACCCTGGCACCCGGCGAAACGCTGCGGGTCGACACCGGCTGCGTGGTCGCCTACCAGAGCTCCGTCAGCTTCGACATCCAGTACGTCGGCAAGGTGAAGTCCGCGCTGTTCGGCGGGGAAGGCCTCTTCTTCGCGACCCTGCGTGGACCGGGAAGGATCTGGATCCAGTCGTTGCCGCTCAGCCGACTCGCCGACCGGATCATCGCGGCTTCCCCGGCCGCTGGAGGACGCTCGCGCGAGGAGGGATCGATCCTTGGCGGGCTCGGCGGGCTCCTGGACGGCGACAACCGATGAGCCGGCTACGGTACCCGAAGTACCGTAGGTTCATCCCTGACCCGGGGTGAGGAGTTCCGAGATCCGGGACGCCTCCTCGGCGGCTCTCTGCCAAGGCACCTCGTAGATCGTCACCGGCTGGCGGAACCCTTTCACCACGACCGGCTCCAGCGC
>JAIXUV010000220.1 GCA_027483345.1 Verrucomicrobiales bacterium | reverse complement strand
GTGAAGCCGGATGGGACGGTCGGCGACGGCTCCACTTTCTTCGACACCTCCCCCCTGATGCCCGGGCGCAAGGGGCTGCCGGACGGCTTGAAGGTCGACGAACGCGGCAACCTGTGGTCGAGCGGTCCGGGCGGCATCCTCGTGATCTCGCCGACGGGCAAGCTCCTGGGCCTTCTGGACACCGGTGTGCCGACGGCGAACTGCAACTGGGGTGACGACGGGCGCACACTCTACATCACCGCCGACACCCAGCTCCTCCGGATCCGCACGCTCGTGCGCGGTGCCGGTTGGGATCGCCGATGAAGCGGCACCGGAGGCCTTGTCGCCTCCCGGTTGCGGCTCCATCGTCATCGGGTCCGCCATGGCCAAGACTCCCCGACGTCCCAAGTCCTCCCTGAAAGGGCGCTTCCTCCTCGACGGAGGAACCCTCACGGGAACCTTCTTCCATCGGACGGTGGTGCTGGTTTGCGAACACAATGCGGAAGGGGCCTTCGGGCTGGTCCTCAATCGGCCCAGCGGAAGCCAGCTCGACGACGTGCTGAGCGTCGACGTTCCACCTCGGCTCCAAGGCATGCCGATCTTCAACGGGGGGCCCGTCCAACCGGCGGCCCTCAGCTATCTGGTCAACCACCCGGCCTTGAAGGGAGGCAATGTCCTTCCGAGGCTCGTGCTGGGGCATGACCTCGAAGCGTTGCTCCAGCTGGCGGCCGAACCGGCCAAGGACCTTCGACTCCGCACCTTCGCCGGATACGCCGGCTGGGCTCCGGGACAACTCGACGACGAGGTGGCGCGAAATTCCTGGATCATCCGTAAGGCCACATTGGATCTCATCTTCCAGGAACCCGCCGAGTCGCTCTGGCGGGAGGTGCTGCGACACAGCCGAGACTGGCGCGACCGTCTTCTCGGGGATTCGCCGGATTCACTTTCCCGCAACTGAGCCGTGAGCCGGACCCTGCTTTTCTTCGCGATGCCCAGCGAGGCGTCCCCGTTCCTCCGCGAACTCCGTCGGCTCGGGCGCACTTCGACACCAACACCCCTTCCCTCGGGTGTAGCCGGGGGCCGCCGGTACCGGGTCGGGGACCTGGAGGTCTGGGTCACGGGCGTCGGCCCCGCCAACGCCGTTGGCATCGGGACCCTGGCCCTGGATGCCGTCCGACCCGAACGGGTATTGACCGCCGGCGTCGGCGGAGCGCTGCGGCCGGGCATGAAGGTCGGCGATGTGGTCCATGACGCCGAGGAACCGACCGGATTGGCCGCAAGGCTGTCCGACCTCGGCAGTCGCGCCGGACTGTGTGCCCTTTCACAGACCGTCGTCGTCACAGCGGCACAGAAGGCGGCGCTTTTCCGATCCACCGGGGCGGATATCGTGGACATGGAATCCGGCGCGATCCGGGAACTCTGCCGGCGACGATCGATTCCGTCCGCCACCGTCCGGTCCGTCTCCGACCAGGCCGAGGACGATCTCCCGTTGGACTTCAACCGCGTCTACACGTCCACGATGACGCTGTCGCCGGCGCGGTTGGCCTGGGAGATCCTGCGTCAGCCCGCGGCCATTCCAGGCCTGATCCGCCTGGGGCGCCATGCGGCCGACGCCTCGGAACGCCTCGCCGGCATCCTGGCCAAGGCACTCTGAACCGCTGAAGGGAGTCTCGCCAAAGCGCGAAGCCGCGAAGTGGCATTGAAGCAAAGCGGACGGTCCGCTCCGGGAAGTTTGATCAACCAACGGGGTTGCCATATCGGCTCGCCTCCCGCTTCCCCTTGGCGTCTTTGCGTTTTCGCGTGAGGTCTCCCTTCCCTCCCTTCGAATGATTCCAGACCGAGGCGAAACCCGTCGGCCCACGGAATCCGCGTGCCTCCCGGCCAACGTCTGTGGTTAGTTCCGCGGCACATTATGGGAGCGATCAAATTCGGCACCGACGGCTGGCGCGCGGTCATCGGCGAGGACTTCACATTTGCCAACCTCGACCGCGTTTCGCAGGCGACGGCGGATTACTGGAAGGCCAATCCCGTCGAAGGCGCCGATCCCCGGAAGGTCGTCGTGGGCTACGACCGCCGCTTCCTCTCGGACCAGTTCGCGGCCCGGGTTGCCGAGGTCCTCGCCGGCAACGGATTCATCGTCACCCTGACCGACCGTCCGACGCCGACGCCAAGCGTGTCGTTCGAGGTGAAGCGCCAGAAGGCCATCGGCGGAGTCATGCTCACCGCCAGCCACAACCCCCCGTCCTTCAACGGATTCAAGCTCAAGGCCTGGTACGGCGGCTCGGCCGAACCCGCCATCTGCCAGGCGGTGGAAGCGCTCCTCGACGCCTCTCCGGTGAAGTCGGCTCCCTTGGCCGAGGCCCGCAAGGCCGGCTCGGTCACGGTGAAGGACATCCGCAAGGCGCACTACGCGGCGCTCAAGAAGCTCGTGGATTTCCCGCTGATCGCCGCATCGAAGCTGAAGTTCGCCCACGAGGCCCTGTACGGGGTCGGCGCCGGATGCTTCGACGAACTGCTCGAGGGAACGACCTGCCGGGTCAGCACCATCAACGCGGAACACAATCCCGGTTTCGGCGGGATCAACCCCGAGCCCATCGCCCGGAACTACGTCAACTCGATCCCGTTCCTGAAGAAGCATCCGCACGACATCTGCCTGGTCACGGATGGCGACGCGGACCGTGTGGGCGGCCTGATGGGCAATGGTGATCCGCTGACCACCCACCAGATCATCTGCCTGCTTTTGGAGCATTACGTGAAGAACCGCGGAATGCGCGGACGCGTCGTCAAGGCACTCACGACCACCTCCATGGTGGATGTCATGTGCGCTAAGTTGGGTCTCGAACTCGTGGAGACCGGAGTCGGGTTCAAGTACATCGCCTCCGAGATCATCAAAGGGGGCGTTCTACTCGGTTTCGAGGAGAGCGGCGGGATCGGTTTCCCGGGCCATATTCCCGAGCGCGACGGCATCGCGGCGGGACTGGTCCTGCTGGAACTGCTGGCGATGGAGAAGAAGCCCCTCAAGACCCTGCTGGCCCAACTGGAGAAGAAGTATGGAACGTTCCGCTACGCACGGATCGACACCCACTTCCCGCTCGAGAAGCGCGCGGCCCTCATGGAGTACTGCAAGACGCGGCCGCCGGCGAAGCTCCTGAAGTCGCCGGTCACCGAAGTGAAGTCGTTCGACGGCGTGAAGTTCATCGCGAAGGACGCCTCGTGGCTGATGCTCCGCGGCTCGGGAACCGAACCGATCCTGCGGATCTACGCCGAAGCCAAGTCCGATGCGGACGCGGCGGCCCTCCTGAAGCTGGGTGTGAAGATCACCAAGGAGGTCTGATCCGGTCATCTGGAACGCGTTGGGGCCTCACGACAAAACGCCAAGGCGCCAACGGGGAGCTGGATCCGGGGCCGAAATGGCCGCCACCGGCCCGGATGTCTGATTGGAAGCCTCGAAGTTCGCGATTCCGTTTCCTTTGCTTCGAGGCTTGGCGAGTTGGCGTGAGGATCCCTCCGGCATTGGGACTCACGCCTTTCGCCATGGCCGGAGCGGGATGCGGTCAGTAGGCGCCGGCGGCTCCGGAGTGGCCTTGGACGATCGCCACGCCGGCGCTGGTCCCAAGGCGGTTGGCTCCCGCTTCGATCATGGCCAAGGCGGTCGCCACGTCCCGGATGCCGCCACTGGCCTTCACGCCGATCTTGGGCCCGACGGCTTCGCGCATCAGGCGGATGTCCTCGACCGTGGCCCCACCTCCGGAAAAGCCGGTGGAAGTCTTCACAAAGCGCGCACCGGCCTCCACGGCCAGGCTGCAACCAAGGCGCTTCTGCTCCAGGGACAGCAACGCGGTCTCCAGGATCACCTTCACCGGCACTCCCTGGGCAGCTTCGACCACGTCCCGGATCTCACGCAGGACATAGCGGTCATCGCCGTCGCGGAGCCGACCGATATTGAGGACCAGGTCGATCTCCTGGGCACCCAGATCGATCACGCCTTCGGTCTCGAACCGCTTGGCGTCGGAGTCCATCGCGCCCAGCGGAAAGCCGACCACCGCGGCCACCTTGACCTCGGAGTCCTCGAGCAAGGCAGCCGCCTGAGCGACGCGGGATCCGTTGACGCAGACGCTCCAGAAGCCGTGTTCACGGGCTTCGGCACAGAGCTTGGCGATGTCCGCCGCCAGGGCATCTGGCTTCAGGAGGGTGTGGTCGATGTGGCGGGCGAGATCTCGGGCGCTCAGCTGCATGCCGGCAGAATCCGCGGTGCGGGCCGATGGTTCAAGCGGACGGTTCAGGATCCAAGGCGACGACCGCAACGGGGCCGAGATGGAATCCGGAGCAACGAACGGTATCGCCCAAGGAAAAAGGCCGGCCCCGACGAACGAGACCGGCCTTGAAGGGGAACCGGATCCACGGGGATCCGATTTCCGAAGCTCAAAACTTCTTGCTGAGCTCCACGTAGTAGAAGCGGCCGCGGAGGTCGGCGAACTGACGGTCGACGTTGCTCTCGAAGGCCGAGAAGAACGCGGGCGGACGCTCGTCAAACAGATTGTTGATGCCGAAGGAGAAGTCGGCCTCGATCTTCGGGATCGTATAGCGCGTGCGCAGGTCGAAGGTGTGGTAGTCACGTCCTTCGCGGATGTCCGGCGGGTTGCCGTCGATGGTCTCGAAGTTCTGGCCGCTCTGGTCTTCGCGGTAGCCGGAGGTGTAGTTCCAGGCCAAACCGGCGAAATAGCGCTCGAACTCCCAAGAGAGGGACATCGTGGAGCGGTACTCGGGGAAGCCAACGTCGGAGAGGGCCGCGCCGTCGCCCCAGAAACTTCCGAGGTAGTCGACAGGGGTCGAACCCGGGAAGTTCTCCATGGTAAACGACAGCACCTTGGTGGCGTTGCCGGACACGGTGAACTTGCCGACCGAAGTCTCGATTTCCTGCGACAGCGACAGGTCGAGGCCGTCGGTGACACGGGAACCGGTGTTGATCGGTCCCACGTTGCGGATCTGGTCGATGTCACCCGTGGTCGGATCCACCGCGACCTGAGCCGCAAGAGGATTCGCCGCGCTGGCGACCGCGGCCGCGCCGAACGGGTTCGCCGGATTCGTGTCGCCACCGTTCAAAGCCCACTGGTTCACGATGTATTGCTCGCTGGCGAAAGGAATGCCCTTCTGCTCGATCCGGTAGTAATCAAGGCCCAGGGTGAATCCCTTGAGGAAGTTCGGGGACCACTTGCCGCCGATCAGCCAGTTGTCAGCTTCTTCGGGCTTGAGGGATGGATTGTTGACCGCCAAAGATCCATTCCCCGGCTGGGTTCGGATACCGGTCAGCGGATTGAAGACCTCCGGGAAGTTCTGTCCGCCAGCAGGCTCATAGATGGACGCCAGCGACGGGGCGATGAAGCCCTGAGCATAGGAACCACGGATCACGAACTGCTTCTCCAGCGGCTGCCAGCGGAAGTTGAAGCGGGGCTTCACTCCGGTGTCACCCACGTCGGAGAACTCCTCGTAGCGGGCCGCGACGCTGAACGTCAGCGAGTCCATCCCGGTGAACTTCAGGTCGTTGCCGAAGATCGGGACCAGGACTTCACCGTAGACGGCGTCGGTCTGGCGAAGGCCGTTCCACTTCACGGCCACATTGAACGGAGCCACGGCTCCGGTCTGGAGCGCATAGTCCGGCGCGATGCTGAGCGAATCACGCCGGGTCTGGGCGCCAATGGAGGCCTGGATGGCCCCGCCCGGGAGGTCGAACACCTCGCCGCCGACGAGCGCGTCGAACTGCTGGGTGATGTACTCGTTCTCCTGGGTCGCGGAGCCTTGGAATCCACCGATGACGGCCGGGGAATTGACCGCACTGGAGCCACCGATCGGGGTGTAGCCAAAGGGATTGAACGAAGAGGCCGCGTTCGCGGAGTTCAAGGCCGACTGGTAGTTGCCGGTCAGGATGCCGCCGGTGATGACGGTGTCGTTCTGGACGCGGTCGTACAGGAAGGCCGTCTCCCAGTGCCAGGTCGACTCGCCGATCTGGCCGCGGAGTCCGGCGACCGTGTGGATCGTCTGGTAGGTGTCGTTGTAGATACGCGGGCCCGCTTCAACCGGACGGTAGGTGAAGTTGAAGTTGTCGTTGGCCGGGGTTCCGGGGAACACCTGCTGCCACCAGTAGTTGGCCGTCGACATCGTGTAACCATTGAGGGGCCCCGGGGCCAACGTGTACGACGATTTGTTGTTCATGTAGTACGCGTCGGCGAACACCTCGAGATTCTCGCCGAAGAGCTTGTGGGCGATGGAGGTGTTGAAGCCGTACCGATCATGCGGGCGGTAGGCCGTGGTGTAGTAGCCGAACGGGAAGCCTGGGTTGGTGCCCGGGACGAGACTCTGGTTGCCACCGTAGCGCAGCGGCGAACCGGCGGGGAGGATCGCGCGCAGGGCGGCCTCGGCGGCAGCCTGGGCACCGGTCACCTGGGCGCGGGTCGTCGCGGTCGAGGTATCGACATAGGCGCTCGGGTCGAACCGGTTGCCGGAGACCACCAGCGGGAAGGTGGCGCCGCCGGCGGTGACCGTGGCGGGCACCGGACCGGTGAAGGTCGGAACCTGTGCTGCGTTGGTGAGACCGCGGGTGTTGGCGAACGCCGGGGTCCAGCGGAGGGAGATGCCGTTGGCGATGGCATTGGTCTGGCCGCCGGCAATCACCTCATGGGTGCCGAAGCTGCGGCGGTTGAAGAACAGACCGGGGTTGGAGGTGCCGGAGACGTTGCTGCCGGCCGGGAAGCTGCGGTCGCGGTCGATGCTCAGTTGGTCGTTCGCCGCATTGTACTCGGCGGAGAAGAACGCGCGGGTCTTCTCGGTGGAGGTGCCGAACTGGAGGCTGAAGCGGCGCTGCGCGGCATCCTTGTCGAAGGTGTTGCCGTAGAACGCGCTGAACATCGTGCCCTGGAAGTTCTTCTTGAGCTTGATGTTCACGACGCCGGCGACGGCATCCGTGCCGTAGATCGCGCCGGCGCCATCGTTGAGGACCTCGATGGTCTCGATGGCGGCCATCGGGATCATGTTGAGGTCCGAGGTCGAGGTACGGCGTCCGTCCACGAGCAGCAGGGTCGCGTTGCCGGGAAGACCACGGAGGGAGATGAAGGCCTGACCCGAACCACCGTTGCCGAAACCTTCGTTAAGGTTACCGGTACCGGCCAACTGCGGCAACTTGAGACGGAACACGTCACTCAGGTTGGCGAAGCCGCCGTTGATCGGAGAGGACATCTCGATCGGCGTCACGGAGAGGGAACCCTCCGCTTCGGCGCCGGTCAGCAGGGAACCGGTCACCACCACACGTTCCAGCTTCGCTTCCTCAGCTTGGGGGGTGGCGTCCGCGTTCTGAGCCCAAAGGGCCGGCACAGCGATCAGCTGTGAGCCCAGTCCGACGGTGATGAGGTTCCGCAGCGCAACGCCACGGACCATGATTGGATTGTTGTATGGCATACTGTGGTTGGTTTGGGACTTCCCGGTTACAGTTGGATGGCACCCGGGGAGCTTGGACCCACGGAAAACCCGACACCCTCTTCAGCGCAAGTGAATTCCGCATTTCGTTCCTGCGAAGTATTCCTGACACCGCGATGACATTCCTTTTCATCGAAGGGCTCCATTCGCCCATTGGCCAAGGGCGGTCCTGGAACGGCGGGAGCGCGGAGTTCGGAATTGCGATGGGCCGTGACGAAGCCACCTGGCCCATGAACGCGGGTGGCGTCCCTCCCCGAAACCGAAGCGGGCAAGCCCCCAAAGTCCCCTCCGCAACAAGTTCCGTTGGCCGCATCGTTGACAGACGTCTCCGCACACACTTACGCTGACCCCGAAAACACCACTCTCATGTACCGCGTTGCCCTTATTTTCGCTGTGCTTGCTGCGGCCGGCAGCCTCGCCCTCAGCTTCACCGTCACCAAGCCGAAGATCACGGCGTTGACGGATGCGAACAACTCCTTGACCGAGAATCTCGCCGCCTCGGAAGCGGCGAAGGGTGAAGCCGAAAAGAAGGCCAAGGCGGCCACTGCGGCGGCCGAGAAGTCCGCCTCGGAGCTCGTCACAACCAAGAAGGAGTTGGAGGAGACCACGGCCGAGGCCGACCAGCAGCGGAAGCGGGCCGACAAGTATTTCGCCGACCTCAACAAGGCGACCACCGATAAGAACTCAGCCCAGGAGCAACTCGCCCGCTGGAGCGCCCTCCGTATCCAACCGGATCAGGTGATCGCCTTGCAGCAGGACCTCAAGGTGACCAAGGAGACGGCCGCCGCCCTCGCCGATCAGGAGAAGATCCTGAACCGCAACATCGCGAACCTGAAGAGCAAGCTGTCCAAGTACGAAGATGAGAACGTCCTCGTCGAAATGCCCGGCCTCAAGGGCAAGGTCGTCGAAGTCGATCCGAAGTGGGACTTCGTCATCCTCGACGTGGGTTCCACCCAGGGCGCCAAGGAAGGTGGGCTGATGCTCGTCCGCCGCGGCGACAAGCTCGTCGGCAAGGTCCGCATCGTCAGCGTCGAGAACAGCCGCTCCGTGGCCAATGTCATCTCCGACTGGAAACAGGGCAATGTCGCGGTTGCCGCCGGCGACGCCGTGCTTTACTGATCCGGTCATGAATTGGGCACTCAAGAAGCTTCTGCTCGCGGCCTTGCTTTCCCTTGCGGCTTTCTCCCTTGGAGGCTGCCGCACCGAGGACGAGCTGATCGGTCGGCCTTGGAACACTCCCAAATCCTGGGAATCCGGGCTGCCCTCGGCCATGACCGAGGGTCGTTGACCACCGGGGACGGATTTCGGTCCGTCCCTTTTTGTTTTCCGTCACCATTTCGAGTGGATCCGGGTAATTCCCTTGACCCGACTGCAAGCCGGGAAACACCCTGACGACCGGCAATCCGCCCAATACATGGTAGCGCAGCTCAAAGGCCTTTTCTCGAACGATATCGGAATCGACCTCGGCACCGCCAATTCCCTCGTCTACGTCCGAGATCAGGGGATTGTCCTGCGCGAGCCGTCCGTGGTCGCGATCCAAGCCGGAACGACCAACGTCCTCGCGGTGGGTGAGGAGGCAAAGCGGATGCTGGGCCGCACGCCGGGCAACATCGTTGCCATCCGTCCGATGAAGGACGGCGTGATCGCGGACTTCGAGATCACGGAGGCGATGCTTCGGCACTTCATCCAGAAGGTTCACCACCGCAAGCTGATAGCGCCCCGCGTCGTGGTTGCCGTCCCCTCGGGAATCACCGAGGTGGAGAAGCGGGCCGTGAAGGATTCCGCCACCCATGCCGGTGCGCGGGAAGTCTATCTGATCGAACAACCGATGGCGTCCGCCATTGGCGTCGGCCTGCCGGTCCATGAACCGGCAGGCAACATGATCGTCGACATCGGCGGCGGCACCTGCGAGATCGCGATCATCTCGCTCGCCGGCATCGTCTTCTCCCGGAGTGTCCGGGTTGGCGGCGATGAATTCGACGAAACGATCGTGGCGCACATGAAGCGCGCCCACAATTTGATGATCGGCGAACGTACCGCCGAGGAGATTAAGATCCGTATCGGGTCGGCGTTTCCGCTGGATCAGGAACTGACCATGGAGGTCAAGGGCCGCGACTTGAGCGCGGGCCTTCCCAAAACGGTCGTCATCCGGTCCGAAGAGATCCGCGCGGCCCTGCAAGAACCGCTTTCGAGCATCCTGGAATCCGTCCGGATCACCCTGGAGCGCTGCCCTCCCGAATTGTCCGCCGACCTGGTGGACCGGGGGATCATGATGGCCGGTGGTGGCGCCTTGTTGCGCAACATCGACCGTCTGGTGGCCCAGGAAACCGGACTTCCCGTCCATATCGCTGACGATCCGCTCAGCGCCGTGGCCACGGGAACCGGCCGCGTGCTGCAGGAACTGTCTTTCCTGCGTCGTGTGGCTTCCTCGACCTCATCCTGATCTCCCCGGTGGCGCGTTGGGCCGAATTCCGGTTCAAACGTGCTCAAAAGGCCCCATTACCTGGCATTGGGAGGCACCTTGGTCCTCCTGCTGGCCCTGCTCAACCTGCCCGCCTCCGTCGCGGAACGGCTCAAGCTGGTCGTCAGCGGCTCGTTCCTGCCCCTTTTCGGCCTGCGTTCCGCCACCCACTCCTTCCTCGACCGCGCCAGCTACCAACTCCTGCCCCGATCCGTCCTCATCGAGGAACTGGTCAAGGCACGCAAGGAGATCTCCGACCTCCAGGCCACCCTGCTTCAAAGCCAGGATGCCATCGGGGAGAACGCCCGCCTCCGCGCGGCTCTCGGCAATCCACCAAAGGGTCCCTGGAACCGCCGCTTCGCCCGCGTCATCGGTCGTGATTCGACCACCTGGTGGAGGACACTGCGCATCGACCTCGGTTCCCGCGACGGCATCCAGCCCAACCAGGTGGTGATGACCGCCGCCGGCCTCGTCGGCCGGGTCAGCCAGGTCGGCCTGACCCATTCCGATGTCGCCCTTGTCGGCGACGCCGAATGCGGCGTCTCCGTCGTCGTACGCGAAACGAGGGACCAGGGGATCATCAAGGCCGGACAGGCCAGTTCCAGCGAAGGCGGTTTCGTCGAGCTGTCGCTGCTCCAGAACAGCCCGGATGTGATGGCTGGGCAGACGATCCTCACCAGCGGACTGGGTGGGGTCTTTCCCGCGGGTATCCCCGTGGGGGTGATCCAGGATTCACGCGCCATGGAAGGCGGCCTCTTCACGACCGCCCGTGTCCGGCTTTCGGCGGCGTTGAACCGACTTGAGGAGGTGTGGGTGCTCCAACCATGAACCCGCCCCGCCTTTCCATCGCGTTCCTGTTCCTGCTTTCCTGGCTGGGCGTCTTCGCGCAGACCCAATTCGCCGGCTTCCGCGAACTCCTGGGGGCCCCCTTCTCCATCCTGCCCGCCCTGATCGCCTATTCGGCGTTGACCCACGGCCTCTGGACGACCACGGCGTTGGCGGTGGTGACGGGACTTTGGGTCGACTCCCTTTCGGCCTCCAAGCTGGGTGTGTCGGTGGCGCCCCATTTCCTCGTCGCCCTTCTGCTGCACCTGCGCAGCCATCTGATCCTCCGCGACCAGCGATACGCCCAATTTTGGATCGGGTTCGGCAGCGGCGCGGTGATCCACGTCCTCGTCCTCCTCCTGTTGTCCGCAGGACAACGCGAACCCCTCAGCGGTTGGGCCACCTTCTGGCAAATCCCGCTGATGTCCCTGATGAACGGGGTCGCCTGCCCTGCGGCATTCATCCTCTTCGACGCCTTGGGTCTCGCCTTCGACTACCGACCGGTCACCCAGTCCAGCTTTCGCAGCGACCGCCAAACCGTCCGGGGACGACACGACAGAATCCACTGATCATGCTCGTCTTCGACCAACTGAACAAAGGGGAACGCCCGCTCCGCCTCCTGGCCTTGGCCACCGGCCTCGGGTTCGCCGTGCTCCTTGCCGGGCTGGTCCGGGTTCAGATCCTGGGTCGACAACGTTTCCAGCAGTCCCTGCAGACCCAAAGCTACAAGGCGGTCCGCGTGCCGGCCATGCGGGGACGCATCCTGGACCGATCCGGACGCGAGCTCGCCGGAAATTCGCCCCGGTACCGCCTCGACGTCTACCTTGAGGAACTCAGCCCCGACTTCACCCGCGAATACACGCGGATCCGTCGCGGCATCCTGGCGGCCCGGGGCGCGGGAGCCCAGCCCCCGCCGGGTCTTTGGACGCGTCTGATGTCACGTCTCCGCCGGGAGAAGACCAAGCCCCTGATCTCCTCCCTGGAGAACGAAGGCCTTTGGAGGGCGGCCCGTTTCCTCGTCGTTTCGAACGTGGTCGCCCAGGTTTCGACCCGGGTCGGGATGCCCCTGACCTTGACCGAATCGGATCTCCACCGCCACTGGGCCAATTCCAGGGCGCTTCCGCTCGCCGTGCTCCGCCGGCTTTCCCCCCAGCAGGTGGCCCTGCTGACCGAGCAGTCGTGGTCGATGCGCGGCATCAGCATCGAACTCCAGCCGGTTCGCAGCTATCCCCACGGCCCCTTGGCTTCCCATGTTCTGGGCCACCTCGAACGGGCGGACGACTATTCCGACGAGGATGAGGAGGCCTTCGACTACCGTCTTCGCGACTACCGGGGCGTCGCCGGATTGGAGAAGGCCTTCGACGCCGCCCTCCGGGGTACCGCGGGTTCCAAGAGCATCCTGGTCAACAGCGCCGGATACCGGGTCGGGGAAACCATCGCCTCCCCGGCGGTTCCGGGAAGGAACCTCGTCACGACCCTCGACTTCGGACTCCAACAGGCCGCCGAAGCGTCCCTTTCCCAGGTGAACGGCGACGAGCGCGGCGCGGTCGTGGTGATGGACGTCCGCAACGGCGACATCCTGGCCGCCGCCAGCGCGCCGACCTTCGATCCCGGCGAATGGATCGACGGCGTCAGCCAGGCCCGATGGACCAACTTCTACGACGTCCCCAAGCGGACGCCCCTGATGAACCGGATCACCGACGGAGCCTACTCGCCGGGCTCCACGTTCAAGATCGTCACTGCCCTGGCCGCATTGGAGAACGGGCTGGATCCGGACCGGACCTTCCGCGTGGAACCGAACCCGTCGAATCCGGCGAAGGGTGCTTACTTCATCGGTCGCCACCGGATCGGGGACACCGCGCCACCCGGCGAGTACGACTTCCGCCGCGCCTTCATCCGGTCCTCCAATTCGTACTTCATCGACGCCGGCCTGAAGGCGGGGTTCGACCGACTGCTCGCCACCGCACACCGGTTCCATTTCGGGGAACCGACCCGGACCCAGCTCCCCGGCGACGAGGACCGGGGCGCCTGGATGCCCGACGGGGACGAGGCCCGCGCCGGCCGCTGGCAACTGGGGCGGCTGGCCAATTTCAGCATCGGACAGGAGGTCACCGTGACGCCTCTCCAATTGGCCGTGATGGTCTCCACGATCGCCAACGGGGGAACGGTCTTCTACCCGCGTCTGGTCGACCGGCTCGAAAGCGGGGATCCCCTTGCGGAAACCCGGGTGGAGCAGGTTCGTCCCGGGCAGGTACGCAGCCTCCTCGGCGCGCGGCCGGAACACCTGGCCCTGATCCGCGAGGCGATGCGGGACGACGTGCTCGCTGACGAGGGAACAGGAAAGGCCTCGCGGTTGGCCGACTTCTCGGTTTGCGGCAAGACGGGCACCGCGGAGATCAAGGGCAACGGCTTCAAGGACAAGGTGACCTGGTTCGCCAGCTTCGGCCCCTACGAATCCCCCCGCTACGCGGTCGTGGTGATGGTGGAAAGTGGCGGATCCGGCGGCGGGACCTGCGCTCCGGTGGCGAAGCGCATCTACGAACATCTGAGGGACCGCGGCCTGTCGGCCCCAAGGGGTCTCGCTTCCCTGCCATGATCCCCTTGCCAAGCGCCCAATTGAACCGGCGGGAGAGCGGCATCGAATGGCCGCTCTGGGCCGCCGTGCTTGGGCTGATGGCCATCGGCGCCGCCTTCATCTTCAGCACCACGGGCGCCACGGAGATGGCCCGGGGAGTCGGATGGTATTCCTGGACCGCCAGCAGACAGGTCGTCGCCTACCTCCTCGGACTGGGAGTCGTGGTCGCCTTCAACTTCGTCGACTACGCCCGCATCGCCCGCTGGTCCCTGGTGGCCTATTGGCTTGCGATGGCGCTCCTCGTGGGGGTCTACGTCTTCGGGACGTCACGCCATGGCGCCAGACGCTGGCTCGACCTCGGACCGATCCAATTCCAACCCAGCGAACTGGCCAAGCTGACCTTCCTCTTCGCCTTGGCCGGCTTCCTTTCGAGGCCCGCATCGGAACTCCGGTCTCCGGCCCTCTTCGCCAAGGGGCTGGCCATGGCTCTCGTTCCGTTCGCCCTGATCCTGAAGCAGCCGGACCTCGGCTCCGCCTTGGTGTTTCTGCCCACGACACTTGTCATGATGCTGGTGGCGGGCGTCCCGAGGAGGTTCCTCGTCAAGTTGGTCGGCGGCGCCGCCCTCCTCGTCTCCCTGATCCTCGTCGACATCCTCGTCGCGCCCCCGGGATGGCGCCTCATCCAGCTCCAAGAATACCAGCGCCACCGTCTGCTGGTCTATTTCGACGCCAGCTTCGCCCCACGCGACTCCACGCCGGAACAACGCCTCCGTGGCGCCCAGCTCAAGCGGCAGATGTCGTGGAACGTGGAACAGGCCATGATCTCGGTCGGATCGGGCGGCCTCACCGGCAAGGGCTGGGGCCAAGGCACACAGCACAAGCTCGGCTACCTCCCGAGGCTGGGCGCCCACAACGACTTCATCTTTTCCGTCATCGCCGAGGAGAAGGGTTTCCTCGGCAGTGTCGTCGTCCTCGGACTCTACGCCACGATCCTGTTCACCGGGATCAAGATCGCGGGCGAGGCGCGCGACCGCCTCGGCCTGCTGCTGGCGTCCGGGGTGGTGACACTCCTCTTCACCCACGTGTTCGTGAACATCGGCATGAACATCAAGCTGATGCCGGTGACGGGAATCCCACTGCCCCTGCTCAGCGCAGGCGGAACCTCGGTGATCTGCTCCCTGGTCGCGATAGGCATTCTCCAGAACGTTCATCTGTACCGGCGACGGTACTGACCCAACCCCTCAAGACATGAGTCAACAGACATTCAAACGCGGCAAGGGACCCATGCGGTTCAAGCCCACCCGCGGTCTCGGCGCCCCGAATCCAAGCCGTGCCGCCACCAACGCCCGACTCGAAGCCCTCGGTGAGAAGAACACCGACGAACGTGTGTTCGACATCCGTCGGCATGAGTCGGAGATCCGCAAGGCTGAGAACCGGGCCGCCGGCCTGCCCGAGGACGCCCAGGACGCCCCCGAGGAGAACGTCTCCTCCGCTGGACGCGACCAGAGCTACCGCTCCCCCGACTTCGCCCGCGCCGCGGATGCGGCCGAGGACGACGACGCCACCACCACTGCACCCAAGCCACCCGCACCCAAGGGCATCTTCGAGAAGGCCCGCGCCGCGGTCAAAGAAGTGGTCAAAAAGGTCCGCCGCCTGATCAAGCCCGAGGAGAAGCTCATCAAGGAGGTCATCATCAATGCGGAACCCCTCGAGACCCGCGTCGCCGTGCTCGAGGACAGCAAGCTCGAGGATCTCACCGTCGAACGCACCGGCGACGAACGCCTCGTCGGCTCGATCTACAAGGGCAAGGTCAAGAACCTGGAAGACGGCCTGAAGGCCGCCTTCGTCGACATCGGTTTCGAGAAGAACGCCTTCCTCCACTACTGGGACATCATCCCGAACGGCTTCGACTCCAACGTCGAGATCGTCGAACGCGACGAGAACGCCCGCACCCGCCGCAAGGACAAGCCGAAGATCACCCAGAAGGACGTCCCGCGCCTTTTCCCGCCGGGCTCTGAGATCATCATCCAGGTCACCAAGGGCCCCATCGGCACCAAGGGTCCCCGGGTCACCACCAACCTCTCCCTCCCGGGCCGCTACCTCGTCCTGCTGCCCAACTCCGACCAGTCCGGCATCAGCCGCAAGATCGAGAGCGTCGAGGAACGCCAACGCCTCAAGAAGATCGTCCGCGAACTCTCCATCCCGGAGGGCATGGGCGTCATCATCCGGACCGCCGGCGAAGAGAAGCGGAAGGCCTACTTCGTCCGCGACCTCGCCATGCTCCTCGAGGAATGGGCCCAGATCCAGGAGCGGATCAAGACGCAGCCGCTGGCCACCTGCGTGTACCAGGAGCCGGACCTCATCGAACGCACCGTCCGCGACTTCCTGACCGAGGACGTCGACAAGATCGTGATCGACAACGCGAAGCAGTTCGAACTGATCCGCGACAACATCAAGCGCATCAGCCCGCGCTCCGCCCGGAAGGTCCACTTCTACAACGAGGCCGAGCCGCTCTTCGACCGGTACAACATCACCCGCCAGCTCGAGGCCGCCTTCAGCCGTCAGGTCAACCTACGCTCCGGCGGCTACCTGATCATCGACGAAACCGAGGCCCTCGTCGCCATCGACGTCAACACCGGCAAGCACAAGCAGGCCGGGACCAAGGACCACGACTCGACGATCCTGAAGGTCAACATGGACGCCGCGGACGAGATCTGCCGCCAACTGCGCCTGCGCAACATGGGCGGCATCATCGTCCTCGACTTCATCGACATGAAGTCGCGGAAGGACCAGCAGACGATCTACCAGCGCATGAAGGACAACCTGAAGCGCGACAAGGCCAAGACGCACGTGCTGCCCCTCTCCCAGCTGGGCCTGATGGAGATGACCCGTCAGCGCCAGACGGAGAGCGTGCGTTCGTCGTTGTACGACGACTGCGCCCACTGCAAGGGCCGCGGCGTGATCAAGAGCGCCGAGACGATGAGCGTCGAGATCCAGCGCAAGCTCACCCAGATCCTCAAGGGACGCCCGAGGGACGAGAGCGACTTCCAGGTGAAGATCGTCTGCAATCCCCAGGTGCTGGACCGCCTGCGCACCCGGGACGAGAGGCTCCTGATCGAGCTGGAGAAGAAGTTCTTCGCAAAGCTCTCCTTCCGTCCGGATCCCACCTTCCACAACGAGGAATGGCGGATCTACAACGCCCTCAACAACGACGAGCTGGCCCGTTCCAAGAACTGAGCGGATCCCGAAGACACGACGGGCGGCCGGGTTTTCCCGGCCGCCCGTTTCGTTTCCAGCCTATCCCTCCGACTGTCCGAACGATAGATCCGCCGGACCGCTCCGTTCAGCCGAGCGCGGTCGCCGGCACGGCGGCATCCTGCGGACGCCCGTTCTTGAAGGGCTCCCGCATCTTCAGGCCGAGGATCTCCAATAGCTCCCGGTCCTTGTCGTAGCTCGGCGAAGGCACGGCCTTGGTGAGCATGAACTCCGTCTCGCTGCTGAAGATCGAGTTCGCACCCGCGAGGAAACAGAGGGCCTGCGCCGTCGCATCGAGCTTCACACGTCCGGCGGTGAGACGGACATCCGACTTCGGCATCACGATCCGGGCCGTGGCGATCATCCGGATCACCTCCCACACGGGGACGTCCTCGTTCCCGGCCATCGGGGTTCCCTCCACCTTGCTGAGGATGTTGATCGGGACGGATTCGGGATGCGGCCGCACCTGGGACAGCGTCTGTACCATCTTGAGGCGGTCGTCCACGGACTCGCCGAGTCCGATGATGCCACCCGAGCACATCGTCAGGTTGGTCTTGCGGACGTTCTCCAACGTGCGGAGACGGTCGGCGTAGGTGCGCGTGGTGATGATCGTCTCGTAGAACTCCGCGGAGGAATCGACGTTGTGGTTGTAGGCGTAGAGACCCGCCTCCTCGAGGCGCTTCGCCTGGCGCTCGTCGAGCATCCCCAGGGTGCAGCAGACCTCGAGTCCCATGTCCGTCACGCTGCGCACCATCTCCAGCACGCGGTCGAACTGGGCGTTGTCCTTCACCTCACGCCATGCCGCGCCGAGGCAGACGCGGGAGACGCCGGCCGCCTTGGCGCGCTCGGCGATCTCCACGACGCGGCCGGTTTCCATCAGGCGTTCCGGGGCCACACCCGTGCTGTACCGGGAAGACTGCGCGCAATAGGAGCAGTCCTCGGGACAGGCGCCGGTCTTGATGGAGATCAGCTTGCTGACCTGCATCTCGGACGGGTCGTGGTGGGCGCGGTGGACGGTTGCGGCGCGGAAGACGAGTTCCAGCAGGGGCAGGTCGTGGACCGCGCGCAATTCCTCGAGGGTCCAGTCGTGTCGGATGGTGTCGGTCATGCAGGCCGGCACCTCGGATGGCGAGCCACCGGCCCCGGAAGGTTGGTCGGTGGCGGACGCCTTGTAAACCCAACGGTTGCGCCCGCTTGACGGAATGGAGCCGGCCTTCCGCCGCTGAGACGTTGCCACCCGGCGCCGCCCCGGAAAGACTGCCCCCATGCCGCGCCCAAGCCGCCTTCCGCAACCTTCCTCCACTGCTTCCCTGATCCTCAAGCGGACCCGGACGCGACCTGTGCTGGGGATCATCCTCGGAAGCGGCTTCGGACCGGTGGCCTCGGCCGTTGAGGTGGAGCAGGAGTTCGCCTACCGCGACCTTCCCGGGTTCCCGATTGGAGGTGCCCCGGGCCACGCGGGTCGGTTGGTCTTGGGACGTCTCGGCGGCATCCCGGTGGCGGTGCTGTGTGGCCGAGCCCACTACTACGAGGGCTTCGAGCCGGCCGAGGTGACGTTCGCGACCCGGGTCCTCGCGGCGTTGGGCGTCCGTGACCTGCTGGTCACCAACGCCGCCGGCGGTATCCATCCGCGGTTCAAGGTCGGCGACTTCATGATCCTCACCGACCACATCAACCTGATGGGCATGAACCCGCTTCGTGGCCCGGTGCCCGAGGGTTGCGCCCGCTTCGTGGACATGACCCGCACCTACGACGAAGGGCTCCGAAGCGAACTGGAGGCCGCCGCGCGGTCCGTGCGACTGACCTTGCGCAAGGGCGTCTATCTCGCCGTCTCCGGTCCCTGTTTCGAAACCCCGGCCGAGATCCGCGCCTTCCGGACGCTCGGAGCGGACGCGGTCGGGATGAGCACCGTCCCGGAGGTGATCGTCGCACGGCAATGCGGCCTGCGGATCGTCGGGCTCAGCTGCATCACCAACGCCGCCGCCGGGCTCGGGGGCAAGGCCCAGGTGGTCTCCTCGGAGGAGGTCCTCGAGGTCGCCAAGAAGCGGGAGGGTTTGGCCACGCGGCTGGTGATGGCCTTCGCCGCACGGCTCGCCACTTGATGCGCCACCCCGCGCCGGGGACTACTCGGTCAGGTCCCGGGCGCCGCCGATCGAGGATTCCAGCTTTTTCAGCGTCGGAAGCACACGCGCCACGGTGGTGGACTCGATCTGGCCCGCAAAGGGCTTGAGGCGGAACTCCATCACCCCGATGACCTCGCCGTTCCGGTCGTGGAGGGGCGCGGTGACGATGGCGGCCTCCGGGGTCTTCCCGAAGTAGGTCTGGTTCTCCGCATACACCTTGAGCTGGGTCTCGTTGGCGGCCCGGCCGACCTCCTCGGCTTCCTTGGCCGCGAGGCAATGCAGTTCAGAACGCGAGGAACTGGTCCCGAAGAGCCGAACCCCAAGCAACCGCGGCTGGTCGGCCAGGGTCTGGCGCACCAGGACGGCGGCCAGCGTCTCCAGCGGTCGGTAGTCGAGCCGGACGTCGGTGAACTGGGCGAGGGTGTCGGACTTGGTGATGAAGCCGATGCGTCCGGAGACGAAGGTGTTGTCGGTGATCGTCGGAATCGCGTTGGTGCCGTCGACGAGGACCTCGAACTGATTGCCCGCGGCCTTCACCGTGAGGTCGAACCAACGCCCCTTTTCGAACGGGATGGCCGGCCCGATGGGCGGCGAGCGTTGGCCGTCCACGAACTTGTAGAACCGCAGGTTGCCGCCGAGCGCGCTGGCGCGGACCACGTAGAGGTTCCGTTCGTCCTGCGCCCTGAAGACAAGGCCCGCGATCTGTTCCAAGGCTCCCCCGACGATCCGCAAACGGACGGTGCAGGTGAAGTCCCCGAGCTTCTCGCCTCCCCAGAGCAACAGGGGGAACCGTTCATCCTCGGCCGAGGCGACGGTCTGCGCCACCACCGCCCGCTTGGTGAAGCGCGGGGCATTGGCCGAGATCGGCGCCAACGCCGGCGGAACATCCTCCATCCTCACCTCCCATTTCCCGGGGCGGCCGGAGCCCGCAAGGAGGTTGGTCCAGCCGGCGGGCACCTCGCCGGGACGGGAGTCGGTGAAGTCGAAGAAGCGTTCCGCGGCGGCAAGGCGCAGTCCGAGGAGAAGAATTACCGCCAAGGGCAGACGTCGGATCATGACCCCGACGAGGCTAGCGGGGACCGGCTGCCGGGCAAACCGCGATTGCTCGTGAAGGCGGCGGCGCCACCGCGAGGGCATCCTTCAACCCGGCGCGCCCGGACCGGCGTCCGCGGATGGCGTGCCACCCGACTGCCGACGATAGAGGTCCGCCACATAATGGGGACGTTGGCGATTCACGGGCGGAAGGTGCTTCGGCGGCACCAGCCCCCGGCGCAACAGCCACTGCTCGTTCTCCCGATCGAGCACGATCAGTCTCAGGATCAGATCCTGGTTCTGCCGGAGGAGGTTCCGGACCTCCGGGAATGCGGCCCGCTGATCCGGGGGCATCGCCATCCAGGCCTCACGATGGCGACGGAGCCGCACCAGGGACTCCTCAAGGCGCGGCAGGGCCTCCTTGCGGGCCTGATAGACGTCGAAGGGGCTCTTGCCGTCCGGCTGACGCAGCGCCTGCGATTCGCGTTCCACCCAGCCCAGCAACTCGGTGTGGAGGGCGAGATGGTGACGTAGATCTGCGACGATTTCCGGTACCTCGGTCATGGCTTCCGACGGATCTGTGACAGATCCGTCGGCGCAGCGCCATTCGTGGATTCGGCCAGGTCCACGCCGCGGATGGCGGCCCTGGATTCCTTCTCCGTGTTGTTTGCCCAGGCGATGTTCTCTGAACGCCATTTGGACATCTCAAAAACCAGCGTCAGCCCCGCCGTGGCATTGGTGACCTCCGACTGCCGGCCTAGGATTTTCCGATAGGTCTCGACCGCCTTTTCGACATGGCCGAGCCGCTCGTAGACCAACCCCATCTGATACCAGGCGGGAAGTTGCCATGCGGGGGCGTCCTGAAGACGGGCGAGCGTGTCGTAGACCTGGAGCGCCGAGGCGTAGTCCCCTTCCCGATAAAGCTGGTTGGCGAGGTCGTTGCCGGTCCGTTGCTGCCAGTAGGCCCAGGTTTCGGGGTCCTTCGCCGCAGCGGCCTGTCCGGCCTTGAGGAGCTCGAGCGTCTGGACCAGTGCGTCCCGGATGCGCCCGACCTTGCGGAAGGACTCGGAAAGGAGGAATCGGACCTCCGCCAACTCGTTGGCCTTGGCGCACCGCGAGACGAAGAGCTCCGACTCGGCGATGACGTCGGAGTGCCTCTCCAGCGCGGCCAGCGACTTGACCAGCTTGTAGCGGATCAGCGCCTCGTTGACCTCCGGATGCTCCAGCTTGAGCACCTTGCGGAAGAACTCCACGGCGGCCGAATGCTTGCCCTGGAGGTAGTAGGTGTCCGCGATCTCGGTCTGGGCCAGGAGGACGAGGCTCTGGTATCGGGGAAGGCTCGACTCCGCGATGCTGATCGCCGAGGACATGACCGCGTAGAACTTCGCCAGCGCCATGGACTCGGCGCCCATCTGACGGAAGAGCATGCCCTGGCGGAAGAGTATCTCGGGGGACTCCGGATCCGAGGGGAAACGGCTTACCAGCTGCGAGTAGATCTGCTGGGCCCGGCTGTACTGCCGCGCCTCGATCGCGAACTGGGCCAGGTGCTTCAGGCACTCCTTCTGGATCACGGGCGGGGCGTCGGCCTGGAGGATCCCGATCAGCGTGTTCTCCGCCCCGACCAGGTTCTTCTCCTTCCGCATCTTGAGGGCGCCTTCCACCTGGGTGCGCCACGGACGCAGTTCGTCGATGGTGACCGGCGGCACCGGCTTCAGCAGCAGGTTGCCCGACGCGGTGATCTCCGCCGGAAGCGGAATGGCCGGTTCGAAGGGTGCCGTGAGCGAATCCCGAACCTGGTCCACCAGCGGCGCGGTGTGGCCGGAGTTCGAATTGAGTGGCGCCGCATGTGGCGGTTCCACCTTCGCCGGAGCGGCGGCATGTTCGGCTTCCGCACCATGGGACTTCCCAGTGGTGGACTCGGATCCCGACAGCCGCCCGGGGCCGGACCAGAGCAGGCCCGCCGCGAGGAGGAGGCTCCAGTGGATCGGTTGGGACCGTTTCGTCGGGGTGCGATTCATGGATCAGTGTTGCTCGTAGGTGGCGGTGCTGGAGGCGGCCGGAGGCGGGACGTTCCCAGGGACCGCCGGTTGGCCCGGCAGGAACGGAAGCGACAGGTAGATCGGATTCGTCCGGTTGGTCGTCGCGGGATTCCGGAAGAACGGCACCAGCATCTGGGGCGACAACAGAGGCAAACCCCGGTCGGATTGGAGACGCGGATCACCCGACGGATAGATGCCCTCGGGAACCTGGAGTCCTCCGGGGATCCCGAAGCCTCCCGGCTGTACACCTTCGACGGGGCCGGCGGGAGGTCCCTGCGGTTCGTGTCCGTCGGAACCGGCGGCCGTTGATCCAGTTTCCGGCGGCGCCGCGGGCTTCACGACGGCATTGGTCGGACTCCCGGGCGGCGGCGGCATGATCACCGGTTCGTTGGTTTCCGACGCGTAGCGCAGCCGAGGATCCGGTGTCACGGCAGCCAACGCGGGAAGCCGCGAGATCGCCAACGCCAAGGGAACCGACGGGCGGGCGAACATCAGCGGCTTGGGGCCGACGACGGCAAGATACCCCTGTGGGGCTGATTGGACCGTCGCCGCGGAGACCGCGACGACGAATCCCAGGTTGATTGTGGAGCGCATCACGTCCTTGCGATGACGCCACCACGGTGGTGCGGCCGTTCAGGCCGCCACAGCCATGGGGTCGTTCAGGGCGGCCACCGCCTCCTCGAAGGAGGCGACGAACTGCCAGTCCTTGGTTTCCTCGTAGTTGCGGCACTCCTGCTGGACCAGGCTGGAACCGACCAGCCGGTGCTTGAGCGACAGTTCTCCGCAAAGCTGGATTGCCGAGATGCCCAGTCGGACGAGGTTGACGTCCGCCACGCGCAGCTGGCCCATGTCCACGACCATCTTCCCGAGACCCGAGTCCACCGCCTCGGCGACCTTTGGCCGAAGCTGGAGGCTGATCTCGTTGGCCACATTCGGGGTAAGCGTGGCGGGAAGCGACAGCACCAGGACGCCGTCCCGCTGCTGGAAGTACTTGTAGGAGGTGTCCAGGTTCAACGAACGGCAGATCTTGGACTTCAACTCATCCGGATCGAGCGGCTTGGTGACCACGCCGGTGAAGCCCACCTGCTGGGCACGGAGCTGCTCCTCGGACGCCGTCTTCACACACATGCCGAACACCGGCGTCGCCTTGGTCTTGGCACTCGCACGGAACATCTGGAAGAGCGTGAAGCCCGCGTTGTCCGGCAAGGTGAGGCTCACCAGGATCGCGTCGGGCAGATTCTGGGAACAGAAGTCGACCGCCTCGCCGGTCTGGGTCCGGCCATGGACCGTCCACGGGGTGTCGGCGACCGCCGACTTGATCTGCTCGATGATGGCGGGCTTGTCGTCCACCACGAGCACGCTCAGCGGATCGTCGTAGCGCTTGGCCTTCTTGACGCCCTCGCCCTTCGCCTTGAGTTCGATCACCCGTCCGACGCGCTCGATCAGGAGATCCTCCTTGAAGGGCTTCACCAGGTAGTCGCGGACGCCCATCTTCGCGATCTTCAGCACGTTCTCCCTGCCGGACTCGGCGGTGAGCATGATGACCGGGATCGACTTGAGGTCCGGGTTGGACTTCAGCTTCGCGAGGCACTCCGAGCCGTCCATGATCGGCATCGTGATGTCGAGGATGATGATGTCCGGCTTCTCGCGGGACGCGACGGCGAGTCCCTCGACGCCATTGGAGGCTTCGAAGACGTCGACATCGAAGGGCTTGAACGCCTTCCCGACGATCAGGCGGATCGTCTTGCTGTCGTCTACGGTGAGGATTTTCGGCTTCATGTGAAATCGGGTGCTGTGGGAAATCGGGTTGGGATCAGGCGGCGCGTTCCGAGGAATGCTTGATCATCACCTCGACCAGCAGCGGCCGGGATTCGCAGGTGAAGTTGAAGACCTTCCGCTCGCTCGAGCTGATCGGTTCGATGCTGAACTTGCCGCGGACGATGGAAGGGATGGTGAGGACGCAGGTCAGCCCGCGGTCACACAGGCCCGACTTGAGGTTGCCGACCACCATGTTGGCGATCTCCCCCATCACGTCGTTGACCATCTCGTCGCCGTCGATCTCCGCGTCGGTCAACCCGAGCATCGATCCGGCACACCGTCGGGCGAAGGAGCTCGACGTGTAGATGTAAACAACCCCGGTGATCACCCCGCTGAAGCCCACCGCGGACGCAACGTGGGCCTCGCTGGGAGGATCCGCCGGGTCGCTTGGGGACGCAGGATGTACGTCCATGCTGAGCATGGTGCCGAACACGTCGGTCACACAGGATCCGATCAACTGCTCGATGTCTGCGATCATCAAGGGCCTGATCGGCATCCCGGCGAAGGACTTGAGGAGGAATGTCCAGGAAGGGGAAGGTAGTCTCGGTTTGGGCGCCGGGGTCGGCTCCGTGCCAGAGCAAAAACCGTTTCAGTCCCAGGGGACTCCTGCCGATCCACTCTCAAATGACCGCTGCACCGATCCCGGCCAGGCCGGCGCCGAGGCCGTTCACACTGGCGGAGATCCAGAACCGGGTCCGCCTCTGCCCCCGCCTGCCTTCGCTGCGAAGCATTCAGGGCGCCCTCCGTGAACTGCTGGCCGCCGAACAGCGCTATGCCGGCCAGATTTCGGAGGTGATCCGCCGCGATCCCGGGCTCACCGCCCGGATGCTGCGCCTCGTCAACTCCGCCCACTTCGGCCTCGCACACAAGGTCACCAACCTCGAGGAGGCGGTGTTCTTCGTCGGGGTCCGCCAGGTGCGCGAGCTGGCCATGATGACCCCGGTCATCGACGACTTCAAACGGCTCACCGGATCCAAGGACTCCAACTGGCGGGACCTCTGGAAGCACTGCATCGCGACCGCGATGGTGACCAAGGAACTGATGTTGGCGACGCCGGAACCGGGGGACGACTTGGACTATGTCGCAGGACTGGTCCACGACGTCGGCTGGATCGTCCTCGGAACCGTGTTCCCCGACCACTACCACGAGATCTTGAGGCGCCTCCAAGCCGGGGCCACCGCCGCACGCCATGTCGAAAACGACGTGCTCGGCTGCGACCATGCGCAGCTCGGGGCGATCTACCTCAAGACACAGGAACTCAGCGCCTCCCTGGTCCTCGCCACCCAATACCACCATGCGCCGTCCGGGGCCGAGATGCAGAGCCGTCTGGCCGCAGCGGTCCAGATCGCGGACCACTTCACCAACTCGATCGGACTGGGACATCCCGGCGAGGGTCCCTCCGTCCACTCGACCCGTTGGCTGGACGTTTCCGGCTGGGACATCCTCTTCCCCGATGGAACGGAGACGAACCGGAACTTCGCCCTGAAGGTCCTGGAACGGACCGCGGAGCGTTTGCCCGGAATGGTCGAATGCCTCGTCTGAGCCGAAGCTGCGGGGACCTGCAA
Source organism: Verrucomicrobiales bacterium (assembly GCA_027483345.1). Lineage (GTDB taxonomy): Bacteria > Verrucomicrobiota > Verrucomicrobiia > Limisphaerales > UBA9464 > SXXZ01. The sequence goes on along the minus strand of JAIXUV010000220.1, from coordinate 12,892 downwards.
AGGAAGCCGAGAAGGCGGACCCGTTCGGCGTCAGGCATCAGGAATTCGCCCCCTCGGCAACCCGGGCCGTGAAGGTCCCGACACCTTCGGGAATCCTGTCAGGAAGTTGAGGGATTCCGCCGTTCCGGGGAGCGGCAACCGAGGTCAAGGAAACCGCCAACGGCCAACTTGGCCCCGGGGAATCGAAACGCCGCCGGGGCAAGCCGCCCGCAATCCATCAGAAGTCGTCTTCGTTCGGCTCCAGCGGAGGACGGACGCCGTACTTCTTCTTGAGGGCCTCCACCTGCGCCAACGGCTTCATGCCGCCCGTGCAGGTCGGATCGCTGAGCGAGGCCGCGGCGGCACAGACGCCGGTGAGCATCGACTTCTGGAGATCCCAACCCTCATGGAGACCCAGGAGCACACCCGCCGCGAAGGCGTCCCCGGCCCCGGCGGTGCCGGCGATGGCCTTGTCGGGAACCTTCAGGGAAGGCTGCCAATGGTCCTTTCCGTCGCGGGTTCGGGCGAAGCAGCCCTCGGGGAAATGGATGACGACGAGATCCTTGACCCCCAGCTGGAGGATGGCCCCCGCGGCATGGCGGAGGGAGACGGTGTCGAGCACGCCCTCCTTGCGGATGCGGAAGCCCGTGACCATGCCCGCCTCGTATTCGTTGATGATGGCGTAGTCGCAGTGCTTGAGGGCCGGCGTCACCACGGCCTTGAAGCGGTCGCCCACCTCGCTGACCACGTCGATGCAGGTCTTGAGTCCTGCGGCCTGGGCCGCTGCGAGCAGCTTGGCGGCACCGGTGATGCCGTCCTTGCTCACCACGTCCATCTTGTCGAGCAGCAGCAGGTAGCCCAGGTGGAAGATGCGGGCCTTGGACTTGGAGAAGTCGAGGTCCTTGCCGTCCCAGAGCGCGTTCGCCCCGCGATTGTGGAAGAACGTCCGCTTGCCCGATCCCTGGATCGTCATCACGTCCGTGAAGCTGGTCGCGGCGTCCGCCGTGGACTTCAGGTATTTGGTGTCGATCTTGTGCTTGGCGCAGTCCTCGAGGATGGACTGGCCCAAGGCATCCTTCCCGACGAGTCCGGCGCCGAAGAGCGGGAACTCCACCCCGAGTTTCGCGAGGTCCAGGAGGATGTTGTACGGCGAACCGCCGGTGCCTTGGTGTTGGCTGCGGATGTTGGCCAACTGTTCGAGCGCCGGGTACGAATCGATGATCTTGACCTGGTCGATGATCCAGTTGCCGCCGGCAAGGATGCCGGAGCGCTTGGAGGCGGGGAGACTCTTCATCTGGGAATGCGGAAACGGAACGGGAACCGCGAAAGTGTGGATCCAAGACTATCGCCCGCGGACACGGTTTGTCTCTAACGAAGTGAGAAAGCACCTTCCGCGGGCCGTCCCAGCCTTGCCTCACGGGCTGCAGTACCTAGATTCACACGATGCGATCACGGTTGTTAATGCCCCTGCTTCTCCTGTTGGGCCACCTCGGTTTGTTGGCCCAGGTGGAGATCAAGCTGGAGTTCGAGCAGAACCAGTTCCTTCCTTCGGAACCGGCGATCGCGGTGGTTCGCATCATCAACTACACCGGGTCCCAGCTCCGACTCGGGGAGCAGCCCGGCTGGATCCGCTTCAGCGTTGAGAACATCGACGGCACGGTGGTGAACCGCCTCCGGGATCCCGAGGAAACCGGCGCGTTCTCCCTCAAGCCGTCCAACCGGGGCACGCTCCGCTTCAACCTGGCGCCACTGTTCAAGCTCGACACCATCGGACGCTACCGGGTCACCGCAACGGTCGTGACCGGAGGCGGCAACGAGCACGTCGTCACCGCTCCAGTCGAGTTCGAGATCATGCGGGGCGTCATCCTTTGGGAACGCGAGTTCGGGCTGTCGGGCGGCTCTGGTGAACGCCGGAAGTACATGATCCAGCAGGCGAACTATCTCAAGCGCCCCCAGATCTTCGCCTCGGTGGCCGACCCGACCGGGGCCACCATCCTCAAGGTCGTCCGCCTCGGATCGATCGTCTCCTTCAACCCGCCCTCGGAATTCCGCCTCGACCGGACCAACCGCCTCCATGTCCTCCACCAGGTCGGCGCCGACGAGTTCGTCCACCATCGGATCAGCCCGGATGGCGAGGTCGAGATCCGTCACATCTACGGCAACCGCACCGGCCGCCCCGAACTCGGCATGAATGACGAGGGCGAGGTCGCCGTCATCCGTGGTCGCAGGAAGGCGAGCGCGTCGGACATCCCTCCGCCCGAGACCGTCAAGACCGCCACCGTCGCCTCCCCTGCCCCGGATGCGAAACCTCCCTCCAATCCGTAGCCTCCTGCTCCGGCTCGTCGCGCTCCTGCTCCTGGGCGGGTTCCCGTCTGTGACACAGGCCGCGGAGACGGTCGTTTTCCATCTCCGGAACGGCGACCGGATCACCGGCGAGGTGATTTCCAGCAGGTCCGATGCGGTGGTGGTGAAGTCGTTGGCAGGGAAGGTCCGCATCCCGCTGGACCTCATCGAACGGCGCGAGGAAAAGACCCCACCCGCCGTCGCCGCATCCCCGAAGCCGGCTTCGCCGACCGCGACGCCGACCCCGGCGTCGGCCGTCTCGAAGTCCACGTCTCAGCCCGCCGTCGACATCCGGACCAACCTGGCTTCGCTCGGGGAGAATCCCTGGTACCGCCCCGGTTGGATTCGACCGCTCCTCACGAACTGGAACGTCAACATCCAGCTGGGGAGCGACCTCGGATTCGGCACGACCGACCGCCAGACCTTCTACGGCAACGCCAGCGCCATCCACCGCTGGAACCGCGTGAGGAACTCCGCCAACGCCTCGGCCGCCTATGGCGTGCTCAACGGCTTTGACTCCGCCAACCGTCTCGACGGAAGCCTGAAGACCGACATCGACCTCGGTTCCCGCAGGAAGGTCTACGCCTTCAACCTCGCCGGAGCCGGCTTCGACCACATCCGCCGTCTCGACCTCCAGTACCAGGAGGGCGCCGGTTTCGGCTACAAGCTGCTGGAGAAGCCGAAGTTCATCTTGAACGCCGAGCTCGGAGCGCAGTTTCAGGACTTCGATTTCGTGGGCGTGAACCAGGACCGAAGCCTGGTCTCGATCCGATTCGGCGAAGACCTCACCTGGGAGCTCAGTTCGAAGCTGAAGATCCGCCAGACCCTCGCCTTCATGCCCAACATCACCGACTTCGGTGATTTCCGCGCGCAGTACACGCTGAACTTCTCCTACCCGCTGCTGAAACGGACGACGTTGAACCTGAACGTCATCGACCTGTACGACACCAAGCCGGCAAACGGGGTCAACAACAACGACCTGACCATCCAGACGACACTCGGCGTCTCGTTCTAGGGACCCAAGGGCTCGCTGGAGACGGGTACGATCCCGCCCCTCCGCACCGACCAACGAGTCAGGCTCCTGCCCAGATCCTGCGGCCAGTTCTCCTCCGTGCAGGTCATGAAAACCTGCCCGCCGGCACGGAAGGCACGCTCCAACAGCGGCACAAACGCCGCCCTCCGCGACGCATCCAGCTCGCCCATCACGTCGTCGATCAAAAGCACCGGCGGCATGCCCACCACCGAGGAAAGGTACTCGGCCTGCGCCAGCTTCAGGGCCAACGCCAAGGTCCGCTTCTGTCCCTCGCTGGTGTATTGGGACGCGTTCCGTCCATTCACCAGGAACTCGACGTCGTCCCGGTGCGGCCCGACCAGGGTCGTCCGCATCACCCGCTCCCGCGCCCTCGAATTGGACAGCGCCACCGCGAAGTCCTCGCGCACCCCCGGACGATGGCGCAACTCGAGTTCGTCGACGTCGCCCGAGATGCGGCGGAACGCGTCCTGGATCCAGGGCGTGATGCGGGGCAACAACGCCGTGCGGGCCACCATCAGGCCCGTTCCGGCGGAAACCACCTCGTGGGAAAACCCCTCCAACTGGGCCTCGTCCGGCACCGGATGCTTGAGCAGTGCGTTCCGCGACTTCAAGGCCCGGGCATAGCGCATCAGGAGCGTCAGGTAGCCGGGCTCGGTCTGAGCCAGGATCAGGTCGAGGAACCGCCGACGGCCCCTCGACGCCCCCTTCACCAACGCCAGGTCCTCGGAACAGAACACCACCGCCCGCAGGACTCCGAAGTACTCGGACAGGCGTCGCACCGGCCTTTCGTTCAACGAAAGCTTCCGCTCCGTGGCCGACCAGTAGGCCTTCACCTCCGATAGCCCCTGGCTGTCGATCGTGGCGCCGACGAAGTAGCCACGCGCCCCCTCACGGACCATCTGGGCGCCGCCGACTCCCCGGAACGACCTCAACGTCGCGACGAGGTACAACGCCTCTAGCACGTTGGTCTTGCCCTGCGCATTGTCCCCGAGGAACAGGTGGCAACCCGGCCCCAGCTCCAGGTCGAGCCGGACATAATTCCGGAAGTCGCGCAATCGGAGCCGGGACACGTGCACGCCACAGTCTTGGAACTCCCACCTCCACTTGTCGACCGGCTTCGAAGGCGAATCCCAACTGCGCCATACCGCCCGCCGAGGTGTGTCACATGCGTCACATTGTCCCCGTCCAAGGCACAGCGGCGCCCGTACCCGGTGGCACAACCTGATCCCGCTCACCTCGAAAACCGGCCTGATTGGGGACTTTTCAGGCATTTGCCGTCGAACAGCCCTGTCGGCACTCCGCTTGCAGAGTGGATCCAGAAGATTTTCGACCTATGGCAAAAGTTTTGGGCATTGATCTCGGAACGACCAACTCCTGCATGGCGGTGATGGAAGGCGGCGAGCCGCTCGTGCTGGAGAATTCGGAAGGGAAACGCACGACCCCGTCGGTTGTCGCATTCGCGAAGAACGGCGAGAGGCTGTTCGGCGACGCGGCGAAACGGCAGGGCGTCACCAACCCCCGCAACACCATCTACTCGGTGAAGCGTTTCATGGGGCGCAAGTTCGACGAGATCCAGGAGGAGATCAAACGCGTCCCCTACAAGGTGGTGCGCGCCTCCAACGGAGACGCCCACATCGAGGTCGAGGTCGAGGGCAAGCCCAAGTCGTTCAGCCCCCCGGAGATCAGCGCCATGATCCTGGGCAAGCTGAAGGCCGACGCGGAGATCCGCCTCGGTGAGACCATCACTCAGGCTGTCATCACCGTTCCCGCCTACTTCAACGACAGCCAGCGCCAGGCCACCAAGGATGCCGGCAAGATCGCCGGCCTAGAGGTGCTCCGCATCATCAACGAGCCCACCGCCGCCTCGCTCGCCTACGGCCTGGACAAGAAGAAGGACGAGAAGATCGCCGTGTACGACCTCGGCGGCGGCACTTTCGACATCTCGGTGCTCGAGATCGGTGACGGCGTCTTCGAGGTGAAGGCCACCAACGGCGACACCCACCTCGGCGGCGACGACTGGGACAACGCGATCATCGACTGGATCCTCGCCGAGTTCCAACGCGATCAGGGCATCGACCTCCGCAAGCAGCCCGACGCCCTCCAGCGCATCAAGGAGGAGGCCGAGAAGTCCAAGATCGCCCTCTCGTCGTCCCAGCAGTACGACATCAACCTGCCCTTCATCACCGCCGACGCGACCGGCCCGAAGCACATCTCACTGAAGCTGAGCCGGGCGAAGATGGAGCAGCTCTGCGACACCCTCTTCGAACGCACCATCACGCCGACCAAGGCGTGTCTGCGCGACGCCGGACTCACCACCGACAAGATCGACGAACTCGTCCTGGTCGGCGGCATGACCCGCATGCCCAGGGTGGTCGAAACCGCCCGCGGCCTCGTCAGCAAGCCGCCCCACCAGGGCGTCAACCCCGATGAGGTCGTCGCCGTCGGCGCCGCCATCCAGGGCGGCGTTCTCAAGGGCGAGGTCAAGGATGTGCTCCTGCTCGACGTGACCCCGCTATCGCTGGGCATCGAGACCCTTGGCGGCGTGTTCACCAAGCTGATCGACCGCAACACCACCATCCCGAGCCGGAAGTCGGAGATCTTCTCCACCGCCAGCGACAACCAGCCCGGCGTCGAGATCCACGTCCTCCAGGGCGAACGCCAGTTCTCCCGCGACAACAAGTCGCTCGGCAAGTTCCAGCTTTCCGAGATCGCCCCGGCCCCGCGCGGCGTGCCCCAGATCGAGGTCACCTTCGACATCGACGCCAACGGGATCCTCAACGTCAGCGCCAAGGACCTCGGCACCGGGAAAAGCCAGAAGATCGTCATCACCGCCTCCAGCGGCCTCTCCAAGGACGAGGTCGAGAAGATGCGCCGCGACGCCGAGGCCCATGCCGACGAGGACAAGGCCCGCCGCGAGGAGGTCGAACTCCGCAACGAGGCGGACAACACCGTCTACCGCACCGAGAAGTTCCTGAAGGACAACGCCGACAAGATCGGCGACGCCAAGTCGGGTATCGAGACGTCGGTCGCCTCCGTGAAGGACGCCCTCAAGGGCAGCGACTCCGCCGCGATCCGGGCGGCCCTCGACAAGCTGAACCAGACCGTCCAGGCGGCCGGTGCGGCGATGTACCCCCAAGGCGGCGAAGCCCCCGGAGCCGGTGCCGGCGGCCAGCAGCCCGGAGCCGAACCCAAGGCGGAAAAGAAGGACGACTCCACCGTCATCGACGCCGAAGTCGTCGACGAGAAGAAGAAGCCCTGAGTTCCGGTCCTGGCACACGATTTTTTGCCCGGCCGCAGGAGCGGCGGGCTGCATCCACAAGCAACAATACAAAACACACAGTCACCAACATGGCACTGAACGTGAAACCCCTCGGAGACCGCGTCCTCGTGGAGCTCGGCGAGGAAAAGGAAGTCAAGAAGGGCGGGATCATCATCCCCGACTCCGCCAAGGAGAAGCCCAGCGAAGGCGTTGTCCGCGCCCTCGGAACCGGCAAGACCGGCGACGACGGCAAGAAGCTCGCCTTCGAAGTCAAGGTCGGTGACCGCGTGCTTGTCTCCAAGTACGGCGGCTCCGAAATCAAGATCGATGGCAAGGAATACAAGATCTTCAACACCGACGACCTGATCGCCGTCGTCGGCTGAACCACCCGGAACTCAATCACACACATCTAGACATCCATGGCTGCCAAACAACTCCTGTTCGACGAAGCCGCCCGCCAGGAAATCCTGAAGGGCGTCGAGATCCTCGCCAAGGCCGTGAAGGCCACTCTCGGCCCGAAGGGTCGCAACGTCGTCATCGACAAGAAGTTCGGATCCCCGACGATCACCAAGGACGGTGTCTCCGTCGCGAAGGAGATCGAGCTTCCGAATCCCTACCAGAACATCGGCGCCCAGCTCGTCCGCGAGGTCGCCAGCAAGACCAGCGACATCGCCGGTGACGGTACGACCACCGCCACGGTGCTCGCCGAGGCCATCTACCGCGAGGGCCTCAAGCACGTGACCGCCGGCGCCAACCCGGTGTCGCTCCAGCGCGGCATCCAGAAGGCCGTCGACGCCGCCACCGAGCAGCTCGCCAAGATCGCCAAGAAGGTCAAGGACAAGGAGGAGATCAAGCAGGTCGCCACCGTTTCCGCCAACTGGGACACCGCGATCGGCGAGATCATCGCCGAGGCGATGGACAAGGTCGGCAAGGACGGCACGATCACGGTCGAAGAGGCCAAGTCGATCGAGACCACCCTCGACGTCGTCGAAGGCATGCAGTTCGACAAGGGCTACCTCTCGCCCTACTTCGTGACCAACGCCGAGACCCTCGAGGCCAAGTTGGACGACGCGTACATCCTCCTCTACGAGAAGAAGATCAGCTCCCTCAAGGAACTGCTCCCGATCCTCGAGAAGGTCGCCAAGACCAGCAAGCCGCTGCTCATCATCTCCGAAGAGGTCGAGGGCGAAGCCCTGGCCACCCTCGTGGTCAACAAGCTCCGTGGCACGCTGAACGTCGCCGCCGTCAAGGCGCCCGGCTTCGGTGACCGCCGCAAGGCCATGCTCGAGGACATCGCCATCCTCACCGGTGGACGCCTCATCACCGAGGACCTCGGCATCAAGCTCGACAGCCTCGAGCTCGCCGACCTCGGCCGCGCCAAGACCATCGTCGTGGAGAAGGAAAACACCACGATCATCGAGGGCAACGGCAAGAACTCCGAGATCCAGGGCCGCGTGAACCAGATCCGCCGCCAGATCGAGGAGACCACCAGCGACTACGACCGCGAGAAGCTCCAGGAGCGCCTCGCCAAGCTCGCCGGCGGCGTCGCCGTCATCCATGTCGGTGCGGCCACCGAGACCGAGATGAAGGAGAAGAAGGCCCGTGTCGAGGACGCGCTCCACGCGACCCGCGCGGCCGTCGAGGAAGGCATCGTCGCCGGCGGCGGCGTCGCCCTGCTCCGCACGCTTCCCGCCATCGAGGCGTTGAAGCTCGCCATCGTCGACGAGCAGATCGGCGTCGACATCGTCCGTCGCGCCGTCGAGGCGCCGCTCCGCGAGCTGGCCCGCAACGCCGGCGTCGAGGGCGGCCTCATCGTCCAGGAGGTCAAGCGCCGCAAGGGCAACGACGGCTACAACGTCGCCACCGGCGAGTACGAAGACCTGGTCAAGGCCGGCGTCGTCGACCCGAAGAAGGTGACCCGTTCCGCCCTGCAGAACGCCGCGTCCATCGCCGGCCTGCTCCTCACCACCGAGGCGATCATCACCGAGATCCCGGAGAAGAAGGAGAAGCCCGCTGCGGATCCGCACCACGGCGGCGGCGGCATGGACTACTGAGTCCGGCCACCATTCCGAGGAACCTGACACTGACAGGCGCGGTCCCCAACGGGACCGCGCCTTTTCCATTCCGGCCCTGTGACACCGACCCTAGCTTGGACGAGGTTGGTTCCCCCTGCCCCGATCGTGGCGGCCGACAGCATGAGCCGCGGTCCCAATACCTAGTCCTTTTCTGGGAAGGTGTTGATCCCTCAGTCGCGGGTTCCGGTGGTCCAGTCCCGGAACCGCAGCCTTCGCAACCATGGTTGAGCCTTCCCTCCGCGCCTTAGCGTCTCGGCGGGAGATTCCCGTAGTGCGGGTGGCAGGATTCCCTCCGGCTTGACGCCCAGAGCCAAAGGGACCCAATGGAGTCGGGCCTCCGTCCCTCAGCCGAATCGCCCTGAAATCAATCCCGGGCGTTGCGCCGGATGCCGAGTGCCTTGATGCGGAAGGCGAGGGTCGTCGGCTTCATCCCCAGCAACTCGGCCGCACCACCTTCGCCGACGACAAGGGCAACCGGCAGATGCTCTCCACCGGCAATCTCGCCGGCTCGGATCGGGTCGCCCTGTTCCTCATGGACTACCCCTGTCGCGATCGCCTGAAGATCCTCGGCCACGCCCGGGTGGAAGGCGCCCGCGAGCATCCGGAGCTGGTCGCCCAGCTGGCCGGACCGGAGACACGCGGGATCGTCGAAAGGGTGGTTGTCATCGAGGTCCTGTCGTTCGATTGGAACTGTCCGAAATACATCACCCCACGGTACACCGCCGCCGAGGTGGAAGAGGCCATCCAACCACTGAGAGTGCGCATCGCCGAACTCGAAGCCCAATTGCGCCAGAAGCCCTAGCCGGCGCCCGGCGTGGTCCGGATGGGATTTGTTGGCGGGCTGGGCACGCATTTCCGGAGTTACCCGACGGCGGAAAAGCGCGAGCGGACTCGCGCACTCCACGACGCTGTCGCGCTTCCCCAGGCCGCAGCGCTACGAATCAGAAACCGGCCCAGCGGCCGACCTGGAAGGTCACGAACGCCAGGATCCACGCCAGCGCCGTCATGTAGGCGAACTGGAACGCCGGCCACTTCCAGGAATTGGTCTCCCGCCGCACCACCGCAACCGTGCTCACGCACTGCATCGCGAAGACATAGAAGACCATCAGCGTCACCCCGGTCAGCGGCGTGTACACCGGCCGGCCATCGGCGTGCCTTTCCTTCTTCATCACCTCCGCCAGGCTCGCGGTCCCCGCCTCGGAGTCGTCCAGCTCCCCCACGTTGTAGACCACCGACATCGTGCTCACGAAGACCTCCCGCGCCGCGAAGGACGCCACCAGGCCGATCCCGATCTTCCAGTCGAAGCCGAGTGGCCGGATGGCCGGCTCGATCCAACGGCCCAACCGACCGGCATAGCTGTCACGGAGCGCCGCGCCCGCCTCTTCCTGGGAATTTCCCGGCATCACCGTCGCACCAGCCCCATCCGTCACAGCGGAAACCGCCGAAACAACCGTCTTCGCCGCGGATGCCGGCGACGGCTTGGGATAAGTCGCCAGGAACCACAGCAAGATGTTGATGCCGAGGATCACCGTCCCCGCCCGGCGCAGGAACATCTTGGAACGTTCCCACATGTGCCGGAGCACCACGCCGAGCACGGGTCTCTTGTACGCGGGCAGCTCCAGGATCAGCAGCGGGGGTTCACCGCGAAGGAGCGTCTTCTTGAACAGCCAGGCCATCCCCAGCGCCCCCACGATCCCGAGCAGGTACATGCCGAGCAGTGTGAGTCCCGGCAGGCCGTTGCGTTGCGGAATGCAGGCCGCGATGAGGACGGTGTACACCGGCAAACGCGCCGAGCAGCTCATCAACGGCGCCACGAGGATCGTCGCCAGCCGGTCCTTGGGCGTCTCGATCGTCCGGGTCGCCATGATCCCGGGAATCGCGCAGGCGAACGAGGAGAGCATCGGGATGAAGCTCTTCCCGTGGAGCCCCACGCGGCTCATCAGGCGGTCCATCAGGAACGCGGCACGGGACATGTACCCGGTATCCTCCAGCAGGCTGATGAAGAGAAACAACAGGCCGATCTGCGGCAGGAAGACGATGACCGAGCCGACTCCGGCGACGACTCCCTGGGCCAGCAGGTCGTTCAGGTCCCCGGGGGGCATGCCGGCGGAGATCCGACCGGCCACCCATTCGACCCCGGCTTCGATGAGGTCCATCGGGTACTGCGCCAGCAGGAATATCGACTGGAACATCGCCGCCATCACCGCCACGAAGATCAGGGGTCCCCAATACCTGTGGGTGACCACGCGGTCGATCCGGTCGGAGACCGATTCGCCCTCGACGAGGGTCTCGACGGAGACGTGCTGTTGGATGGCGAAGACGCGGGCGTACCGGGCCTCGATCGCGGCGCTGCGCCAGTCGACGCCGGCGGCCTCCAGTCGGGCCCGTGCCGCCGCGACCTGTTCGCGGATGGCGGCCGGATAGACATCCGGATGGGCGTTGAACCCCTGGTCATCGGTCAGCAGCAGCAACGCCTCCGCCGCGGCCAGGCGCTGGCGGTTGGGAAAAAGCCCTTGGAGTGCGGAGCCGATCGACCGCGCCTCGAGCCCGAACGCCTCCGGCAGTTCGTTGAACTCGCGGGGGATGACGTGCCGCGTCCCCGGCCGGGTGGCCCGTCCCAGGATGTCCGCCCGCAGGACGTCGACTCCCTCCCCTTCGCTGGCCACCAGCGGGAATACCGGCACACCCAGCGCCTTCGAAAGCGCGGGGATGTCGATCTCGATCCCGTTCGCGCGGGCGACGTCGACCATGTTCAACACCAGCGCCGTCGGATGTCCCAACTCGATGACCTGGGTCGCGTAGTAGAGGTTCCTCTGGAGGTTCGAGGCGTCGACGACCACCAGGACGAGATCGGGCGCCGGGACCTCCGGAAGGCGTTGGAACAGGACGTCGCGGGCGATCTGTTCGTCCGGCGACTGCGGGCTCAGGGAATACGTGCCGGGAAGATCCAGCACGGTGACCGGATGGGCCGCGTCGGCACCGACCAAGGGACCTTCCTTGCGTTCGACGGTGACGCCGGCGTAGTTGCCGACCTTGGCGCGGAGACCTGTCAGGGCGTTGAACAGCGTCGTCTTGCCGCAGTTGGGATTGCCCGTGAGGACCGCGGTGAACGGGGTCGGATGGGACCGGTTGGACGGTGGGTTGGGCATCGGCGGTTCGGGGAGCGGACCCGCCGCGGACGAAGGTGCGGCGCGGCGCGGATCCCCGGGGTCAGGTACGGATCCAGATCTGGTCGGCCTCGTGTCGCCTCAACGACAGGTGGTAGCCACGGAGACGGATTTCAACGGGATCGCCCATCGGGGCGAAGCGGACGAGTTCCAGGGTCGTCCCCACCAGCAAACCCATCTCAAGCAACCGTCCACGCTGGGTGGCCGGGATGTCGATCCGACCGACCGCCCCCTTGGAGCCGGGTTGGAGGGAACTGAGCGGGACCATGGTCGGTTCGGGAGGGTTCGCCACGGGGGAGAAGTGGAGGCCGTTCAGGCCGCCAAGAGGGTCGGGCGGACCGGCTCGACCAGGATGTTGGCGGCGAGCTTCTGGCTGAGACCCAGACGGGAATTGCAGACCTGGCACAGCAGGTTGCTCTGCAGGGTGATCACCTTCACCCGCTGTTCCTCGCCGAACCCCATCTCCCGCAGCCGCTGGTTCACCTCAGGCGAGGCCGTGAGGCGCTTCACCACCACGGTGGTGCCGGCCCGGACGACGCTCAGGGGGCACATCGACGGCGATGCGCAGTGGTCGGTGGCGCAGGATGGATTGTCGCAGGATTCGGACACGTTTCGACAAGGACGCTACGGTTCCACCCCGGACACCGCAAGGAACGGGATTGTCGGGAGGTTGTCCCCGGTTGTCGGGAGGTTGTCCTCGCCCGGAATGGAGTCACCGGAGCGAAGGGAGTACTCGTGGCAATGCGAGGCAACCCGGCGTCGGACGCCGGGCATCCGGTCCGAGGGAACTTCTTCGCACCCTTGGCACCCTTGGCACCCTTGGTTGTGAACCCCTATCCGAAGCGTGGCGTCATGGTGCCGGGATCCCTCTGCGGGAATCCGGCCCAGGGAATTCCCAACGCATTTCGCCAAACGGTATGGAATCCCCGCCCGGCGGCTTGTCCCGGACCCGGCGGATCGCCACTGTTCCCGCCCATGACGCCGTCCGCCCATCGCCCCATTTCGGCCCAGACCCGCCTTTGCGCGGTCTTCGGCG